>JAFUBA010000162.1 GCA_017460395.1 Clostridia bacterium | reverse complement strand
TGCATTACCCGCTCTGAAAGTAATCTCGCCCTCTATGTTTCCTCCTCACAAAACGGGAGCAGATGCATATTCTGCGATACAAAGATCTGAAATCATGACGAAAACAGCCGGATGTCCGCATCAATCGCGGTCATCCGGCTGCTTGTGTTGTTCTTCTGTATTCATTTCCGATGGCACATCCCCGCCAGAAGGGTTTGTCTCTGTGTTTTCTCCCGAGTCATCCTCCGGATGCCCGCCTGCCTTCTCCTTCATCTCGTACTGCACCCAGGTTTCCAGTTTCTGTCCCACCAGTTCAAGCCGCAGCTTCATCCGATAATTGCGCTTTTCCACCTGCAGTATCTCTGCCGGAAGCCCTGCAAAGCTGTCCCCCACCAGGTGCAACTTGCCCTGACTCATATAGACCGGTGTCTTGCCCAGCACCCCGCCATGTTTTTTCAGGTTCATGGCAAACTCCTCATCCGGGCCGCTGAGCTCATACCGCCCGCGGTCATTTCTGAGGACCCTGAGGATGCCCATCACCGGGAAATCAAACAGGTATGAAAAAGTGATGAGCTCCTCCTCCGAATAGAGGAACAGATAACCCGGCAGGACAGGCTTCAGTTTGTCCACCGTATTTCCCTGCTTTCGGATGTGCTGTGTCTGTTTCGGATAGATCGCCTCACATTCCACTTCCTTAGGGTGCTTGGTGGCGACATAGACGATCGAGTCACACTTGTCTGACTTGCAGAACAGGCAATAACAATACATGGGTTTCCTCCCGCTCAGCGTTCCGGGGCATGCCTGCGCATTATATCATCAAAAGGCACTTTTTCAACGGTTTTATGCCCTCCCAAGCTCTTGCATCTCCTCTTCCTCTGTTCCAGATCCCCCTGAAATCGAGTATAATTGCCACCGGAACATGCCCCGTGAGGTAGCTCATCCGCAGCCCGCCAGAGGGCGTGTTTCCGTCAAGGTCAGCCTAGTGTTATCCGAAGGAGGAATTTCGCCTTGAAGGGCATTGTCATTGCCGTACTGATCGTACTTTACCTGTATGGACTGCTCCTGAGCATCGTGCAGATGCGCTCCGCCTCCAATCCGATTCCGAAAAACGTGTCGGACGTCTATGATCAGGAAACCTACGCCCGCTGGCGCACCTATCACCATGAGAAGATCCGCCTGTCCATCTTTTCCCAGACAGTCTCGGCCCTCACCGATCTTCTCCTGATCGCCTTCAACGTCTATGCGGTCTTTGCACGCCTGTTTCCCCAGGCGCCCTTCTGGCAGCTGTTTTCCGTGGTGCTCCTCTCGGAGCTCTGCGCCCAGCTCCTGATCCCCTTTTCCTACCATAACACCATGGTCATCGAGGAAAAATATGGGTTCAACCGCTCCACCAAGAAGACTTTCTGGACGGATGTGATCAAGGATTTCCTGGTGGAGGTGATCTTCACCACCATCATCGGCACCCTCCTGATGGCCCTGCACCAGTGGCTCGGGGACTGGCTGATTCTGGCCTTCGCCATCGCCATGACCGTCCTGGTGATGCTGATTTCCTTTCTCTATCCCATCTTCAGCCGCCTTTTTAACCGCTTCACGCCCCTGGAGGACGGGGAGCTGAAGGAGAAGCTGACCGCGCTTCTTGAAAAGCATGGCTATCGTGTCCGGGCCATCCAGGTCATGGATGCCTCCCGGCGCACCACCAAGTCCAACGCTTACTTTACCGGCTTTGGCAGTATGAAGACCATCGTGCTCTACGACAATCTCGTAAAATCCATGACCTGCGATGAAATCTGCGCCGTCTTCGCCCACGAGATGGGCCACGGTCTCCACAAGGATACGCTGAAAAACCAGATCCTGTCCTTTCTTCAGATGCTCCTGCTGGCCGTGCTGGCCTTCTTCACCCTGCGCACACCCGAATGCTTCACCGCCTTCGGCTTTGAGGGGATCAACTACGGGTTTGCGCTGCTGCTCATCATGTCGGTGGAGTTTGCCGTGATCTCGCCCTTCTTCGGCATCCTGGCCAACGCACGCTCCCGCCGGGCGGAATACCGGGCCGACCGTCAGGCCGTGGAGGAAGGGTACGGGGAAGCACTGATCAGCGCGCTGAAAAAGCTGGCGAGAGAAAACTTCGCAGAGCTTGCTCCCTCGCCGCTGCTGGTCTTCCTGGAGGATTCTCATCCCACCCTCTCCCAGCGCATTGATGCCATTGAAAAGCTTTCGAAATGATGGAATCAAGGCGCAGAGCTTCTGCTCTGCGCCTGTTTTTCATTGCGTCCGCCTCCATCGTCTTCTTCATGGGCCTGTCCGTCAGGTCCCCATGCACAGTTCAAGAGCACAGAGAAAAAGCTGCCATTCTCTCGCACCTTCCGGGTCGTTCCTCCATGCCCCCTGCCGTCCCAGCCCCGCGCTTCTTGCTTTACAAGCCATGCCGGATTCACTATAATGCACTGTGTTTTTCTATGCACTTTTTGTCCGGACCTGAACCGGAGTGCCTCTTTTCAGGAAATGCGGAGGTCGTCAAGATGGCAAAGATCATTGCAGTAACCAATCAGAAAGGCGGGGTGGGCAAAACCACCACGGCCGTCAATCTTTCGGCCCTCCTCTCTGAGCTGGGACAGAAAACCCTTCTGGTGGATCTGGATCCCCAGGGCAATGCATCCTCCGGTCTTGGCATCACGGCAGGCGAGAGCACGATCTATGAGGTGCTGATGGGCGCCATTCCCTTCTCCGCCTGCATTCAGGCCACCCGCTGGCCGCGCCTCTCCGTGGCTGCCAGCGACATCCGCCTGGCAGGCGCAGAGCTAGAGCTGGTGGATGTGGAGAGGCGGGAATATCGGCTGAAAAACGCCATTGCTGCCGTTCGGGATTCGTATGACATGATCCTCATCGACTGCCCGCCGTCCCTGAGTCTGCTCACGCTCAACGCCCTCTCCGCAGCCGACAGCGTCCTGATCCCCATCCAGTGTGAATACTATGCCCTGGAGGGCGTGACCAGCCTGATGAACACCATCGGCAGGGTCCGGCGCTCCCTCAACACAAGCCTTGTGGTGGAGGGTGTGCTGCTCACCATGCTGGACGGGCGCACGAACCTGGGCCTTCAGGTGGTCGACCAGGTGAAGCGGCATTTCAAAAAGCAGGTCTTCTCCGTGACCATTCCCCGCTCGGTGCGTCTGAGCGAGGCCCCGAGCCACAGCGAACCCATTCACATCTACGACCCGAAATCCACCGGCGCCGTGGCCTACCGGCAGCTGGCTCTGGAGATCCTCAGCCGAAACGACAGGAAGCCCCTGGAGGAGGAGCCCCCGGAGGAAAAGGTCACCCGCAAGGGTGAGAAGGCGACAAAAAACGGCGGTAAGAAAAAGAAGAAGGCCTCAAAGAAATCTGACAAGGCCTGATCTGCCGCAGGTAGAAAAGATTAGCAGTATTTTAATCTGAGCACACCGCTCAGATGCAGGTGACGAAGCATGCCAAAGAAAGCACACGGACTTGGAAGAGGCCTGGATGCCCTGCTTCCCGATTTAGAGGATATGAATCAGCCAGTTTCTGTCACGGGCGAGACACAGGGGGAGAACCATCCCTCTGTCCAGTTACTGCCCATTTCCCTGATTGATCCCAACGTCAATCAGCCCAGAAAGTCATTTTCTGAAGAAAGCATTGCCCAGCTCGCCCAGTCCATTCAGGATCAGGGCATTTTGCAGCCCGTGCTGGTTTCCCCCGTCGCGGGACGCTACCAGATTGTGGCCGGCGAGCGCCGCTACAGGGCAGCCCGCGCCGCGGGGCTGACCGAGCTCCCCTGCATTGTGCGGGAGATGGACGAGGGCACCAAGCTGGAGATCGCGCTGATTGAAAACATTCAGCGTGAGGACCTGAACTCCATGGAAGTCGCCCAGGGCATCCGTGCCCTTATGGACCGCTGCAGCTATACGCAGGAGGAGGTCGCCCGCCGCCTGGCCAAGAGCCGGCCCACGGTGGCAAATCTCCTGCGCCTTCTGACCCTCCCCGAGGAAATCTCGGAGCTGGTGCGCCAGGATGTGCTCTCGGCAGGCCATGCGCGGGTACTGGCCGGCATCGACGACGAGAAGGCCCAGATCGCCCTGGCCAGGGAGACCGTGGAGAAAGGCTACAGCGTCCGACAGCTGGAAAAGCTGGCCGCCTCCCGCAGGACAGGCCAGACGGAGGATCCCGCACAGAAACCCAAAGGAAGGGAACTGTCCGTGGAGCTGTCCGAGCTGGAAGGGCGCATCCGCGAGACGCTCGGCGTCAAGGCAACCCTCAGGGGCAGCGAGCAGAAGGGCCG
>JAFUBA010000161.1 GCA_017460395.1 Clostridia bacterium | reverse complement strand
GCCTCAAGGCACCCGAGCTCAACCGGAAGAACATGCTCCCCGTCGCAACACCCCAGCCCACCGCGGAGCCCATCTACGTTTCCGGCGCCCAGCCGCCCCGGCCCCTGACCAAAATGCAGCTCAACGACTCCGGCGAAAATGTCTGGTGGCTTCAGCAGAAGCTGACAGAGCTTGGCTACTACCATGGAAAGTGCTCCGGCACCTTCCTCGCCGGGACCCAGGAGGCCGTGCGCGCCTTCCAGAAGGATGCCGGCCTTCGAGTGAACGGCACCGCCGATGTGCAGACACTGGAGAAGCTCTACGAGAAGGAGCTGGCAACGCCCGTCCCGACAGCGACCCCCGAGCCCGTCCCCACGGACATTCCGATGCCGGAGGAGACTGCAGCGATTGAGACCCTGGTGCCCACCGCCACACCGGCGCCCATGAGCATCAGCGTAGAGGTGAATCCTTAAAGAATGAAAAGACTGTCCCAACGGACAGTCTTTTCATTCTTTTTGCATCCACACGCACATGGCGCCCGCAACGCCGGCCTCGTGGGTGAGGGAGATCATCATGGTGCTGCCGGGGGCCGCCTCCAGTGCCGCCCCGTGGAGGACGATGTGGGGCGCACCCAGGTCGTCGTGCACCACCTCCACGTCCTTCATGGAGGTGGTCACCCCGCTCCCAAGGGCCTTGAAGACCGCCTCCTTGGCGGCCCACATGGCAGCGAGGGAGGACGCCGCCATCTTGCCCTTTGAAAGGACATACGCCCGCTCGCCTTCGGTGAGGACGCGCTCCAGGAAGGCATCCCGGTGCTCACCTGTCAGGATTTTTTCCATCCGCCCGATCTCGCACAGATCCATCCCGATGCCGCGAAGGTCAGACATAGCCCATCACGCCCCTCACGGACACGTCCCCGGCGTACACGCAGGTAAGGCTTCCATCCTGTCGCCGCACCAGCAGCCCGCCGTCCTCCTGCATATCCTCGGCCGTGCCCTCAAACTCCTCGGTGCCGACGACTCGCACGTGCTTCCCGAGGGTGCAGCTGAGTTCCCGGTACTGCTTTTCCAGTGCGCTCCAGCCCTTCTTTTCGAAGGCCACCATGTTTTTTTCGAGGAATCTCAGATACGAGACAAAAATCTCGCGCCGCCTTGGCGGGACCACGGCGGCATCCAGGCTCGTGGCCTGGTGCCTGAGCTCCTCCGGCACGGCGCCCTCAAACACGTTCAGTCCGACCCCGCACACGATCCAGTCCACCCGGTCCATGTCCATCCCGGCCTCATTGAGAATGCCGCAGATCTTCTTGTCACCAAGCACCAGATCGTTGGGCCACTTGATGCGCACCTCCGCCCCGGCGCTCTCCTTCACCGCCTCCGCCATCGAGAGCGCCACCACATAGGTGACCATGGGCACCTGACGTGGGAGAATATCCGGTCTCAGCAGGACCGACTGCAGGAGCCCCTGCCCCTTCACCGAAACCCACTGGCGGCCAAGGCGTCCTCTTCCGGCATGCTGCCGCTCGCACAGGGCCAGGCTCCCGTGGGGACTGCCCTCGAGGGCCATGCGCTTTAACTGCACATTCGTGGAATCGAGCGTATCCGCGTACAGAATGTCGCCCCTGCCGATCTGGTCGGTGGTGAGTGCATCCACCCACAGTTCCGGCTCCAGCCGGTCCCCGGTCTCCAGGTGGTACCCCTTTTTCCCGCCGCTCACGATCTCCCAGCCGTTCTCCCTCGCCTGCTCGATCCTCTTCCAGACGGCCGAGCGGCTGAGCTGCATCTCCTGTGCCAGCTGCTCGCCGGAGACATACTCCTCCTGCGAGAGCCGCCGAATCATCTCGTCCATTCCCTGTCCCAAGCGCCTTTCTTTTCTTTACTGTGAAGTCAACACACCTGTAAGAAGTATACCTTCTTGCCGGCAATTGAGCAACGTAAGCTTTCTCCCCGGCGCCGAGTGTGATAAAATGGCCGCGTGAGCGCATGCCTTTGCACGCCCCACGATACTTGAATTTCACTTCCGGAGGATATCAGATGGTACAGCTTTATCCTCAGCAGATGGTTGCACAGCTGGAAAAGAATATCGCGCAGGTCATCGTCGGCAAGGAGCAGGCCATCCGCCTTGCCCTCATCGCCCTCATCTGCCGCGGCCATGTCCTGATAGAGGATGTGCCGGGCGTGGGCAAGACCACCCTGGCCAGTGCCCTCGCACGTTCCCTTGACTGCACATTTCGCCGCATTCAGTTCACCCCCGACCTGATGCCCAGCGACGTGACCGGATATACCATGGTCCACTTTCACACGGGGGAGACGGAGTTTCGGGAAGGCGCCGTCATGAGCCAGATCGTGCTGGCCGATGAGATCAACCGCACCAGCCCCAAGACGCAGTCGGCCCTCCTCGAGGTCATGGAGGAGCACCAGGTGACGGTGGACGGGGTGACCCATCCCCTGCCTCAGCCCTTCATGGTCATGGCCACGCAGAACCCCGGGGAATTCGTGGGCACCTATCCCCTCCCCGAGGCGCAGATGGACCGCTTTTTCCTCAGGATCTCCATGGGCTATCCCACCCTCGAGCAGGAGGAGGACATCCTGGAGCGCTACAGCGCGCCCACAAAGCCCATGGACACCCTGGTGCCCGTGTGCACGGCCCGGGAGGTGATCGCCATGCAGCAGCAGGTGGAGCAGGTCTACTCGGCGCCGGAGCTTCGCCGGTATGTGGCGCTTCTTGCCAGGGAGAGCCGGCAGGATCCGTCCCTGCAGCTTGGCATGTCCACCCGCGCCTCCATCGCCCTCCTGCACGCAGCCCAGGCCCTGGCGCTTCTCTCCGGCCGGGACTACGTGATCCCGGAGGATGTGAGCGATCTGCTTCTGCCCGTCATTTCCCACCGCCTCGTCCTCACCCCTGACGCCAGAATGAAGGGTGTGAGCAGCGACATGGTGCTGACCTCCATCCTCCAGCGGGTCGAGGTACCCCTGCAGGTGCGGCAGTGAAACACAGGGCCGGGAGGCTCTTTCTTCTGAGTCTCCTCCTTCTCTTTTTCGGCTTTTCCACGGGATCGCCGGTGTTTCTGGCACCGGCGATGATCTTTCTGTGCATGATCCTCTACGCCTGGCTCTCCCTCTTTCTGGCCTCCAGGTCACTTTCCCTCACCCTGACGCCCTCGGGCACGCGCTTTCGGCGCGGGGACACGGCATCCTTTTCTGTTTTCTGCCGCCTGAAAAGTCCCCTGCCGCTCTCGCCCCTTCGCATCAGCATCTGCACGGAGGAAGGGTCGGAGGTACAGACCCGCACGCTCACAAACCTGCCGGGCCGCGGGCAGGAGCTGATCCTGACCCATCCCCTGCGCCACGTGGGCGTCTCAAGGCCGAGGGTCACCATGGTCCACATGGAGGACCTCTTCTCCCTCTTTTCCCGGGACCTGGTCCCGAAGATGCAGACCACGGAGATCCTGGTGCTGCCGGTCCCCTTTGACGTGGACCCCCTGCACTTTTCCCAGGGCGAGGAGGCCAACGACATGATCGCCCGCGCCACCGAGGACAACACCAGCCCCTCGGACATCCGCTCCTACCAGGCAGGGGACCCCATGAAGAAGATCCACTGGAAGGCGTCGCTTCGCCTGCAGGATCTGGTGATCCGCCGCTTCGAGGAGCCCGAGATGCCGGACGCCCTGATCCTCATGGACTGCACGGCACCGGGCACGGAGGGTCTTGCGGCGGCGGACCTGCGCGACAGCCTCCTTGAGACCGCGGCCTCGGTGATCCGCTGCCAGCTGCCCCTGGACCATCCCCTTCGCATGCCCCTCTACGGTTCCTTCTCCGTCATGCTCGACAAGAGCATGGGCCTTGAAAGAATGCTCGAGCACCTGGCGCGCTTTGACTTTTCCCAGCGGGACGCCTTCGAGGAGATCCTGCGCCTGGAAGCAGGGCGGATGCGCAAGGTGGGCAGCTTCGTGATCATCACCTCGCGCCTGAGCGGCGAGATGGTCGATATCCTCATCAGCATGCGGCGGATGGGGCCCGCACTCCGGCTCTACCTGTGCAGCCTGCACCCGGACGCACAGGACATACAGCCCTTCATCGCGCGTCTTCAGGTCGCGGGCTGCGAGGTCTGCTACGTGCAGCCGTCGCCCACGCAGCCGCAGGCAGATCCGGACACAGGGAAGGCGGGTGATGAGTAATGAAAGAAAAGATACGGGACACGCTCCTTCAGAGTCTTCGCCACTTCCTTCTCAATTTCCTGATGGCCTCCGGCCTTGTGTCCGCCTTCCTTCGCATGACGGACCTGTGGCAGTATCTGCCCTTTGCGCTCATGCTCGTGACCGCCGCCTGCGTGCTTCTCTCGATCTTCTCCCTGAGCCGGGCAACGCGCATCGCGGGGGCCGTGATCATGACCCTCACCCTCGGCGCCTGGCTTCTGTTCTTCGGCGGGGCCAGGACAGCCGTCTCGGTCGTGCGGGCCTGCTTCCTCGAGGCCGAGGGCACGGGCCCGATCCTGGTCTTCTATGAGCAGGAGGCCGTCATTCTCTTTTCCCTCTTTCTCACCCTCCTGGCCATGGACGTCACCTCGCTCTCCGTGAGTGCGATCCCGGCCGTCATCTCCCTTCTGTC
>JAFUBA010000160.1 GCA_017460395.1 Clostridia bacterium | reverse complement strand
CTTCCTCAGTTCGGCATTGTCGCCCCGCTTCGCTACCGCGCACGGCGCTCTGTGCCTCACTGGGCTTCCAGCTCGCTTTTTCCCGCACTGCGGGCGCTCGCTTACGCTTCCTCAGTTCGGCATTGTCGCCCCGCTTCGCTACCGCGCACGGCGCTCTGTGCCTCACTGGGCTTCCAGCTCGCTTTTTCCCGCACTGCGGGCGCTCGCTTACGCCCCACAGGCGGCGGGCTTTTCATCGGCGGGCTTGTCGGCAGCACCGCAGGCAGCGGGCTGCTCCGCGGGCTTGTCGGCTGCACCACAGGCGGCACCACATGCAGCGGGCTTCTTCTCCTCGGCAGGCTTGTCGGCAGCGCCACAGGCCGCTCCACAAGCTGCCGCGGGAGCCATCTGCACACGCCAGGAAGCAAGATTCTTCAGAGCCATGGTTTCATCCTCCTTGATCAATTTGGAAGTATCTTCCGTGGCCGACTATAACACGCGAAAAATACTCATCACAAGTACGCACCTTTTTGTAACTACGTGACAAAAAAGTGCCTACTTTTGAGAGTATGCTCTGTCTGTTATGCTCTATGTGCACTCTGCTGCCCAACCGTCTGCAGATACTGTGGATGAGCGCAGATTGCAGAGGAATCAGATGGTGGGCTCATAGGTTCCGCTGTCACACCGGGCAAGGCATAAGACATCATGCTTGATGGCACGGCTTTGGGATCCGGCAGTAAAGCCTGGCGGTCTCCAGTCTTACCGGATCTTTCCCTGAACGGATGTGTGAAGAGTCCTATCTTGAACTGAGGTCAGAAGAGAAGACACGTCATCTTCGGCGAATAAGAAGAAAAAGGGAGCAACCTGCAATGAAACAGATCCTGTTGGTCAACGGCAGTCCGAACAGAGATGGAAACACAGCATCTGCACTCCGGATCATGGAAGACGTATTTCTGGCGCAAGGGCTGACGACCGCGTGGTGCCAGATCGGCAGGCAGCCTGTTCGCGGCTGCCAGGGATGTGGGCATTGTGCAAAAAACCATCGCTGCGTTTTTCCGGACGACGTCTGCAATGATCTGATCGCGGCCCTCTTACAATCGGATGCTGTCGTGATCGGTACACCGGTGTATTTTGCCGGGCCGAATGGTGCACTCTGTGCGTTGCTGGACCGGGTGTTCTATGCGACGGCCAATTTCGGACAGATGCTCCAGGGCAAGCCGGCTGCAGCTGTCGCCACCTGCTGGCGGGCAGGGGCGACACCCTCCATTGACCGGATCAATAAGTATTTCACCTTCGCCCAGATGCCTGTGGTCAGCAGCACTTACTGGAACGGGTATCTTGGCCCACAGGATGCTTTTGGGCGGAATGTTCTGGAAACGCTCGCGCACAATATGACAAAGCTGCTTGGAAAGGAATAGTTTTATGGGCATGGAACAGAAGGCGAAGTTCATTGTAGATAAATCCAGATGCACACGCTGCGGGAAATGCATCAATACCTGCTCCGGCATGGTGATCGAGTTCGGCCAGGACGGCTATCCATACATGAAGGACTTCGAGCGCTTCGGCTGGCGTGGCTGCTGGCGCTGTCAGCATTGCCTTGCCGTGTGCCCCCAGGGCGCGATCTCTGTCTTTGGGAAACGGCCGGAAGATTCCATGCCTCTGCCGCCATCTGAAATGGGCCAGTACATGGAGCAGCTTGTGACCAGCCGCCGTTCCTGCCGCAGGTTTCTCTGCAGGAATGTTGATCCCCTGCTCATCACCCGTATCCTTTCCGCCATGGCCGCAGCACCGACCGGAGGCAATGCTCAGAGCGTGGAATATACTGTGATCGATGACAAGGATCGTGTGCAGGCCATCCGGCAGGCAGCCTATGCGGCCATGGATGCGAAGGCCCGGCAGCACATCTATACCCACAGCTTCAGCGAGTTCTATTACAGCAAAATGAAGGAATCAGAAAAGACCGTCCGCAAGGGGGATCTGCTGTTCTGTGGTGCACCGCACCTGTTTATTGCCCACGAAAGATGCGCGGAAAAATGGGCGGAGGACAGCAAGGCCAACTGCGGCATTGCCACAGCCTACTTCGAACTGCTATGCAATGCCCATGGGCTTGGCACCACCATCATGAGCTATTCCGCTGAGGTGCTGAACGAGCTGGCCCCGCAGGCGCGGGAAATGCTGAACATTCCCAGGGATCACTACACCGGTATGATCGTAGGCTTCGGGTATCCTGAAATTCCCTATGCCCGCGGCGTACAGAAGGACAGGTCGGCCAAAACACACCGTTACAGTGAAAGCAACAGAAAAACTTCAGGAAACAGAACAAGTGGCAGGGAGTGACCGTCATGAAGAAGAAGCTTATGGAACTGAAAGAGTGCCTTGCCCGGGCCGATGCTGTGATCATCGGTGCCGGCGCGGGCCTGTCGACCGCTGCGGGGTTTGTCTACTCCGGTGAGCGTTTCAGCCGCTATTTCAGTGATTTCAGTCAAAGGTACGGTTTTCAGGACATGTATTCCGGCGGCTTTTATCCGTATGAAAGCCCGGAGGAATTCTGGGCCTACTGGAGCCGGTATATCTGGGTCAACCGGTATATGGACGTGCCGAAAAGCACGTATGCCGACCTCTTCCATCTGGTGAAGGATAAGGATTATTTCGTGCTGACCACGAATGTAGATCACTGCTTTCAGAAGGCGGGATTCGATAAGAAGCGTCTGTTCTATACCCAGGGCGACTACGGCCTGTTTCAGTGTACAAAGCCGTGCTGCAAAACGACCTGGGAAAACGAGGACATGATCCGCAAGATGATTCTGGCTCAGGGCTTCACCATCGGGGAACACAATGAATTGATTCTGCCAGGCGGTGTGGCAGCATCCATGCGCATCCCCGCGGATCTCCTGCCAAAATGCCCCAACTGCGGGCGGCCCCTCACCATGAACCTGCGCTCCGACGACAGGTTCGTGGAGGATGCAGGCTGGCAGAAGGCAGCCGTGGAATACGAAGTCTGGCTGACTGCCCATCGGAATCAGCGGGTGGTATACCTGGAAATCGGCGTTGGCTACAACACGCCGGGGATCATCAAGTACAATTTCTGGAACAATGTGTACCATAATCCGAAAGCCACATATGTTTGCCTGAACATGGAGCCTTTACAGGTGCCGGAGGAGATCCGTGACCGATCCATCATGATCACCGGAGATTCCGCGCAGGTCATAAGGTCCCTGGCTTCCTGACCACCGGGCAGATCATCCTCTGTATCTGTATTGATCGTTTTTTCCCCAGCAAGTACGTACAGCACAGTTCCCCTGCATGCCGGCGCTGAGAAGCAATGCTTCGTCAGGCGAAGTGTCTCTTGCGGGAACCATCTCGCTATGATTCGTTTTCACAATTCAGGAGGTCACCATGGCTGACAGAACATTCCACTGGGCATTCATCGGCGCAGGGACGCTGGCCCGGCAGGTCGCAAAGGAGATCACAGCATCCGGGCGGCACAGGATCGTCTCGGTCTACACCAGGACGCCAGAAAAGTGCGCCGAGTTCGCCGCGCAGTACGGTGCCATCGCAGCCGGAAGCGCCGAGGAGGCGATGACAGCTCCCGGGGTGGACGGGGTTTATATCGTGACGCCACACACAAGCCATGCCCAGTATGCGCTTCAGGCCCTGGATCTCGGAAAGTCCGTCCTGTGCGAGAAGCCCGTGACCACGGACGGAGCGCAGACGCGGGAGATCATCGCCAAGAGCCGGGAAAAGGGCGTCTATTTTGCCGAGGCCATGTGGACGTGGTTTTCGCCCATCGCCCGGCAGGTGAAATCCTGGATGGATGCGGGCGAATACGGGGACGTGAAATCCCTGCGCTTTACCTACCACATGAAGAGCATCAACTACGCACCCCGCGTGTCGGATCCGAATCTTGCAGGCGGTGCCCTCCTGGACATCGGCATCTATCCCCTCACCTACGCCTGCCGGCTGCTGGGGAAACCCGACAGGATCGAGTGCACAGGCCGTCTTCAGGGCGGCATCGACACCGGCGAGGAGATCCGGCTCATATACCCCGGGACGGAATGCACCATCAGCACATCCATCACGGACTACAGGGGACTCGAGAAGATGACGCTTCGCGGAACCCGCGCGCACACCACGCTCTGGCTCTTTCACATGGCAGGCAGCGTCCGCCTGAGCCGCTTCCCCCGAAGGGGCAAAAGATTCCGGGCGGATGGCGGCATGCTCAACGAGTTTGACCTCGTGGCAGAGGAAATCCGAAAGGGTCTGACCGAGAGCCTCTGTGTGCCGCATCAGGCAACGATGGACGTCATGGACATGATGGACGAGTGCAGAAGGCAGATGCACCTGGTCTATCCATTTGAGTCGGGACTCCCCGGCTGCTGAACCCACAGGAAATGACACAGGCATCCCAGGCCATGGGATGCCTGTTTTGTGTTCACTTTTCCCCTGCTCTCCGAAAAAGCACGCAGCATGTTTCGGTGCACCAGCAAACCCAGATGCCAAAATCCATGTGGTAGTCTTTCCCCGAACAAAACGCGCCCGGGAGACGCACGGTTTGGGATTCGACGGAACATCCGACCCCTGTCCCATGCATGCAGGTTCCTGGCGGGCTCAAAGGAGGACACCCCATGAAAAAACAGCTGTCCATCATGCTCGCACTCCTGCTCGTGCTGCTCTTATGCCAGGCGTCTGTGGCAGAGGGAAATCTGGATTTCACCGGCTATACCCTGGATGAGCTGCTCGAGATCAGATCCGACCTGATAGAGGAAATTGCACGCCGCCCCGGGGGCGAAAAGCTGTCCCTGGGATCCGGACAGTACAAGATCGGTGAGGACCTGCCCGCCGGCGTCTACTCCTTCAGGTTTCTTCAGAACGGCGATGATGACGTTTCCAGAACCGATTACTACGTTTACGAAAACGAGTCCATGTACAGGTACGATATTGACCGGCTGTGGCTGGGGGACATGCCGCGAGTGGAGGGTTCCTTCAAGGGGGACGGCGAGACAAGAATCAGCCTGTATCCCGGCGAGTATCTGAGCCTCCGGTACAATGGTGCCGAAGTTGCTCGCATCGGGAATGTCCCCGAGCGCGGCAATGGATACACTGCACCAGATGGAACACTGATTCCCAAAGGCACCTACACTGTCGGGGAGGAGATTCCGGCCGGATCCTACAGAATCTATTTCAGCGGCACCACAACCTCGCGCGTGCGCGTCTTTCAGGATGCAGAGGAAGCAGGCAGCATCTTCAACAAGGGCAAGGAGACCATCCTTGACTGGAACAATACAGAAGGCACCGTCACACTCACTGAGGGCTACGTGCTGCGCGTAGAATACACATCCATCATGATGACCAAGGGTGGAGGCTTCACCTTTGACTGAACCGGGAGGAAATGCGACATGGTGATCTACCGGACAAACGAATGATCTGAAGATCCATTCTGTGCAAAGTCAGCGCTCTAAGGTACCTGGCTGTTTCACGAAAAAGGGACAGCATGACTTTTACTAAAAAGCCATGCTGCCCCTTTTTTCGTGTTTCCGGTTACGGATTCCTCTTTTGTGGGCAGGACGTCATGCTCTGGTCTTTTTACCCTTGAGGATGGTGCGTACAAGCATGAATCCACACACCAGAGTGAGAATTCCAAAGACGATGTCCATGGCGATAAAGGCATCCTGCCACCAGGTGCGAAGCTCCACCACCTGCACGTCTTCGCCCAGGCCGTTCATCGCATTGGAATTGGCGACCGTGTAGAGGATGTGCTTTGTGGCCTCGCGCATGGCAGTGACCATGTTCGGGTCTTCCTTGTAGTTCTTCAGGTCAGCCGTCCATTTCTTGGCGTTGTTGCAGTCCCAGCTGTCGCCGCCGGCGAGAACGCCCTGGACCACATCCATATAGTTGTTGGAGTTGGAGAAGTCCGTGAGTGCAAAGCCCCGCATGCCGCACTCGCCGCGCAGGATGCCGGTGATCAGGTTCCTGTCACCGCCGGCCCAGATACAGCCCAGACGGTTGAAGGATGTCATCACGTTGTAGCCGCCTGCATTGACGATCGGATATTCAAAGCACTGGAGGTAGAGTTCGCGTGCCGCCTGTTCGTTTGTCCAGGTGCAGATGCCATCGCGACCGGTGTCTGCATCGTTGAGAGCAAAGTGCTTCAGGTACACATACACGCCCTTGGACTGCAGGCCCTCGGTTTCCAGGCTGCAGGCAGAGCCGGAAATGAAGGGATCCTCGGAATAGTACTCAAAGTTTCTGCCGCCATAGGGTGTACGATGGAGGTTCGCGCCGAAGCCATACAGTCCGGAGTACGGCTTATCCTCACTCAGAAGGCAGTCATTGCCAAGGCTCACGCCCATCAGGCGGCTGATCTCGGGATCATAGGCAGCAGCGCGGATGTCCGCAGAGGGGTAACCCGTGGCGGAGGCGCCGCCGGTCAGCTTGGCTGTGATCCCCTGAGGACCATTTTCGTCCTTGGTGGCAGGCTTGCCGATGGAGGACACGGCAGCCGTGGTGTGATAGCCCTGCCCGATCAGTTTCGTCATCTCATTGAACTTCACCTGGTCAAGCAGATCATCCCATGTATACTCTACGCCATCCACCGTGATGGACCCGTCCAGTTCCACACCGATAAACTGGGCAATGGTGAGCGTGCCTTCCTTGCCCATGGTCGGCATGGTCGCGCCGGTCGGCATCTCGTAGACGGGACCCCGAAGCTGGCTGAGCAGGGTTTCGTTGGCTGCCATCTGGACCGCCGCCCTGTAGAGTGTGGCGGTGATTTCCGCCTGGGGCATGGTGCCCTGCCAGTCGGCGCGGGACACATACTTCACGTCGTTCTCCGGGTCATCATCGACCTTATTCAGGTCAGCGTGATCCAGCTGGTTGGTGATGGCATTCCCTGTGACCGCCTTTGCGTAGGTCACAGTATCCATCTCTTTCACCTGGTACTGCACAGACCGCTCGGCACGTCCCGTGCCGGTCATTCTGGCTGTGTCGACGGTGCCGTTTGACGTGTCACCCACGTCCGCTTTTTTCAACAGGATATTGTTCAGCGCTTCGTGAGCACCGTTGCCGGTAGCAAAGTAATAGTTGCCCGCATCCACGATGTAGGTTTTTGCCTGGTTTGCATCATATGTACGAAGCTCTGACTTGGGCACAGAGACACTCACGGTCACGGTTTTTCCAGGATCGATGGAGACCTTCTGAAATCCCACAAGCTCGACCGATGCTTTCTCCACGCCGTTTTCACGGTCATAGTCGGTGTAAGGGGACTGCATGTAGATCTGCACAACTTCCTTGCCTGCCACATCCGAGGTGTTTGTCACATCGGTCGTGAAGACCAGCTCGTCTCCCTGATCTGCCATCTTCAGCTCGCCGTATTCAAAACTGGAATAGCTCAGGCCGTAGCCGAAGGGGAACGCCACGGTGGAGGCGTAGTCATACTCGCCCACATTCCTGTTGCCAAGCACCAGATCTTCGTATCTGGTCTCGTAGTAGCGGTAACCCACATAGATGCCTTCCTGATAGACCACATAGTACTCATTGCACAGGTTCTTGAAGGCAAGGCCTGCATCGGATGCATTGAGATAGGAGGTGACATGGGCATTCTGAATGGCGGGGGAAGTCAGGTTGTCATAACAGTAGGTATCAACCAGATGCCCGCTTGGATTGACTTTACCGCACAGCAGATCGCCTATGGCTTCGATCCCGTAGGTGCCCACCTCGCCCACCCAAAGGCAGGCGTCTATGCCGTAATCCACGCCGCAGATGGCGGGCTCAATAAAGTCCATTTCGAGCTGGTTGGAACTGTTGAGGAGCACAACGATTTTCTTGATTGTGCCGTCCGCCTTCATCCCGGCCAGTTTCCCCAGAAGATCGCGTTCCTCCGCGGACAGGGAGAGAATATTCCCGTCACCGTCGCCTGCGTTGAACCACGGAAGGTCTGTACCCTCGCCGCAGACCCGGTTAAAGACCACAATGGCGGCATCGCCGTACTCACTGATCGAGTCCCATTCTTTCTGTGAGTATGCCGAGAGCGGCGCCTCATTGGTCTTATAGCCGCTGTTGTCAAAAATGTAGTTGTTCAGCGCACCGGATGCGATCTGTCTCCGGTAGTTTTTCCCGTTGCCTGAAGTGTAGAAATCCCACATGGTGCCATTGACTTTGAATCCGTCACTTTCCAGTGCCGCCTTCAGTGTCATTGACTTGGTTGAATCCATCTGACCAGAGCCTGTGCCGCCGTAGATAAAGTCCGCACTGCCGATGCTGAGCAGCGTGACAGATGCACCCTCCTTCATGGGAAGAGCACTGCCCCGGTTGAGCAGCAGCACTGCGCCGTTTTCTTCAATCGAAATGCACGCATCCCTGGCTGCTGCTTCCTGCGCCATGCTGTCGGGATAGTCCGGTTCAAAGTACACGATGCCCTCTGTCGTGATGGTTTCAGAGGACTTGGTGCCCAGCACCATGTCCAGGATCGTCGCGTACTGATTGGCAATGGGTCCTCCGACCATGGAGACCAGGAACAGCAATGCACATACGCCGGTGAGTATACTCCAGAGTGTCTTCTTCCTTTTCATGAAATGGGCCTCCTCTGCCTCGTTCTTTCCAGAGCCGCCCGGATGCGCAAAGCACCCGGGCGGCTAAGAATTCTGTCTGATTATCCCTGAATGGCGGGCATCACCAGATCCGGCATTTCAAAGATCTGAGGAATGAGCGTCTCATCCATCTCGTCCAGGGCGGGCTCTTCAATCACCAGGACATATTCCTGTGCCATCATCTCGAGGAAGGCATCCCGGTCCATGCCGGCCTGCTCCGTCATGCTGTCGGTCCAGTTGTCGGTGTCGAGCACCTGGGTGCCGCCACTGCGGGTATACAGTTTGCCGCTCTGCAGGTAATACACAGATTCGACAGGCGCGAGCGTCACATCCCGGTGGCTGGTTTCCTCATCCTCGGGCTCGGCATCGGTCCAGGTGCCCTTGTAGATGATGGTGCAGCAGCCGCGGGGATCAAGATCTTCACCGCCGAAGGCGTCCCTGCGGAAGATCAGTTCGTAGGTGCCGTCTTCATGGAAGATGACCGTGCTGGTGTTGTTGGTGTACCAGCCCATCTGTTCAACGGTGCCGGGCTGGCTGGTGACATAGGTCCTGCCAGAGATGCCCTCAGCGCCGGCAGCGCTTAAGGACAGGGCCAGGAGCAGACCGAGAACGAGTACGAGTAACTTCTTCATGTGGATTCCCTCACTTTCTGTATTCACGCCCAGGGCGCAGTGAGAAGATAACAAAAAAGGCGGAACCCCATCAACGGATTCCGCATAACCTTGCACCCGGACATCATAAACTTGTTTCTTCCGCTCCAAACAGCAGGATATCCAGCTGAAACATGCCGTCTTTCTGTATCGTGGAGATGGCCCCGCCGTATTTCTCCGCAATACGCTGCATGCTCTTCATACCAAAGCCGTGCCATTGCGGATCGCCGCGGGTGACAGGCAGGCCGTCCACAAACTCCACTTTCCCCTCGCACGGGTTTTCCTCGTGGATCGTCACCATGTTCCCGCATTTTCTCACCGTCACCAGGATAAACCGCTCCATTCCTTCCGCCAGCTCCTCCACGGCCTCAATGGCGTTGGACAGCAGATTGCCAAACAGCGCATACAGATCCAGGTCGTCCACGAATGACAGTATGGCGCCATCCACAAAACAGGTGAGCAGGATGCCTCTGGCATTGCAGCTCATGCGCTTTTCAGACAGGACCACATCCAGCACCTCACTGCCCGTATGCATCTGGCTGTCGTAGACTGCCACCTCCTGTCGTACCTGCTCAATCTGGTCCAGGGTCACATGTGCGGACAGCGATGAGAGCATCTTATTCAGGTCGTGGTATTTCTCATTGACCAGCTGCACACTCTCCCGGCTGTCTTCATACTGCACACGCTGCACGTGCAGCAGCTCCCGCATCGTATCCACATCCTGGGAGAGTTTCGCCCGGACATTGTTACTGTACTGCACATGCAGAAGCAGCACCGAAACCAGGATCGCATAGATATTCTCAGCGACCTTTGCCGTCAGATTACGGTCCGTATTGTCACCGGTAATCCGGCCCATGCCGATGCAGATGATAAGGACCAGTGCGGAGAGAATACCCTTGTAGCGATTATTCAGGTAATCCTGGTTCCCGTCATTCCTTCTCTCCAGCGCCAGATAGACCGTCACATATATCACGGCTGTCAGTGCAATATCCACCAGTATGTTCCACAGAACCGGCAGGTTCTGCAGCCCCGGGAGCAGGAGCGCCAGCGACTTCAGATGGCCGGTAATATCCTGGGCAGCATAGCCTGAGGCAGAGATGAGAAGGATCGACCAGAGGGAGCCCAAATAACATACGGCTGTGAACAGATTGACATAAAGATAGACAATCAGCATACCTGTCATGGTAGCAGCCGGACGCGGGAGCCAGCCCAGGTAGGACGAACTCAGCCGCAGGGCAAAGTAGCTGAGCAGGGCCCCGGTAAGCATACCTGTGACCACCCGTACGATGTAATGTCTGCGCTTTTCCAGTGCCTGTGCAAAGATCAAAACGGCGATGGATGATCGCAGAAATACGAAGGCGGTGCGATAATATACCTCAAATCCGCTCATCTGCTGCCTCCCTGATACTGTGCGATCGCCAGGAGAAATGATTTCCTCTTCGGTTTGCTGATGACAAGCTCATCCTTTTCCATGGTGACGAAGTCTCCATGGACCGCCCTTACATATTTCAGGTTCACCAGATAGCAGGAATTGCAGCGGACAAAGTATTCTTCCTTCAGCTGTTCTTCAAAGGCGGTCAGGGTCCCCCATACCTTTACCACATCCTGAAGTGTATGTACAAATATGTCATGGCCGGAGCTCTCAATGTACACAACCTCGTCCGAGCGGACCCGCTGTGCCTTTTCACGGGTTTTCAGTGTCAGCCATACACCCTGAGACTGATGGGAAAGCATCTGAAAGGCCAGCTTCATCTTGGCACAGAACGAATCGTATCGGATCGGCTTTAAAATATAGTCAAAGGCATGTACAGAATATCCCTCCATGGCATATTGGGACAGACTGGTGATGAAGATGATCATCACCCCCTGATCCCTCTGCCGGATCTTTTTTGCCATCTCCATCCCCGTCATATCGGGCACTTGAATATCCAGAAGAAGCAGGTCCACGTCGCAGCGATAATTCTCCAGAAGGTTCGTGGCGCGGGTAAAGGCGCGGATATCCAGACTGATCCCGCTGTTTTCCTGTTCGAACCGCCTGATGTAGTCCTGAAGACGGTTGAGCTGTTCTTCGTCATCCTCCAGAATCATAATCCGTGTCATGCTGATCCCCCATGCACAGGTCATATTCATTCATACTGCGTTGTCCTGTTGCCGATTATATCAGAGGCGTCATCCCTGAACAAGATGACGGCCAGGTCAGACCTTCGGTTCTGGATGTTCTGAAAGCATGCACAACTTCTCTTTCGGAGGGGATGCCGGATTTCGCCAGCTGTTCCCTGAAAAGCGGCGATGATGACGTTTCCAGAGCTGCCTGCTGCGTTTGCGAAAACGTTTCATGTGCAGGTACGGTATTGACCGGCTGTCGCCGGGGGGCATGCAACGGATGGAGGGTTCCTTCAGGAGGAGGACGGCGGAACAAGCATCCCCCTGTGTCCCTGCGGGTATATGAGCCTCAGGTACAATGGTGCCGAAATACACCGTCACACTCACCGTGGCAACGTGCTGCGCATGTAATACACGTCCATCACCATGACAAAGGGTGGTAGCTTCACCTTTGACGGAACCGGGAAGAAATGTAACATGGTGATCTGCCAGGCAGACGAATGGAAAGGCTATGGAAAACAGAGCTATGACTGGAACGAATACAGACTGGCGGGTGATAACGCCTGCATATCCAAGTGTCACCGGCAGAAGTTCTTCGACCGACACGAAGGCATCCGGAATATCCACGAAAAACAGACGATCCCGGAATGCCGCATGGACAGAATGAGCGTGCAGAGTCCATCGCTCTGTGGCGCCGGGCTTTTTCATTGATGCAGAAGCACCCTGAACACTCATTTCAGCATGTTCAGCATGAACGCTGCGATCTGCTCCGGCGTCAGGTCCTTTTTCTGCAGCCACGTATGAATCGTATCGATGAAACCCGCTGCGAAGAAGTTGACCTGATAGCTGATTTCCCCGCGTCCTTCACGGCTGTTTTTCCGCACATACCTCATCGCCGTTTCCGCCAGAGATTCCTTCATCTTCTGGTAGAAGTACATATCCCCGGCCGGTGAGAGCAGGAAGCGGCACAGCCTTTCGTTCTTCATGTGGTACTCCATGTCCGCCGTCAGCTCGCGCAGATATACCGCCCGCTGAGCCTCATCCGCCGCCGGATCATAGTCCCGGAAGGTCTTTGTGAGCTCTCTGGTCATATCCAGATATTCGTGCTCAATCTCCCGCAGCATCTCATCCTTGGTCTCAAAATAGCGATAGAAGCTGCTGCGGTACATCTGTGCCCTGTCGCAGACGTCCTGAACCGTGATGTCATAGTAGCTCTTCTCCTCACACAGATCAATCAGTGCATTCTTCAGCGCCGTCCGGGTTCTGCTACGCTTCTCCACGTTTTTCAAAAGACACCCGTCCCTTCAAAATAAGACACGACTGCGACTTTTGTCCTAATAGGACATCGAGTCGTTTTTTGTAGTTTATCCCTTTTTCGTTTGTCTGTACACTGTCTGTGCAACGGGCGTGTACTTCCCCGGCATGTCCAAAATCCCGGATAGAACCTCAAGCGAAACCAAGGAGGAAGATAGCGATGTCTCAGATCAAGATTCACGTGTTCCATACAGGTGAGGTCTGTGTGGCCCCCGACCTGCCCTTTGGCGGCGATGACAGCAACGCCATCAAGGCATCCGGCATATTCGGCGACAAGAGCCAGCGGCTCTGGCTGCCCGTATCCGCCTACCTGATCGAGTGCCCCCAGGGCAAATTCCTTGTAGATACCGGCTGGGCCCGCGACATGAGCCCCAATGGCGAGTTCGACCGGAAGGCCCAGATCAGGTCCCTCGGCTCCGTGATGCTCTTTGAGGTCAATCAGGGACGCATCGGCCTTGGGCAGTGCATTGACGAGCAGCTGCTTGAAATGGGGATCAGGGATTCTGACCTTGATGCCGTGCTGCTGACCCACCTCGACTGCGACCACGCAAACGGCCTCAAGCAGGTGAAGGGCGCAAAGAAATTCCTGGTGGCTTCCGATGAAGTGAAGTTCGCAAACAGGGTCAGCAACAGGGTGCGCTACTTCAGGAAGTGGTGGAAGGACATTCCCCTCACCGAGTTTGACTGGAACGACAGCCAGGGTCCCGCAGGCAGGTCCTATGATCTTCTGGGAGATGGCTCCATTGAGCTGATCAATATCCCCGGCCATGCGGACGGCCTGTTTGCCGTCAAGGTCAAAAACGCAGAAGGCAGGTTCGTGCTTCTCTTCTCCGACGGCGGCTATGCGCGCAAGAGCTGGGAGCAGATGATCACCTCCGGCATCGCGGCCGACAAGGAGCAGCAGAAAAAGTCCCTTCAGTGGATCCGTGAGCAGAGCCTGGACGAAAACTGCGTGGAGTCCCTGGCCAACCACGATCCGGACATTAAGCCTCATGTGATCGAACTGTAAGGAGGAGCCCGCATGAAAACAGGTTACAAGATCCTCTCCGCCATCCTCGGTTTGCTCATGATGGCATCCGGCATCTACTGCCTCATGACCCCCGGTCTCACCTTCATGACGGTTGGCTGGCTCATCGGGTGCAACATGATCGCGGATGCCGCCGGTAACATCATCACCTGGAAAGAGCGTAAAGATGAGGGCATGGCAGACGGCTGGACCCTGGCCGGCGCCATCGCCTCCCTGGCCTTTGGCATCGTGCTTCTTGGCAGCAACGCCCTGCAGCTGTCGGTGGACATGTTCGTGGCCTACCTGGCTGCAGCCTGGCTTCTGGTCATCGGGATCATGCGGTTTGTCCGGTCCATGAAGCTGCGCAGGTTCCACAGGGCACTGAACACCAAGATTGTAGCAAAGCGCTGGTGGGTGGTCATGCTCAATGGCATCGTGCTGATCGCCCTTGGCATTCTGAGCCTGATGAACCCCACCATCACCGCCTTTGCCATCGGCACCATGATGGGTCTGAACATCCTTTTTGCCGGCGTGAACCTGATCAGCACCGCCTGTGCTGCCTGAAACAACTGAAGACATAGATTCGAGTCAGGAAAGGAAGAGTGTGATGGAAAACATCATGATCGTCACCTTTGATGTGGAGAGCGAGGGCTACCAGGCCCTGACAGAGCTCCGGAAGAAGCCCGCCAACGAGTGTTACACCATCTCTCAGGCCATGCTGGTCAGGAATACAGACGGCCAGCTGAGGACGATAGACGGCTTTGATACCGGAGCCGAAACGCACAATGACACCCGCATGGGCGGCCTGATCGGCTCCCTTCTGGGCGTGGCCGGCGGTCCGCTCGGCATGATCCTTATGGGTGGTTATGGCGCGCTGGTGGGCAGCGCCATTGACTGGGGCGACGCTGTGCAGAACGCCTCCCTCATGGAGCATGTGCTCAGCTGTGTCACGGAAGATCAGATCGTGATGATCGCCATCGCGCAGGAGAACAGCAACACCGCCTTCGACAACAACTTCGAGAAGTTCCAGACCGAGATCACCCGCTTTGATGCCGCCGAAGTCGCCGCCGAGGTCGCCGAGGCCGAGCGCATCCAGGAGGAAATGGCGCGGGATGCCAAGCGGAAGCTGCGGGAGAGCAAGAAACAGGACCGCCGCGCCCAGATTGAGGAGCGCCGTGCCCGCATCTCCTCCCACTTCAGCGAGATCAGGGGAAAGCTGTCCCGGAAATGAAACACAGAGAAGAGCTTTATGTCCTCCCGGTCCATGTAGAGGACGAACGCGATCTGTACGATCCCTTTGATCCCTCGGGGGAAAAGCTCATCGATGCGCTGTGTTCGTACCTGTCATCCCGGCTGGATGGCAGAAAGATCGGCGACAGCATATGCCTTGAGCTTCACACAGGCAGTCCGGTGGATATCAATCGGTTTCGCCGTGCC
The DNA here is from genome assembly GCA_017460395.1 of Clostridia bacterium. Taxonomy (GTDB): domain Bacteria; phylum Bacillota; class Clostridia; order Christensenellales; family Aristaeellaceae; genus UBA2943. Next base: position 3,129 of record JAFUBA010000160.1, on the reverse strand, counting down.
TGCGCACAACAGGTCTCCGAACTGAAGGAGCACAGCAGAAGAGAGCGCCTCCGCCAGCATGCCAATGCCCTGCGCCTCCTTGTGATCGGGATTGTGTTTGTTGTGATCGGCCTTGTGTTTTCCGGCACCATGGGCGAGGTGACCGCGGCGATCGTATCCACCATCGGCTCCTTCGCGATCTGGGAAGCATCTGCCGTATGGATCGAGGAGATGCCACTGCTGACGGCAAAGGACCGGCATCTCGCTGCACTTGAAGAGGCTGAGATCAGATACTGCCCGGAGGGAACGCATGAGACAGCATGAGACAGCGCTGGTCACCGGCGCATCCAGCGGACTCGGGCTTGCCTTCGCCCGGCTCCTTGCCCGGAAGAAATACAACATTGTGGTGGTCGCACGGCGCGAGGACAAGCTGAACGAGCTGAAGGAAGAGCTCGAAAGGAACGGCATCAGCGTCTATGTGTGTCCCGTCGACCTCTCCATCCCGGACGCTGCCCTGAAGATTCAGAGCTTCACCCAGTCGCAGGGCCTCAACATCGATGTGCTGATCAACAATGCAGGCTTCGGCGATTCTGGCAGCTTTGCAGACAGCGACTGGAAAAAGCAGTACAGCATGGTACAGGTCAACATCGCTGCCCTCATGCAGCTCACCTACTGCTACCTCCCCCAGATGATCGAGAGAGGCAGTGGAGAAATCCTGAACCTGTCCTCCGTGGCTGCCTTCTGCGCAGGTCCGCAAATGTCCGTGTACTACGCAAGCAAGGCCTTTGTGAGAAGCTTTTCTGAGGCTGTCTCGGAGGAAGTCAAAGGGACAGGCGTCACGGTCACGGCCTTCTGCCCCGGTCCCACAGCCACAGGCTTTGAGGCTGCCGCGGACATGGGCAGCCACTCCCGAATGTTTCAAAAGGCTGCCAGCGCCGAGGATGTGGCGAAGGCAGGTCTGAAGGCAATGCGCCAAAGAAAGGTGCTGTGTTATCCGGGTGCCTTCACAAAGACCATGAGCTTTTTCAGTCGCCTGCTCCCAAGGCGCGTGACGAGAAGGTTCGCAAAGAAAATGAATGTGGTTTGATGGAGGCCTGCACGCAGAAAAACCGCGTGCAGGCCTTTTTCTGTGCATGGAAAAGCCGCTCGACATTCTGCAGCCTTTGTGCTACCTTTTGTGGCGATCTGAGGCAGGTGTCCGGGAGCAGAGCGGAGCGAGATATCCTTTCCGCAGCTTCAAAACACTGCCCTGCCATATGACGCGATATACTGATTTTCACAAAGATCCGGAACGGGTATAGGCAAAGGAGATGGAAACACATGTTCCGGGAAATGCTTCGCAAGAAACAGCAGCTCCCTTTGGATGAGTGCATCGAAATCCTGAAGACTGAGAAGAGAGGCGTCCTCTCCGTCCTCGGGGACGATGACTACCCCTATGGCATGCCGCTCAATCACTTCTACAGTGACTCTGACGGCAGGCTCTATTTTCACAGCGGCATGAAGGGGCACAAGATTGACGCAATCGCCCGCCACGACAAGGCCTCCTTCTGCGTCTACGACCAGGGCTTCCGACGGGACGGCGAGTGGGCCCTGAACATCCGCAGTGTGATCGTCTTTGGCCGCATTGAACTGATCGAAGATACTGATAAGATCTACGGCATCGCACGTCAGCTCAGCTATAAATTCACCCAGGACGAGAAGTATATCGAGGACGAGATACGAAAAGCCGGGCCCAGGACGCTGATGTTTTCCCTAGTGCCCGAACACATATGCGGGAAGCTGGTCAACGAGGCATAAGGTGCACCGCAGGTCTCAGAGCCCTGTTTTTACGATCATCGCGCATCGCGGAAAACGCCCTTCCGCCATGCGTGAGCCTTTGATCAATCTTACCTGCCTTAAGGAAGGAACAGAATGGGAGATCCATCCATCTGAAAAAAACGGAGGACTTCCTGACGCACAAGGTCGTGAAGAATGCAGGAGTTCTGCCTCAGTACTTTGTGGAAGATGATCATGGGCCGATCGTGCCGAAGGCGGTCTACTACCAGGTGCAGGGCGAGAGGAAACGACGGTCCGCACTGATGCTCGATCCCAGTAAGCTCCGGTTTGGGAAGCGGCTGGCACTAAACGGGAGACTGATCTGCGGGCACTGCGGAAGGGTGCTGAAGCGATACGTGAAGCCCGATGAAACGAAAACGGACTGGCGCTGCCGGCAGAGGGCCATGGTGAAGAAGAGCAACTTGAAGGAAGGCACAGGCATGAGGTGCGACCTCAGGATCGTGCGGGAAGCGGATGTACAGAATGTTGTGGCCATGGCATTCAATGAGCTGCCGAGCATGAGGGATGAGCTGATTGTTGCGCAAGAACGGTTGCTCACAGGAGAGATCGGACGGATTGACGCGCTTCTTTCTACCCTCAACGGGCAGCAGGACCAGATGGAGAATCGCCTGGACCAGCTGGCTGCAACGATGGAGGAACCTGTGAACACGACGGTGGTGAGCGAGGTTGGCGGGGAGCCTGAGGTGGACGGGAGCAGCACAGAGGTAGAGTTCCTCAAGGCACAGATTGTGTCCATTCGCAATCAGAAGAACGCACTGTACGCCGAGCGGGCTGAGCATGCCAACAAGGAAGTGCAGCTCAGAATTCTGCTGGAGCTGGTGGAGCAGATGACGGGTGAAGTGCAGGAGATTGAAGGCGGAAGCGGAGCCTGTTACGACTACGAAGAGTTCTTCAGGAGAACGAGGTACACAGTACCGGAAGGGGTGATCCAGGATGGGAGGATGGTACGCTTTGACAATGACCTGGTCATCCGGTACCTGGAAAACATTCTAGTCGAGGACCACGGATACACGGTCCGCTTCAAGGCCGGAGTGGAAGTGAAGGTTGAGGGGTAAAGGAAAGAAATTGGCAAACAAGAAAAACAGGGCAACTGCTCTACTGATCGGGAAGATGATCGGTGGAGTGGTTGCCCTTTTTTTGTTATGGTGCACCGGAACAGCGAAGCCCTCCTGTTGGATAATTATAAAAAAGAGTCATAAAAAGCAAGGTTATTTTTTGAAAATAAACGAATAAAACAATGCTATTTTGAATATAGATTCATAATACTGAGCGCAATTTAGCAAATCGCTCTGCGCTTCCGGCAGTAATGCCCAT
>JAFUBA010000159.1 GCA_017460395.1 Clostridia bacterium | reverse complement strand
GCTTTCGGTTGTTTCACTGAAGGCGGGCACCCACGTTCCGGGACTCTCTGGATGTAAGACGGCTCCTGGATTGCAGGATCATGTCACTCAGATAGTCTTCAAAGGTCACTCCGGACACATCGGCAGCCGGCCCCGTCTCCTCCACGGCAGGATCAGAAAAGAAATATGGAGGAGATGGAAGATCTGAATGCAGGGGCTCTGCAAAGGAGAGCGCGCACAGGCTGGAAAGCATCAGGAAGGACAAAGCCAGTGCAAAAAGCGGTTTCATCTGTATCTCCTTTCGGATATGGCATCGTACAGGCAAGCATCATTCGGCTGTTTCCCATAGCACCCGGCCGTCTGTGTCAAGATATGTTTCGTGCACAGGCTGATTCGTGCCCTCGTAATCATAGAGGATACCGGAAAAGCCAAGGATGCACAAGGCGGGATGTCCGTCTGCATCCAGGTACCGGACCTGTGAAAGCAGGTGGCCATCCCAGGTCTGCTGCATGGCGGCATACCCGGCGGCACACATGACGCTCTGCCCATTTTTATCCAGATACTCTTCAAGAAGGATCCTGCCGCCAGGATCCGTGGTCACCTTTTTCATGTCATATCCGGCGCGGCTGGATACCTGGTGTCCCTGTAGATCCACATATACTTCCGTATAGGAGTATGCTTCCTCCCCATAGAGATACAGGATCTTCGCATATCCGAGGGAAGACTCGCAGGGAAGACCCTGCACGTCCGTGTAGCTCTCCGAAACGATCCGGCCCTGGTCATCGTACGTTCTGTCAAAGGCAGCATAGGTGTCGGTGAGGGTCATCAGGCTGCCGTCCCTGTCCCGCCATTCCTCGTGGGACAAAAGTCCTTCTGCCTGATAGCTCCGTCTGACCTCGAAGGCGCCGTCAAGGCGCATGGTTTCCTGACCCTGAAGATCCAGGTACCGCTCCCGTGTCACGTTCCCCTGCGTGTCCGTCCCGAGGATTATGGATGCATAACCGTCACGGCAGAGCACCAGAGCATGGTTTACATCATAAAAATCTTTTCGTGTCACATGGCCAAGTGCATCATATGTATAGCGTACCTCGGCGTACAGATCGTATCCCGTGGTGGGATTTCCGTCGGTGCCAAGATAGCTTTCCTGTGAAACCCTCTTCTGATCATCGTATTCGCGCAGGATCCCCGCATATCCCCGGCTGTCGCACACCGGCTGCCCGAGGGTGTCAATAAAGGTTTCCTCGACAGCATCCCCGCGTGCGTCCAGACGCATCTCCCGGCCGGCATAGCCGGAGGGGAGCATCACAGGCTGCTCGTTCGTGTCAAAGTAACGCTCCTGCACCAGCTGCCGAAGACCTGTATAGACCCTTTTCACCAGATAGTAGCCTTTTCTGCACAGAACGGGCTCTCCATCCACGCCGAAGTAGGCTTCCTCTGAGATATTCCCGAATTCGTCAAAGTCCCGCATCACGGAGGTGTAGGTGTCCCCCATCCTGAGGGGCTTTCCCTCCTCGTCGCGCCATGCCTCCCAGATCACCTGGCGGTTTTCGTTCACCTGCCGCTGCACCTCGGCATAGCCGCGGCGGGCGCGGACCGGCTGTCCAAGTTCGGACAGGTACCATTCGCGCACCACATTGCCTGCCTGGTCGAGCTCGCGGTGAAGCTCTGCATAGCCGTCCGGGATCATGACGGGAAGACCTGCGGCATCAAAGTACTGCTCACAGATCAGGCGGCGGGGACCGTCATATTCCCGCTCCACCCGGGCATATCCGGCCTTCGAGAGGACCGGGAGCCCGCTTACGGCAAGATATCGCTCCTCCAGGATGTTTCCGTCTGCGTCCCATGTGCGCTCCAGGGCCGCATAGGTATCTCCGGCCGTGGTGGGATTGCCCTCCGTGTCAAAATAGCCTTCCCGGGCGACGCGGCCGTCCTCCGTGTAGGCGCGCTCAATCCGTGCATACCCAAGGGTGCACAATACACTCTGCCCATCCTCGCCCTCATAGCTTTCGGTGAGAATATGGCCGTCTTCGTCGAGGATCCGCTTCAATGCGGCATATCCTGCCTTCACGACTGTCGGCCTTCCGGAGGCATCAAAATAGCTCTCCGAGGTCATCTGCCTGGCAGCCTGCCAGGTTCTGACCACCCTTGCGTACCCAGCCTTCGCACTGACAGGCTTCCCATCGGGCCCGAAGTATGTTTCCGCGAGGATGTTGCCAAAGGCATCAAAGCTTCTGGAAACTGCGGTGTAGGTGTCGCCCAGGGGCATCAGGCGGCCATCCTCGTCCGCCCAGGACTCATAGATCACCCGGCGGTCCTCATCATAGGCGCGGATGAGCTGCGCATAGCCTTTTTCTGAGCGCGTCATCTTTCCGTCCGTGCCGAAGTAGGTTTCCACCAGCACATTGCCCGTGACATCCAGGGCCCTGGTCTTTTCGGCATAGCCGGCGCCTGTGAGCATCGGTGCGCCGTCCACGCCAAAGTATGCCTCGCGAACGAGACGGCGCGGGCCATCATAGGTCCGCTCCACTCTGGCATAGCCTGCGCTGCAGAGGATCGATTCGCCGTCCGTGCCAAAGTATTGCTCGGATACCACATTGCCGTCCGCATCGAAGCTTCTCTCCACCCTGGCATAGGTGTCAGAAAGGGTGATCGGGCGGCCCTGCTCATCGCGCCACGCCTCGCGGATCACCTGCCGCTTTTCGTCATAGGCGCGGATGATTTCCGCATACCCGCGCCTGGACCT
>JAFUBA010000158.1 GCA_017460395.1 Clostridia bacterium | reverse complement strand
CGTTCAGTCAATGAACCTTCCCGTCACGCTCTCCGGGCATGCCCTTATCTCCTCCACCGTGCCGCACTTCACGATCCTGCCGCCCTCCTCGCCGCCACCGGGACCCATGTCCACGATGTAGTCGGCGTTTCGGATCACGTCCAGGTCGTGCTCGATGACGATCACCGTGTCACCAAACTGCAGGAGCGTGTCGAACACATCCATCAATGTGCGCACATCCCTCGGGTGCAGCCCAATGGTCGGCTCATCGAAGACGAACACCGAATTCTCCTGCTTTTTTCCCATCTCGCTGGCCAGCTTCAGCCGCTGGGCCTCACCGCCGGAGAGGCTCGGTGTGGCCTCGCCCAGGGTCAGGTACCCGAGGCCCAGGTCCTGAAGCGTCTTGAGCTTCGGGGATACCGTCTTCATGTCCTGGCAGAAACCCTGGGCCTCCTCCACGTCCATGGACATGAGCTTCGGGAGGGAGAGCGCCCTTCCCGCCTTATCCTCGTATCGGATTCCTTCGGCCCGCCTGTCGTAGCGGCCTCCATGGCACTGAGGGCAGGGCACGTCCACGTCCGGAAGGAACTGGACATCCAGGGAGATGGACCCCGTCCCGTCGCATACAGGACACCGAAGCGACCCCGTGTTGTAGGAAAAGTCCCCGGCCTTCACGCCCTTATCTCTCGCATCCTTCGTCCTGGCGTAGATCTTCCTGAGCTCATCGTGCACACCCGCATAGGTGGCCACGGTGGAGCGGACGTTCACACCGATGGGCGTCGCGTCGATGAGCTTCACGTGGGCGATGCCGTCGGCCCGGACGGAGGTGACGTGGGATGGCAGCGGACTGCCGCTCGTCACGGCTTCCAGCGCCGGCACCAGGCTCTCCAGGACCATGGTCGTCTTTCCGGAGCCTGAGACCCCGGTCACGACCGTCAGACGTCCCTTCGGGATGGACAGCTTCAGCGGCTTCACCGTGTGGATCGCCTCGGTCTCGAGGGCGATCTCGCCCTTCTCAAAGAGGCTGTCCTTTGGTGCCCGCTGCCTGAAGTGCACGAGCTCCTCGTCGGGATGCTCCCTCAGGTATGGCCCGATCCTGGAGCCCTGCATCCCGGTCACATCCCCGATGGTGCCCTCGGCGATCACCTGACCGCCCTTGGCCCCCGCCTCCGGGCCCATCTCGATGAGCCAGTCGGCCTCCTTCAGGATCTGTGTGTCGTGGTCCACCAGGATCACGGTGTTCCCGTCGCGGATCAGCTCCCGCATGACGGACCTGAGTCCCTGCACATTGGCCGGGTGCAGTCCGATGGACGGCTCGTCCAGCACATACATGACGCCGGTGGTTCTGTTTCTCACGCTCCTTGCCAGCTGCATCCGCTGCCGCTCGCCGGTGGAGAGCGTGGAGGCCGCGCGGTCCAGCGTCAGATACCCGAGGCCCAGCTCCATGAGCCGCGCTGCGGTCCCCTGAAAGGACGCGCAGATGCTCCGGGCCATGGGACGCATCTCCTCGGGGAGAGATTCCGGGACGCCGTCCACCCGTTTCACGAGATCCGAGAGCGTCATCTGACACGCATGGGCGAGCGAGATGCCCCGGAGCCTCGGTGCCCTCGCGGCCTCGGAGAGCCTGGTACCTCCGCAGTCGGGACAGATGTCCTCCCGCAGAAACTTTTCCACGCGCTTCATGCCGCTCTCGTCCTTCACCTTGCTGAGGGCATTCTTCACCGTGGCCACGGCACTGTAGTAGGTGAAATCCATCTCCCCCGCCGTCGCGCTGTCCTTGTTTTTCGGACGGTAGAAGATATGTCGCTTTTCCATGGGACCGTCGTAGACGATCTCCTTCTCCTGGTCCGTCAGCTCCCTGAATGGCACGTCCGTTCGCACGCCCATCGCACGGCAGACATCGGTCATGAGAGACCACATGAGGCTGTTCCAGGGTGCCACGGCCCCCTCATCGATGGTGAGGCTCTCATCGGGCACGAGCGTGGACCTGTCCACCGTGCGAACCGTGCCGGTGCCGCCGCAGGTCCGGCAGGCGCCCTGGCTGTTGAAGGCCAGCTCCTCGGCACTCGGCGGCATGAAGTGCATGCCGCACTCCGGGCACACCAGATCCTGCCCCGCTGCCACGCGAAGGGATGGAGGGACCATGTGACCGTTCGGACAGCGGTGGCTTGAGAGACGCGAGTACATGAGCCTGAGGCCGTTCAGGAGCTCCGTGCCCGTCCCGAAGGTAGAACGGATGCCGGGCACGCCCGGGCGCTGGTGCAGGGCCAGGGCAGAGGGTACATAGAGCACCTCGTCCACATCGGCCCGGGCTGCCTGGGTCATGCGCCTCCTGGTGTAGGTGGACAGGGCCTCAAGATAGCGCCTCGAGCCCTCCGCATACAGGACGCCCAGCGCCAGGGAGGACTTGCCAGATCCCGACACCCCCGCAATGGCCACGATCTTCCCCAATGGGATGTCCACGCTGACGTTCTTCAGATTATGTACCCGGGCCCCGCGCACCTGGATGTTTTCAGGCCTTATGCTTTCCATATCTTTTCAGTCCTCTTTTGCTTTTCATCTCTGTCTCATGAAAGATTCATCCGGATCTTTCCCTGAATGCTTTGCGAAGCACAATAGAAGCGTGTATAATTTCACCGTGAGCTCACCCCGGATGCCCGGGAATATCATGTCAGCCAGAAAGGTCCAGATCTATGGATAGGATACAGATTCGAAGAGATCAGGTTGTACCCCTTTTGGACACAAAATTTGTCCGCGTCTTTGATCTTCAGTACAGAGAGGGCAAGCACTATTATGACGCAACCAGGAGAAAAGCGGAAGACCTGGTGGCCCTGAAGGACACGGACAGCTTCCGGCAGATGACCCCGGATGCCGTGACCTGTTTTGTGATCCTGGAGATGAAGGGCGAGGAGCCGAAGATGCTCCTCAGCCGCGAGTACCGCTACCCCACCGGCCAGTTTCTACTCTCGGTCCCGGCAGGCCTGATCGACCCCGAGGATCTGGGGGAAACAGAGCCCGCCCTCGTCGCTGCCAGGCGCGAGATCGCGGAGGAAACGGGGCTGCACGTGGGAGACGGCGACAGGCTCTCCCTCATCTCACCCCTCGTCTTCAGCACCCCCGGCATGACCGACGAGAGCAACGCCCTGGTGTCCGCGGTCCTGCACCCGGATAACCTCTCGGGCCTCACCCAGGCCGGTGCCGTCGGAAGCGAGCTGTTCGACGGATTTATTCTGGCGACAGAGGCAGACGCCCGGAGGTTCCTGAAGGACGGCCGGGATGAACGCGGGATCTTCTATTCTCTTCAGACCTGGGCCGGCCTCATGTGGTTTCTGAGCGGCATGTGGAAGGAATAATTTGTCTATTTTGGCTATTTCAAATAACTAATCTATTTCAAGGAGGTAATATATATGGAATTCAGTATGGATCAGGCACGGAAGGTCGTGGAGAGCGGCATCGATCAGGCGACCGATTTGCTGCGCGACAAGCAGAAGATGCAGGGCCTGCTCGGGCAGGCCACCGAGACACTGAAGGGGCTGCCCGGTGACATGATCAAGGACGCTCCCCTCATGGTCGCCATGATCCGCGACTACGTGACCGGCGCCTACAAGAACGTGTCCGTGAAGGTCGTGGCCAGCATGGTCGCCGCCCTCGTGTACCTGCTTAAGGGCAAGGACATCATCCCCGACAGCATCCCGATCGTGGGGCGCCTGGACGACATCGCGGTCATCGCATTTGCCATCAAGTTCTGCGAGAAGGAACTGAACGAGTACGACGCCTGGAAAAAGGCTCAGTAACGGATCAAAAGCGGCTGCACAGGATGCGGCCGCTTTGATCGTATTCCCACTTTCGGATGCTGCACTGCATCCATCAAAGCCTGAATCGAGGACAAGTCCATGGACACTATGACAGAACGTGAGCCCCGGACGGAAAAAGAGGCATGGGTCAGATGGCATGACCCCGAGCTCATGGAGTTTTCCCCCATTTCACCCCTGACTCTGGGGAACGGCTCCATCGCCTTTACTGCGGATATCACAGGTCTCCAGTCGTTTTCTTCCCTGTATGCTGCGAGCACGCCGCTCTGCACGCTGTCCGAGTGGGGCTGGCACACGGCACCCGTGGATGACTGTGGAAAGGTATACACGCCCGCTGACCTTCACATGACGGAGTACGCATGGAACGGTCTGAAGGTCACCTACGCAACGGACTGCCACCCCGGAAATGAGGATGTATATCGTTTTCTCCGAGAAAACCCGCATAAGATGAACCTCGCCCGGATCGGGTTCTGTCTGAATGGCCATCCGCTGGAGCCAGGAGACATCACCGGGATCTGCCAGCATCTGCACCTGTACAGCGGCATTCTGGAGAGCCTCTTTCGGATATCCGGTGTTCCCTGCCGTGTGCTGACGCTGTGCGCCCCGGAGGAGGATACGCTCCTCTTTTCAATCGAGTCTCCCCTTCTTGCCTCCGGCCTCAGCGTGGACCTATCCTTTCCATATGGATCTCCGGACATAGGGGCATCCGACTGGACGCAGCCAGGCCTTCACACCACCGTCTTGCGGGATGACGTAATCTTTCGCCATGCGGACGATCTGGACTACCGGGTCCGCCTCAGCTGCGCCGGCGCTGCCATCTCGCAGTTGGGGCAGCATCAGGTCCGCGTGAGCGTGTCCGGCCAAACGATGAATCTGGCCGTGTCGTTCTCAAGGGGAGATCTCCCTGATACCAAAGACCCCGACACCCTCACGGATGCCTGCCGGAGATGGTGGGCTGATTTCTGGGAGGAGGGCGGCATGATCGACCTCACCGAAGCCACCGATCCCCGCGCAAAGGAACTGGGGCGCCGGATCGTCCTGTCCCTGTACCTGCTCACTGTCAACAGTGCCTCCCACATGCCGCCTGCGGAGACGGGCCTCACCTGCAACAGCTGGTACGGCAAGGCCCACCTGGAGATGCATTTCTGGCACATGGCCTGGGCACCGCTGTGGGGGCATGCAAAGCTCCTGGAGAGAAGCATTCCATGGTACTTGAGACACCTTGCTGACGCCCGGGCGAGCGCCGCGCGAAACGGGTACAGGGGCGCCAGGTGGCCCAAGATGGTGGCAGAGGACGCCCAGGACAGCCCGTCCTCCATCGCCCCACTGCTCATCTGGCAGCAGCCGCACATCATCCTGCTCCTGGATCTGATTCTGCGGTCGATGGAAGACGAAGAGGATCAGGAGGATTTCTGCCGGGCACACTGGGGCCTGATCCGTGAGACCGCAGACTTCATGGCGGACTTTGCCGTTCCCGCAGAGGACGGGCTCTGCCACATCCTCCCGCCCGTCTACCCGGTCCAGGAGCGCTACGATCCGAGAGAGATCACCGATCCCGCCTTCGAGGTCGCCTACTGGAAGATGGGGCTGGAGATTGCGATCAAATGGGCAAAGCGCCTGGGACAGGTACCGGACCCTAAATGGGAGACGGTTGCAGCCACGATGGCACCCCCGCCCGTCCGGGACGGGCTGTATGTAGCCTGCTCAAACCTGAAAAGCACTGATGAGATCATCCGCGACGACCACCCGTCCATGCTCCAGTGTCTGGGGCTCCTGCCGGGGAAAGAGATCAAAGCGGCCATCATGGAGAGAACCCTTCAGGACGTCATCTCCTCCTGGGACCGCTCATCCCTCTGGGGCTGGGACTTTGCCGTGATGGCACTCACTGCCCTGCGTCTGGGAAAGCCGAATCTGGCCATGGATCTTCTGATGTCCGGGACCGAGAAGAACACATATGTCACAAGCGGCAACAACCGCCAGGGCGAGCGGCAGGATCTTCCCCTGTACCTGCCGGGCAATGGGAGTCTCCTCCTTGCCTGTGCCGTGCTGGGTGCCGGCTGGGACGGTCGCGAAGGGGTTCTCTTTCCGGAAACATCTGGCTGGAAGGCCAGGTGCCATGGGCTTCACCCATGGTACGGCTGAGCAAAAATGCGTCCACCCATGTGACACAGTTCTCATGGTGAAAGAGTCTCCATGATCCCTATAGCCACTGTTACAGTAGGCAGATCGCGGCCCTGATCGCGACGATTGAATGCGTTTACTGTATATGGCCGATCATCTGACCGCTGGCGCTGAACCTCCAGTACCCGCCCTTGCCGTCGGGCTCGCTGGTGCCCTGGTAGCACCCATAGGCGTCGTAGTGGCGCCAGCCGCCCTTCCCGTTTGGCTCGATCGTTCCCGTAAAGGCAGAATACGCATCGTAGTTTCTGAATCCGCCCCTGCCGTCTGGCTCACTGACGCCGAGAAGCTCGCCCTCGGGGCCATAATGCATGGCACCGCCGCGCCCATCCGGGTCCGTCGTTCTCGTGCACATGCCGGAGACATCAAAAAAGAGGCCATCTCCAAATGGCCAGCCGGACTCCATGTCGGGGTCCGGCTTTTTCATGTACTTCATCGGTAGATCCTCCCCTGTCTGCAGCCTGAATGTACACATCGATCATCTTGCAGCAGCCGCAGGGACATTCTGTACACTCATTCTCTCTTCCCGCCTCACCGTAATTCTTCAGAATCTTGTTTTCCCAGTTCTTTGACCCCAGCGAGTCCAGAGCTTGCTCAAAGTCCGATTTTTATACCTCTCAGAGCTGAGCTTTTAATGAGGTTTCGCTCGTTCTCTGCATCCTGTTTACAAACAGACTCCCTAAAAGCCATGGAATTCATCATCCCCTCATGAGTCTGCACATCTGCAAGAATTCATTCGACTTTCATGCACTCTTATAGCGTTCCCTCAAAGAGGATTTTGTCTCCAAATTGAACTCTCTTGACACCGGTTTCCTTCTTCTTGTTGAAATGAAAGCTCAGCATATAGCCCGTGGTGAGACCAAAGTAATCCAGATATTCACTGATCTGCTTTTCGCCGGTTTGATTATATCTTTCACCGCGCCAGATTTTCAGCTCAATGATATACTGCTGGCCTAAGTAGTCGACAATGACATCTGTACGGGTCTGGTCTCTTGTCTGTGCTTCGATGTAGTAATTGCCTGTGCCATTGATGATGGGCTTCAGATAGAGAAGGAACTGTTCTCTTCCATCCTTTTCTTTGAATCTCTCCTCAAGCGGACCAAAGATTTCCTGATAGGTGTCGATAAACCGCTCCAGGATCAGACGCATGTTCAGCTTGCCATCTGTGATAAACTGATTCTTCTCCAGATCGCCCGCACGGGTAAACACATTATTTTTCAGTTCCTCGTCGGACAGAAACAGGTTATACAGCATGGTTTCAAAGATTCTGTTTGCGATTCGGACTGTGCCCCGATCGTTTCGGATCAATCCGTACATCTGCATCTGAACAATCTCATCCTGCTGCGCATTGTACGTGATCCTTGTGCCT
>JAFUBA010000157.1 GCA_017460395.1 Clostridia bacterium | reverse complement strand
TCGGAGCCGAAGGAGTTGATGTAGGACTGGATGAGCATGTTGGAAAGATCCACCACACAGCCCTGCATGGCGGTGGGCACGCCGTAGCGGAGGATCAGGCGGAAGCTCTCGGGGTCGATCCGAAGCCTGCCTGGCCGCACCCGGATGCTCTCCTTCGTGGTGAGGAGGCGACGGAGGACGAGGACCATGCTCAGGCACTGGGAGCACACCGTCGCAAGGGCCGCACCGTCCACATCCATGTGAAGACCTGCGATGAAGAGGATATCGAGGAAGATGTTGACCACCGAGGAGATTGCGAGATAGATGAGGGGATGACGGCTGTCGCCGGCCGCCTGCAGGATGCCGACGAACACGTTGTACATGACCTGAAAGAGGGAGCCCGCAAAGTAGATGCGGCAGTAGAGGGAGGAGCGGTCAAATACGTTCTGGGGCGTCCCCATGAGGGAGAGGACATGTTGGGTGAGAAAGAGCCCGCAGAGGGTCATGATCACAGAGAAGATCAGGCCCACCGAGACGGCCGTGTGCACCGCCTTCTCCGTGGCGCGCCCGTCCTGACCCTGATGTAGCGCGCGATGATCACCCCTGCGCCCGTGGCAAACCCCATGAAAAAGGCGGTCATGAGGTAGATATAGGAGGAGGTGGAGGTGACGGCGGCCAGGGCGCCCGGGCCCAGGAGATTGCCGACGATCAGGGCATCGATGGTGTTGTAGAGCTGCTGAAAGAAGTGACCGATGAATATGGGCACCGCAAAGCGGATCAGGTTTCCCCGGATGCTGCCCTCGGTCATGAGAAGTGTGCCGGACAAGAGAGATTCCCCCTAAAAAAGCTGTGCCAGAGGCTATGCAACTATACACCATCCGGCACAGTCGTCAAGGCGTCAGGGGCGTTGCCATGTTGCTTTTTTGGATGGACTCTGTATAATCCGGATGAGACTTTATCATTAGAAGAAAAGCGGCCCGCAGCGCATCGCCCGGGTCCAGTCATCCATCACCATTGGAGGTCATCTCATGAGCCAGATTCTTCTTCTCAACGGAAGCCCCAAGCCCCATGGCTGCACGGCCACGGCGCTGGAGGAAATGATGCATGTCTTCGAGCAGGAGGGCATGGAGTGCAAGCTTCTGCATGTGGGCAGGGAAAACGTGCACGGCTGCATCTCCTGCGGGAGCTGCGGCAAGACCGGACGGTGCGTCTTTCAGAACGATTCCGTGAACGAGGCGGCCAAGCTTCTCGAGGCGTCCGACGGCCTTGTGATCGGCAGCCCCGTCTACTACGGCTCGCCCAACGGCACCCTCCTCAGCTACCTTGATCGGCTCTTTTACAGCACGTCTTTTTCCAAGCACATGAAGGTGGGCGCCTCCGTGGTGTCCTGCCGCCGCGGCGGAAACACCGCGTCCTTTGACGTGCTCAACAAGTATTTCACCATCAGCGGGATGCCTCTGGCCTCCTCCACCTACTGGAACCAGGTCCATGGCTTCACCGCGGAGGATGTGAAGAAGGACCTGGAGGGCCTGCAGACCATGCGCAACCTTGCCAGGAACATGGTCTTCCTGATCCGTGCCATCGCGGATGCGAAGGAGAAGTACGGTCTGCCCGAGGTGGAAAGGGGACAGTTCACCTCATTCCCGGACGGCAAATGAATCCTGGCGCGCTGGGCGGCGCGCCTTTTTTGATAAAGGGGCAGGAACATGGCAAAGATCATTTCAGGGGACAGGTGGCGGTTTTCCTTTCTGACGGAGCGGCTGGTGCGCCTTGAGCGGAGCGAGAGCGGCGTGTTTGAGGACGGACTCACGAGCCTTGCGAGGTGCCGTGACTTTGGGGATGTGCAGGTGACCTGCCGCCGGGAGGGGCGGTATCTTGAAATGGAGACGGAGGCCCTCCAGATCCGCTATGACGGTGAACCCTTTTCCGGGGAGGGTCTCTACATCCGGGTGAAGGGGCCCCATGGAGACATGTGGCACTATGGTGACCGCCTGGACACCCTCGGCGGCACGGCCCGGACCCTGGACGGCGTGGACGGGGAAATCCAGGTCGGGGACGGGGTCATCTCGCGGCGCGGCTTTTCGGTGCTATCGGACAGTGATGCGCTCCTGCTCTCGGAGGACGGCGTCTGGGTACCCAGGAAGCACGCGGAGGAGGACTTCTACTTTTTCGGCTACGGGCACGACTACAAGGGGGCAATCCGGGATTTTTACCGGCTGTCTGGCCCTGTGCCCCTGCTGCCAAAGTATGCCCTCGGCAACTGGTGGAGCCGCTATCACAGGTACACCCAGCAGGAGTACCTGGAGCTCATGCAGCGCTTTCGGGACGAGGGCATCCCGCTGTCGGTGGCAGTCATCGACATGGACTGGCACGTGACGGACACGCCCTACGGCACAGGATGGACCGGCTTCAGCTGGAACCGGGATCTTTTCCCGGACCCGGAGGGGTTCCTGCGTGCCCTCCACGACATGGGCCTTATGACGACGCTGAACCTGCATCCGGCGGACGGCGTGCGGCCGGACGAGGAGGCATACGGGGAGATGTGCCGGGCACTCGGGCGAAACCCGGAGGACACCGTCACGATTCCCTTTGACGCCGGAGATCCCGCCTTCATGCAGGCTTATTTCGACGTTCTTCTCCGCCCGCTCGAGCGGATGGGCGTGGACTTCTGGTGGATCGACTGGCAGCAGGGGACACGCAGCTCCATGCCGGGGCTGGATCCCCTGTGGGCCCTCAATGAGGCGCACTTCCGGGACATGGAGAAAAGGGGCGCGCGCGGCCTCATTCTCTCCCGCTACGCGGGCCCCGGGAGCCACCGGTATCCGGTGGGCTTTTCCGGCGATACGGTGATGACCTGGGCCTCCCTGCGCTTTCAGAGCGAGTTCACCATCCGGGCGGGGAACATCGGCTACCCCTGGTGGAGTCACGATATCGGCGGGCACATGGGCGGGCAGAGAGACGATGAGCTGAGCGTTAGATGGCTGCAGCTGGGTGTCTTCTCGCCGATTCTTCGCCTGCACTCGACGGATGCGGAGTTCATGAGCAAGGAGCCCTGGAGCTTTTCACAGGCGGCCGGGGACATCATGAAGGGCTGCCTGCGCCTTCGAAACCGGCTGGTGCCGTACCTGTTTTCCGAGAGCGTCCGGGTACACCAGATGGGAGAAAACCTCGTGCGCGGCATGTACCTGGAGTACCCGGAGGCGGAGGAGGCCTACGAGGTCAGCAATGAGTTCTTCTTCGGCTCCTCGCTCCTGGTGTGTCCCGTCACGGAGAAGATGAATCCGTCTCTTCAGATGGCCCCCGTGGATGCCTGGCTTCCCGCGGGTGACTGGGTGGATCTTGAGACAGGCCAAACTTACACGGGCGGCAGGAAGCTGCGGCTCTTCAGGACCCTCTCCTCCATTCCGGTCCTCGCGCGGCCGGGCACCGTGCTTCCGCTCCTCAGGGAGGACGGATCGGCGCTCCCCGGTGGGCAGACAGATGAGATGGACATCCTCGTGGTGCCGGGGAAAGACGGCGCATATGACATGTACGACGAGGGAGAGGATGGACAGATCTCCACGGTGCACTTTGCCTGGGAGGATGCTGCCCGTACGCTCCGTGTCTCCCGCAAAGGTTCAGCCGCCCCCTCGGTGCTTCACGTAGGCTTCCCGGGAAACCGGGAAGCGATCGTATGCACCCTCTCCTCCGGCACGGACGATGAAGCATTCGAAATCCGTCTGCCCCGGGCTTCGTGGGACTGGAAGGCGGAGGTCCACGCGCGGCTCCAGCGCTTCCAGATGGACAATGCCCCGAAGGAGCGCATCTGGAAAAAGCTGCAGACGCTCGGGAGAAGCCCTGCGCTCCTCGGGGAGATCCGGTGTGCTGTGCAGGACGCAGACGTCTTCGACTGCCTCTTTGAGGCCATCTTCTCCGGGGAGGACTGAAAAAGGTGGCATGCACGGAGCTGACATATGACAGGAAATTCGAGAGCGAACAGGCGGTCCGGGCGCTCTACCGTGATCTGACCCTCCTCCTGATCGAGCAGCGCCTTCAGATCACCACCATGGAGAGCTGCACCTCCGGGCAGATCGCCTCGCTTCTCACTGACACCGAGGGCGCCTCGGCGATCCTGAGGGGTGCCTTTGTCACCTACTCCAACGAGGCGAAGGTGCTCTGCGGGGTCCCGCAGAAAGTGATCGATACCTCCGGCGTTTACTCGGCCGAGACCGCAGCGGCCATGTCCGCCGCTGCCCGTGAAAGCATGCGCGCGGATCTTTCGATCGGCGTCACCGGCACCATGGGGAACGTGGACACGGAGAACCGGGATTCGGTGCCGGGACAGGTGTTCTTTGCGCTTGATGTGCGGGGTGAGGTGCGCGTCTTCCGGCTGACGGTCCCGCAGCTGTCCGGCAGGCTATGTTACAAGCTCGCCGTCGCAGGGCACATCGGGGAAAAACTGCTCAAAATTGTTGCTGAGAGCAACAATTAAAATTACATTTTGTTGCTCAAAGCAACAAAATGTGCGCAAAAACCGCAAAAATCATCGAAATTTCGCTGCCGCTGGCAAAAAAATGTTGCCGGGGGCAGCTTTTCTTGTTAGAGTGTGCTGGATTTTTGAAAGGGAGGAACCGGTGCATGAAAAAGCTTTCCGCTGCGCTCCTGTCAGAGAAACTTCGGGAGGCGCGAAAGAAGCAGGACCTCAGCCAGACGGAGGCCTCCGAGAAGGCGGGCATCAACCGCAGCGTATATGCAAAGTTTGAGAAGGGCACCTCCACACCCTCGGTGGATCAGCTGCTGGCCCTCAGCAGCGTTCTGGACTTTCCGCTCACGGATGTCCTGGCGGATGAGGGCGCGGGGGAGATGCTCCGGGAGGTCCCGCGGCAGAAGGTGGCGGTGGCCGGCACCGGCTATGTGGGCTTGAGCCTTGCAACGCTCCTCTCCCAGCACCACGATGTGACGGCCGTGGATATCTCGGAGGAGAAGATCCGGAAGATATCCGAGTGGATATCGCCCATCCAGGACGAGTACATCGAAAGGTTCTTCCGGGAGCACGAGGCGCTGGGGCTGACCCTGAAGGCCACGACATCGGCCCGGGCGGCGTATGCGGCGGCGGACACCATCGTGGTGTGTGTGCCCACAAACTATGATCCCAAGACCAACTACTTTGACTGCTCGGCCGTGGAGAGCGTGCTGGAGCTGATTCTGGAGGCCACAGACCACAGGCTGAGAAAGCCGCTGGTGGTCATCAAGTCCACGGTGCCGGTGGGCTACACAGAGAGCATGCGGGAAAAGTACGGGATGGAGAACCTGATCTTCTCCCCCGAGTTCCTCCGGGAATCCAAGGCCCTCTACGACAATCTCTATCCCAGCAGGATCATCATCGGGGCAAGGGAGGAGGCGCGCCAACAGGCGGAAATGTTTGCCAGCATGCTGGCCTTCGGCGCGAGAAAGCCCCGGGAGGCCATCCCGGTGCTGCTCATGGCGCCCACCGAGGCGGAGGCCACGAAGCTGTTTGTGAACACCTACCTGGCCCTTCGCGTCAGCTACTTCAACGAGCTGGACACCTACGCCGAGGTGAAGGGGCTGCAGCCGGGGCCGATCATCCGGGGCGTGTGCCTGGATCCCAGGGTCGGGGACTTTTACAACAACCCCTCCTTCGGCTACGGCGGCTACTGCCTGCCCAAGGACACAAAGCAGCTCCTGGCCAACTACCGGGACGTGCCACAGAACCTGATCGAGGCCATTGTCAAGAGCAACCAGACCCGCAAGGATTTCATCGCCGACCGCGTCATGGAGATTGCGGGCACCTACACGGCCTCCGCCCATTTCTCCATCACCCAGGAGGAAAGGCAGCGGGAGACCGTGGTGGGCATCTACCGGCTGACCATGAAGAAGGGCAGCGACAATTTCCGCCAGTCCAGCATCCAGGGCGTCATGAAGCGCATCAAGGCCAAGGGTGCCACCGTGGTGATCTATGAGCCCACCCTGGAGGACGGCAGCACCTTCTTCGGGAGCCTGGTGGAAAACAACCTGGCGAAATTCAAGCGTATGTGCGGGTGCATCATCGCAAACCGCTATGACAGCATTCTGGACGATGTGAAGGACAAGGTCTACACGAGGGACCTGTTCCGCAGGGACTGATGCAGGGAACCTGCCGGAAAACAAAAGGAGAGAACATATGCAGCGCGTGGAACTGAACAGAAAGACCATTCTTGTGACCGGCTGCCCCGGCTTCATCGGGGCAAACCTGGTCATGCGGCTCATGAAGGACATGACGGAGGGGACCATCGTATCCCTGGACAACATGAACGACTACTACGACGTGCGCCTGAAGAGATGGCGCCTTCGGGAAGTGGAAAAGGCGGCTCAGAAGAGTCCTGTCCGGCACGTCTTCGTCGAGGGGTCCATCGCGGACCGGGACCTCATGGAGGAGCTCTTCAGGGAGTACCAGTTCGATGTGGTGGTGAACCTGGCCGCCCAGGCGGGCGTCCGCTACAGCATCGATCACCCGGACGTGTACATCGAGTCGAACCTGATCGGCTTTTACAACATCCTCGAGTGCTGCCGCCACCACATGGTGGAGCACCTGGTGTACGCCTCCTCCAGCTCTGTCTACGGCGGCAACAAGAAGGTGCCCTTCTCCACCGACGACAAGGTGGACAACCCGGTGAGCCTTTATGCCGCCACGAAAAAGTCCAATGAGCTCCTGGCCCACGCATACTCCAAGCTCTACAACATCCCCTCCACGGGTCTGCGCTTCTTCACGGTCTACGGCCCCGCCAGGCGGCCGGACATGTTCTATTTCAGCGCCACCGAGAAGCTGGTGCGCGGGGAGACCATCCGGATCTTCAACTACGGCGACATGAAGCGGGACTTCACCTATATCGATGACATCGTCGAGGGGATCCTCAGGGTCATGCAGGGAGCACCCGAACGGAAGAACGGGGCGGACGGTCTGCCCGTGCCCCCGTATGCCGTCTACAACATCGGCGGCGGGCAGCCGGAAAATCTCCTGGACTACATCAGCACCCTCCAGGAGGAGCTGGTGCGCGCAGGCGTCCTGCCTCAGGACTACGACTTTGAGGGACACCGGGAGCTGGTCGGCATGCAGATGGGCGATGTGCCGGTGACCTACGCGGACTCCGCAGCCCTCGAGCGCGACTTCGGCTTCACCCCGAAGATCGGGATCCGGGAAGGCCTGAGGCGCTTCTGTGAGTGGTATGCAGCCTATACACCAGAAGAAGACGACAAAGGCAATACAGAAAATACAGACAGTGCAGCGGGAGAGGGAAAGGCATGAGGTGCGAGGAAGTCTACTTTGAGACCTACGGCAAAGCGCCGGAGTATATGGCCTTCTGTCCCTACAGGATCAGCCCGCTGGGTGCACACATTGACCACCAGTACGGGAAGATCAACGGTCTGGCCATCGACCAGGGCATCCACATCGCCTACAGCCCCAAGCACAACGGTGTGGTGGAGCTCAAATCCCTGAACTTCTCCAAGCGCGCCCAGTTCCCGGTCATGTCCATCCCCGACAAAAAGGTGGGTGACTGGGCGGACCACCTTCGCGGGGCTGCGCAGCAGCTGGGGGCAAAGTACCCCCTTCGGACCGGCATCTCGGCGGTCATTGAGGGCACGCTCCCCATCGGCGGCCTGTCCAGCTCTGCGGCCGTGATCATCGCCTTTCTCTCGGCCCTGGCCCGGGTCAACGGGATCCGCCTCGGCGACTGGGAGACCATTCTCATGGCCAAGGCGGCCGAAAACAGCTACGTGGGCGTCAACTGCGGGAAGCTGGATCAGAGCTGCGAGGTGCTGTGCAGAAAAGATCAGCTTCTGTACCTCGACTGTCAGGACGACTCCTACTCCCTGATCCCAAAGCCTGACAACATGAAGCCCTTTGACATCTGCGTCTTCTTCAGCGGGCTGGAGCGGTCCCTGCAGAACAGCCAGTACAACCTGCGCCAGGACGAGTGCAAGGCGGCTGCCTACAGCCTTCTGGCCTACGCGGGGCTTCCCTACGGGAAGTTCCAGGAGACGAGGCTGAGGGACGTGCCCCACGCCGTCTATGAGAGATATGGGGACCGGCTCCCCGAAAACTTCAGGAAGCGCGCAAGGCACTTTTTCACGGAGTTTCACAGGGCCGAGGAGGGTGCCGAGGCCTGGCGGAAAGGGGACCTTGACACCTACGGTCGGCTGGTCTTTGAAAGCGGGCTGAGCAGCATTGAGAACTACGAGTGCGGGTGCCCTGAGCTGATCACGCTCTATCACATCATGCGGGAGACCGACGGGATCTACGGCGGGCGCTTCAGCGGGGCCGGCTTCAAGGGCTGCTGCATGGCGCTGGTGGATCCTGAAAAGTCGGAGGATGTGTGCCGGAAGGTCGAGGAAGCGTACCTGAAGGTCTATCCGGAACTGAAGGGCAAGTATGTGGGCTGCATCTGTCACTCATCTGACGGCGTGGTCCTGAACGTATAAGGCGGGTGACAGAGATGAAGGCAATCATTCTTGCGGCCGGATACGCGACCCGGCTGTATCCCCTCACGGAAAACTTCCCAAAGCCGCTCCTTGATGTGGGCGGGAAGCCGATCCTCGACTGGCTGGTGGAGGACCTTGAGGGCGAGGTGGAAGAGTTCATCGCGGTGACCAACGCAAGGTTCTGCGATCACTTTGTACGCTGGGCCGGGGACAGGAACATCCGTGTGATTTCAGACGGCACCACCACCAACGAGGGAAGGCTCGGGGCCGTCAGGGACATTCTCCTGGCAGCGGACGGCATCTCGGGCCCGGCCCTTGTCATGGCCGGCGACAACGTCCTGGATTTCTCCCTGCGGCCGT
The DNA here is from genome assembly GCA_017460395.1 of Clostridia bacterium. Lineage (GTDB taxonomy): Bacteria > Bacillota > Clostridia > Christensenellales > Aristaeellaceae > UBA2943. Next base: position 20,888 of record JAFUBA010000157.1, on the reverse strand, counting down.
TCATCCGCTTCAGCCTCGGGAAGGGCACCAGCTGTGTCATGTGCCACGAGGAGCACCGCCTGGAGGCCCTGCAGCGGACGGCCGTGATCACGATGGACGGGGACGATCGCATCCTCACCTACGAGGAGAAGCCGAGGGAGCCGAAGGGCATATATGCCGTGCCGCCCTTCTATGTGTACCGGGAGGAGGACCTGAAAAGGATCCCGGAGGCGCTGGAGAAGGGCTGCGGCTTCGATGCCCCCGGCAGCTTTGCCGCCTGGCTGAGCCGCGAGACACCCATGCATGCATACAAAATGCCGGGCAGACGCTATGACATCGGCGACCGGAAGAGCTATGACGCGATCCGGGAGAGCTACAGGGGCATCGAAAAATAGGATCTGACAGAAAGGGACATGTGCTTGTGCCATGTCCTTTTGCTTTTCCCTGTGGTATACTGCCGGGGAGGTCCGAAAGGGACACAGGAGGAAGAAAATCATGCAGAATCAGCAGAAGATTGCCTGGGAGCTGCTGGACACGCTCCTTGAGACCCCGTCCGTCAGCGGCTGTGAGGAGCCGAATCAGCGCCATGCCATCCGCCACGGGAAGACGTTTGCGGACAAGGTCACCACCGATACCATGGGGAACGTGATCAGTATCCTGCAGCCGGAGGCGCCCTTCCGGGTGCTTCTGTGCGGGCACATGGACGAGATCGGCTTTCGGGTCACCCACATCGATGACAAAGGCATGATCCACGTGCAGCGGGCCGGCGGCGTGAACCCGAAGCTCTACGTGGGCGCGCCGATGCAGATCAGCCACGTGACATACGAGGATGGCAAAGCGCGCATTCAGACGGTGACCGCGGTCGGCGCCGTGGTGAGCGAGAGCCTCAAAAAGGAGCGCATGGAGGACAAAGACCTCATCCTGGACATCGGGGCGGACACGAAGGAGGAGGCGCAGGCAGTGGTCAGCGTCGGGGATCCCGTGTGCGCGGACACGAAGGTGGTCTCGCTTCTCGGTGACAGGATCTCCTGCCGGGCACTCGACGACAAGAGCGGTGCCTTCACGGTGATGGAGGCCGCACGGCTTGCAGGCGGCATGGGGCTCAGCGATCAGGTGGGCGTCTGGTGCGCCACCACCGTGGGCGAGGAGACCACCGGAAGAGGTGCCTATCAGGCGGCAGCGCAGGTGAAACCGGACTGTGCCGTGATCGTCGATGTCACCTGGGCCAGCGACTGCCCGGGGACGGACCCTGCCGAGACCGGCGACATCCGCGTCGGCGGCGGGCCGGTATTGTGCATGAGCGGCATGGTGAACAAGACGCTGAACCGGAAAATGGAGGAGGCGGCCCGGAAAAGCGGCATCCCGCTTCAGTATGAGGTTGCGGGCGGGCGCACGCACACGGACGGCGACACCGTGACGAGCAGCGGGATCGGTGTGCCCTGTGTCCTGGTGTCCATCCCCCTCAGGTACATGCACTCCTCGGTGGAGGTGGCAAGCCGCAGGGACATTGAGCAGTGCATCCGCCTGATCGCGGCCTTCCTGAAAGAGCTTTCCGGAAATGAGACCCTGTCTCCTCTGGCGGAAGAAATATGAGAGGAGAGGCGAGAATGTTTTCTGAGACGGTGCACGCATATCTCATCGCCGCCTGGTTCGATGCCATGAGCCCCATGGGGGACAGGGGCCTGGATGCCTTCCGTCTCGCCGTGCGCCTCTACGGGGAGAGTCGGGGGCGGCGGATGGCGCAGAGGTGTGTGCGGGACGGGGAGAAGCTCACGGTGGAGAGCTACCTCGCCTACTGTGAGTGGCGGCCCTCGGGCTGCGCGGTGCAGGAGGGTATCTCCAATGTGTCCCAGGTCCTCGAGGAAGCCCCCGCTCGAAAGGTGTGCATCTCCCGCTGCCCCTGGCACCACACGTTCGAGGCGCTTGGCGCAGGGGAGGCGGGCAGGATCTACTGCAGAGAGATCGACGCTGCCATCGCGCGGGGCTTCTCGCCGGAGTTCACCTACCGTGCGGAGCGCACGCTCATGGAGCACGACGCCTGCCTCCATGTCCTCGAGGGCCCGATGGGCAAAAAGATAGAGATGCGGGATACATACGTGCAGGATTTTCGCTATCACTGTGCCAATCTCCATTTCCTCTTTGAGAAGACCGCCCGGGCCGTGTTCGGGGCGGAAGGCGGGGAGATGGCAGAAAGGGTGATCGTGCGCTTTCAGGAAAGATACGGCGATGAGATGACAGGGGAAATGCTGGAAATGCGCGACACGGACTTCATGTGCGCACCAACCGCATAACGCAAGCAAAACAGAGGAGATGAAACCTTTGCCGCAGGATATCCGAAAGCCGCTTCTGATTCTCACGTTCCCGAACTTTTACTGCCCGGCCTACGATGACAGGGCCTTCGTGGATGATGCCATCCGGAAGATCCGGGATATGCACTTTACCTGCGTGGAGCTGGATACCAAGGACCAGGAGGATGTGCACTTAAGGTGCATGGGGGAGGCGCCCAGCCAGTACATGGCCCAGCAGGAGTACATGATGGATGCCTGCGAACGGGCGGGCCTCGGGTACATGTTTCTCTCCCTCTACATGAGCGTGGACAATCTCTATCCGCACATCCGCTTCAGTCCGCCCATCATGCCGTCCCCCGTGACGGACCTTCACGGAAAGGTCGGCACCTGGCAGAAATACTGGGCAGATGAGCAGCGCGCGCGGGAGGCGGAGCACGTACGGGAGCTCCTCTCCTGTTATCTTCGCGGTCATGCGCGGGCCTGGATCCGTGGGGAAAAGCGCCTTCCCATGGACTCCATGTGGGATCCCTGTGTCCAGCCATCCTTTGACAGTGAAGGCTGGGCGCGGTATGTACAGTTTCTGAAAGACTTCTACGGTACGATCGATTCCTGGAACCATGCCTACGGGCAGGAAAAGGCGGACTTTTCCGAGCTTCGCCCCGGGGATGCCTGGTTTGAGGCAGCCTTTCGCCGCACCTGCTATACGAGAGAGGAGCGGGAAGGTCAGGAACGGGCCTTTGTCATGTTCCGGGACAATGCCCTTTGGCGCAGGGGCGAGATCATCGCCTATTTCCGGGACATGCAGGAGCGCCTCCACCGCGTGGAGCCCTCCCTCTTTCTCATGCCGAACCTCAGCCAGTGGGGACATTACCTGAACGTGAACCCCGCCCTCGGCGTCTCGCCCCTCTGGGACACCGCGACGCGGGGGATCGACATGCGGGCCGTATCGGAGCACATGGACACGGCCCACTACATGACCGTGCCCCTGACGCCGTCGGCCGACCCGGAGCCCTATGCTGTGTCGCTGCAGCACGCGCACATCCGCAGCCTCAACCGCGGCCGGCCCTTTCTCGGCGGAATCTTCTACGGAAGATTCCCGCTCTCGGATCTCTACCGCGACATGCGGCCGGAGGAGCTCATCGGGAGCATGGTGGGGAGCGGTGCCAGCGGGATCCACGCCTATGGCATGGGCGGCATGGATGACGGCGGGGTGCTGCAGCGGATGGATGAGGACTTCTGCGACTCCGTCGCGCGGGGGAACGCCTGGGCCGCCCGGGTGATCCCGCAGCTCGGGCAGCACATCCCGGACGAGGTGGCGATCCTCTATCCCACGGCAGCCTCCTTCCTGGAGCCGCTCTCGGTCGAGGGCGCCGGGGAGCACCGCATGGGCCTCATCGGTCTGTACCGCTACCTCAGGGGGCACGGGCTGGACCCGGAGATCGTGGAGGCGGAGGATGTGATCATGGGTCTGCAGGCAAGGGTCCTGTTTCTTGCTCCGGATGCCTGCTACGGCAGCGTGCGAAACGTGCAGATGGAATCGGCGCTCCGGCAGTTTGTGGAGGGCGGCGGCATCGTCTTCCACGGGCCGGACACGGAGCTTGCGCTGCATGCCTTCGGCATCCGGGAAACGGTCACGGACAGCCGGTCTTTTGATTATCATGGCGGCCTTCTGCCTGTGGGCGGTCACATGGTGTCCTTTGACGGGGCGTGCATCGCGGCATGGAAGGATGGAGGAAACGCCGTGGCAGAAAACCGCATTGGCAAGGGCAGGATCTACAGCTTCGGGTACGATCCGGGGCTCCAGTACCTCTCGCCCCTCTCGCCGCGGGTGCCCTTTGAGGAGAAGAACCATGCGCTCTACCCGGTGTCTCTATCGGACGGAACGCCCCTGGACGTGCTTCTGGAAGCGGCCCTCAAAGGAAACCGGAGATGGCGGGGGAAGCGGACGGACGTGGAGATCTCGCACTTTGAGCACGGGTGCGTGGTGGTAAACCATACCTCCCGCGGCCTTTCGCTCAAGATGGGCACGCAGGCGTGTGACATGACGGACCCGGATGATGCGCGGATCCCGGGGCACAGCGCGGCTTTTGTTCAGGGAGAGTCTGGAGGCAAAATATGTATCTGAGGGCACGGTCGGAGGAGAGAACAGGGTTTCAGGAGGCTGCCCCCTTTGAGGCGGCCATCGATCTGCAGAGTGACTTCGTCATGGTCTATGGCATCGGGGAGGACACGCTCCGGCGTGCAGAGGCGTACAGGGCACACGGGTACATCACCCACCAGATGCTGGGCCTCTGCTGGGGAGAGTATGGGCGGTTTGTATCAGGGGCCTTCGACGGAAAAGATCACATGGAGGACGCGCAGCTGGAGCGCGGTGGACAGAGGCGGATGCACGGGGGCAACGTGCCCTATCTCGTCCCGACCAGGGCCTTTGCGGACTACCTGAAGGAGGAGCTTCGCCGTGCCATGGACGGCGGGATGACCAGGTTTTTCCTGGAGGAGCCGGAATTCTGGGACGAGGCGGGCTACGCCCCGGCCTTCAGGGCAGCCTACGAGGAGACGTATGATGCGCCCTTTCGGGGGCAGCACGTGAACTGCAATGAGCATGTCCTGTGTGCGCAGCTGAAGGCGAAGATGTTTCTTGATTTCATCCGGGACATTTCCGACTTCATCTACACCTATGGCCGGGATGTCCTCGGGCGGGAGACGAAGGTCGCGGTGTGCACCCACAGCGTCCTCAACTACAGCCAGTGGAAGATCGTGAGCCCGGAGTCCCGCCTCCTGTCGCTTCCCCATGTGGATGAGATCGTGGGCCAGGTGTGGACGGGGACCGCCCGGGTGGGGAACGTCTATGAGGGCAGATTCCAGAGCAGGACCTTTGAGTGCGCATACCTGGAGTTTTCCGCCCTGAGCCAGTTTCAGGCACCCGGTGGGAAGACGGTCTATTTCCTCAATGACCCCATCGAGGATGCACAGGGGTATGACTGGGCGGACTATGAGGAGAACTACCGGAAGACGGCCGTGGCGTCGCTCCTGTTCCCGGAGGTCACGCACTTTGAAATCTGCCCCTGGCCGCACAGGGTCTTCACCGGATCCTACCCGAGGGTGCAGCCGAATCTTGCGGCATACGACGAGACAGGGTATGAGACGCCGCAGTCCCGCACGATTCCGGAGGGGTACCGCACCTTCCTCGGCGGCATGTTCCAGCTCTTCGGCAACATGGCGCATGACACCTATCATATGGAGGGGGATGCACCGAAAACGGGGATCCTGCTCTCTGACACATGCCTCTATGCGCGGACGTACCCGGACACGGTGGAGGTGGACCCCGCGTGGCTGGAGCGGCTCTACGGGACGATCAACCGGGACGGCGGCGAGGCATCGAGGCCGTATTTCCGGGACATGCAGAAGGGCTCTCCGGAGTGGAACAGCTTCGTGACCAGCGTGGCCTTCCCGGGGTTCTACGGTCTCGCCATGCCGCTGGTAAAGGCAGGGCTCCCCGTGCGCGTGCTTCAGATGGATGAGGTGCTGAGGAACGCGGAGCACCTTCGGGACATGGACGTTCTGATTGTGAGCTTTGAGTTCCAGAAGCCCCTTTCCATGGAACACCTGCGGACGCTTGCTTCCTGGGCAAGAGATGGCGGCCTTCTGATTCTCTCCGGTGACGGATCCGATCCCTTCCACGGGAGCGGATGGTGGAGAGATGAGGGGCACCGGACGGCGCTGGATGCCATGAAGGCACTTCTGGGTCTTGAGCATGAGACGTCCGGGCTGCATGATTGTGCAAAGGGCCATGTGCTCCTTTTGCCGGAGCACCCGGCGCTCTACTGCCTTGAGGGACTGAGCGAGGGCTACCGGCGCGCCGTGGCCGGGGCCATGGAGGCGACGGGCCTTGCATGGGAACAGAAAAACCATTTTCTCCTCAGGAGGGGTCCCTATCTGATCTGCCATGTCATGGAGGAGAGCATTTCCAGCGAGCCGCTCGTGCTCCGGGGGCTCTTCCTCGACCAGATGGCGGACGGGTTCCCGGTCATAAGGGAAAAGGCGGTGGCACCCGGCGAGGGCGCCGTGCTGCTGGACCTGGATGCAGTCAGGAAGGCGCCCTGCATCCTTTGTACCTGCGCGAGAATCCTGTCCATGGAGGAAGAGAAGGGCGGGCTGCACCTTGTGTCCGTTTCCCCGCTCCACATGCTGACGCAGATCAGGCTGTACCTGGCATCTATAGCAGAGCAGGTGGAAGCCACGGCCGAAAACGGACAGCCGCTTCAGGTGCAGTGGGAAATGGACGCTGAGTCTCATACGCTCCTGCTCACCTACAGGAGCGCGGGCGGAAGAACAGACATCCGGATCCGATGACACATCAAAAAAGTGCGAAAATCGATGAAAAAAAACATATGTTCGTAAAAAACACCTTCCATTCCGTGCGCATCGCAGTATAATTCTCATGAACAATCGATCATGAAGGAGGACACAGGATATGGAAAATGCGCTGACCTATGAGGAGTTTATTCAGGCGGTCAGGGACGATCTGATTGTGAAGAAGGGTTATCCCCCGGAAAACGTCAGATTTTATGCCAAGGGAAGCACGCCTCAGAACCCGAGGGATGCGGATTCTGCCCGCAGATGGAACAGGGAGAATCACGGAGCGGAGACGGCCGAGCTGGAGGAGGATATGCTGATCATCGGAGCCGAAGATGCGCCTATGACCAGCCAGGTGGGATTTGCACTTCTCAGGGCCTATGAAAAGTATCAGCGTGACGGCTGGGATGCGACCCAGAAGACGCTGGATCAGATGGACGGGAATGTCAGAAACCTGCAGGGCAGCATCATGTCCTACGAGAGCTGTGTGGACAGGCTGATCATCCGGCCCCTGAACTTTCGCAAGCACCAGGCAGAACTCAGGGATGCCATCTATCGCAGGATCGGCGATATCGCGCTGGTACTGTACCTGGAGCTTGGGTCCCAGGACCACAATTACATGACGATGAAGGTCCTTCACGACCATGTGGCCATATGGGGCGGCACGTACTCAGACGAAAGGCTTCTGTCGGAGGCGATGGAGAATACGGAAAAGAAGTACCCGGCGGTCGTCGGAAACCTGAAAACCCTGGAAGAGCTGCGGTTTATGGAGGATGTCCGGACGCTGGATCAGTGCACGTTCCAGGATATGATCATGATGAGCAATACCAACTCAGTCAACGGTGCCATCGCCATCTTCTATCCGGACGTACAGGCGAAACTCCTTGAGCTCTATGGCGGTCCCTTCTATGTGGTGTTTGCCAACACCTCGGATGTCTTTGTGTCCGATGGACGCCGGCCTGTGCCGACCCTGGCAAGAGACCTTGTCTCAAGCGGCGCAACGAATGGCATCGGAGAGAGCCTGAGCAACAAGACCTACAAGTTTGACGGAAAGCGCTTTTTCTATGTGTGAGCGCAAAGCCCAAGGCTCGCGGGAAGGAGACGCAGAATGGTAAAGAGTATCGTGCGGGATCCCGCCTTTCTCGAGGAAAAGTCAGTGACGGCCACCCGGGAAGATCTGCCGCTGGCAGAGGATCTATACGACACGCTGAAGGCTCACAGGCTGCACTGCGCCGGGATGGCGGCCAACATGATCGGGCACAGGAAAGCGATCATTGCCGTGCAAAACGGAGCCAGGATTCTTGTGATGCTGAATCCTGAACTGATCATGAAGGGCGGACCCTACGAGGCGGAGGAGGGCTGCCTTTCCCTGGACGGGCAGCGGAAGGCACTTCGCTACCAGCACATCACGGTGAAATACCTGGATATGAAGATGGAGCCGCAGGTCGGCATGTTCTCCGGGATGGTCGCGCAGGCCATCCAGCATGAGATGGACCATGTGCAGGGCATCCTGATCTGAAAAGCGACTGTCTGAGGGAAGAGCTTTCTTTCATCCGGCGGCCAAGCGAAATCCATGAGAGATTGACAGAAAAGCAGATTTCATGTATACCATGTGCTGTTTTTTCTGTCTTTTTTTCTGGCATTTTTCAGCTGGAGGATTAAAGGAGGATCTTACTCATGAACGGTGATGTGGTGAGAATCACACGGTTCGAAGACACACCGGAATTCAAGGCCTACCAGGAAAGGTATGCCACCCTGATCGGCGATCACAACCCCTATTTTGTGATTCACGATTCCCCACTCACAGACAAAAGTCTCATGGACGGGCAATGGGTGCTGAATTTCGGCAGCTACAACTATGCAGGCATGTCGGGTCGCAGGGAAGTGGAGGATGCTGCCATCGATGCGATCCGCAAATACGGCACCTCTGCCTCCGGCAGCCGGCTGCTGGCCGGCGAAAAGACGCTGAGCCAGGAGCTGGAGAGGGCCATCGCAGAGTGGAAACATACGGAGGACGCCCTGGTGCTGGTGGGTGGCCATTCGACGAATGTGACCTTTGTGGGCAACTTCGTGGGCCCCGGCGATCTGATTCTCTATGATGCATACATTCACAACTCTGTGGCGGAGGGCTGCAAGCTGAGCCATGCCACGGCCCGTCCCTTCCCCCACAATGATTTTGAAGCCCTGGACAGGATTCTCTCCACCAGGCGTGACAAGTTCTCCAAGGTGCTCATCTGCATCGAGGGTGTCTACTCTATGGACGGTGACATCGCGCCGGTACCGGAGTTCATCCGCATCAAGGAAAAGTATGGCTGCTTCCTCATGGTGGATGAGGCGCATTCTACCTGTGTGATCGGCGAGACCGGCGGCGGGGTGGATGAGTACTTCCACCTGAAGGGCGACGAAATTGACATCAAGATGGGCACGCTCTCCAAGGGTCTGGGCGCCTGCGGCGGATACCTGGCAGGCACGAGAAACCTGATCGAGTATCTGCGCTATCTTCTGCCCGGGTTTGTCTTCTCCGTGGGCATTTCCCCGCCCCTTGCAGCAGCTGCGCTCAAGAGCATTCAGCTGATGCGGGAGGACCCCTCCGTCATGGAACAGATGCGTGAGAATATCCGCACCTTCATGCGGGAGGCAAAGCGGCATGAATTCAACACGTGCCTTGCGGGCGAGACCGCGATTCTTCCCATCCTGGTGGGCTCGGACGACGATGCCGGCATGCTTTCCAATGAGCTGAGAAAGCAGGGTGTCTTTGTGCCGCCGGCGGTCTATCCGGCCGTACCCAAGGGACAGGCCCGTCTTCGCTTCTGCGTGACGGCAGCCCACAGGCCCGAGCAGATCGTGGAGGCACTGGACAAGCTGGATGCATGCGCAAAGGCCTGCGGTATCACGCTGCCAAAGCCCAACAACTGATTTTTTGGAACTTCACAGAGAGCTTTCGAGGATACAGAGCGTTCCCCGGAAGCTCTTTTTGCATATCGTCTGACTGAACCTGTAAAAAGTCAGAGCATGCTTTCATGCATGGGCGCAGGCGCTTGAAATGGAGCCGTTTTTGAGTATGATATCTGTGATGCCGCAGGTAGATTTTTCAGGTGCATACGCTCGGGGTCAGACGTATGAAAACCCCAGGCAGCAGGCATCTTGACATAAAATGATTCTGATCGGGGGAGATTGGGATGGCCAGAGCAAAGGAACTGCATCAGTATCGCCGGGAAGATTTGCTGGAAATCATGGTGCAGCAGCAGCTCACGATGGAACAGGTCCAGCTGGCGACCGATGAAGCCGACGAAAAAAACAGGCACCGGGAGATCGAGATGGAAACACCAGGCTCCATGGTGCAGGAGACGGAGAAAATCCGTCTGATCATGGAGGAGACGGACCGGAAGGCCCAGGAGATCCTTCGGGACGTGCAGAAGCTCAGAAGCGACTGGGCGAAGGAAGCAGACGACCTGCGGAAAAAGATCCGGCAGGCAGAGCAAACGCACGCTGCAGATGACGGCGCAGCTACGCTGAAAAAATCCGGCGAGGAAATGCTGAGAAAAGCCCGGGCAGAGGCGAAAGAAATCCTCGGGAAGGCAGAAGCAGAGCGGGATGCTATCCGGCGCGAGGGAGATAAGAAGCTGAAGGAACTGAACGCTCAGATCCAGTCGCTGAGTGCCCAGATCGCCGAGCGCAGTAAGAACACGAAGTAAGATGTTAAAGGAAGAGTCATGAGTAAACAGATTGAGGCAGCCACCAGGCCCCTGCCATCCCTGCAGGAGCTGGAGGCTGAACTGACACAGGAGAGAAGAAAGCTTAACCGGCGCTCCGCCACGGTATCCACCGTGTCGACCCTGGTGATTGTGGCTGCCGTGGCCATCCTGATTTCCATGCTGCTTTTCCCGGTTCTGGAAATCACCGGTCAGTCCATGACAGACAGCGTCTACAACAATGATATCGTGATCGCCATGAAGGGAGCCACCTTCCACAAGGGTGATATCATTGCCTTTTATTACAACAATAAAATTCTGGTCAAACGCGTGATCGCCACGGCCGGCGAGTGGGTGAACATTGATGATTACGGGAACGTGTTCATCAACGACATCCCCCTGGATGAACCATACATTTCCGATAAGGCCAAGGGCGACTGTAACATTGATCTTCCATACCAGGTTCCGGACGGCAGAATCTTCGTGATGGGTGACCACCGTGCCACCTCCGCCGATTCCAGAAGTACGGCCGTGGGCTGCATCTCGGAGGACCAGATCGTCGGACGGATCCTGATCCGGGTCTGGCCGCTGGAGGCGGCAGGACCCATGTAACAAGTCCTGGCAGCTGAAAGCTGCCGTGAAATGGAGGCGACAGGCGTGCGGAAGCGTCTTTTGACATGGTATCTCGTCCTGAGCATGCTCATCATTTCCTGTCTTCCCCTGGCTGCCTTATCCGAAGGGTATGTATCCGGGGATGACATGGGCCTGGACAGCGGCACCGCAGTGGTCCTGGCCAAGAGTCTGACCCTTCGAAAGAGCGCATCTGTCAATGCGGGGAAGGTGACCAGCGCATCCAGCGGCGATACGCTGAAGGTGCTGGAGCGCGCGGGCGACTGGACCCGTGTGGCCCTGCAGAAGAGCGGCAAGAGCCAGGAAGGCTGGGTACTCACGGAGTATATTGTGTTCAGTCCCCTGGTGCTGACGCTCCGCCGCAGCAACACCTCGATCTACAGCGCACCGGACAGAAACAGCAAGCTGATCTCCTCACTGGCCAAGGACACTGAGCTTCAGGTGACGGGCACCTACGGAAATTTCTGGGTGGTGACCGTGCGAACTGCCTCCGGGTTTCTGTCCATGAGCGAGGATGTATGGACATCAAGGGAAATTCAGGACATGTTCTTCGGCGCCTACGCAAACCCCGGCAAGGGCACGGTGAACAAAAAGACCGTGCCGAGGACCGGCCCGTCCACCGGGTGGCCCGAGGTGGATGCGATCGCCGCCGGGACTGAGGTGACGCTTCTTCAGGAAACGGGCGGCTGGTACCCCTGCTATGTAAAGGGAAAAGTTCGCTATATCCTGTCTCAGGATATCACCGTCACTCAGTACCCTGGACAGGGGGCGGCATCCGCCAGTCAGGCGCAGACCCAGACGCTGACGCTCCCCATGGTGGACGGCGTGCAGCTGGTGTTTCAGGCGGAAGAGTGGGACTATGACTCCGAGAAACCCATCGATGGGATCTTCTCCCTCTCGCAGGCATCTGAGCTTGCAGTGGAAGCCATCTGCCAGAAGTACGGGATGTGGCGAAAGGCGCTGGAGGAGTATCATATCCGGTATGGGTTCCATTCCTCTGCGTACATGGCCTACGGCGTGGCGCATCCGTACTGGAAAATCTATTTCTGCGAAAAAGGCACGAACTCGGTGATCTATGACGTGGATGTGGACGCCAGTACGGGCCAGGTGCTGGCGGTGATCGGCCCCGGTGAGGGCAACGGATAAGAAGCAGCAAGACAGACAGAAGTTTTTTCTGCCTGTCTTTTTTCACTGTATACAGAAAGGGAAACGGCTGGAAACGGTGAAAATCCCTCATAACGCACTTGAATAAACGAAAGATTTCCGCTACAATGCTCACGTTCCTGCAGGACAGTAGCGTACGTCCGTGGGAACAGTTGTCAGGGATGTACAGCATCCAAACAGCTTGGTGACCCAACTGGAAAAATAGGATCATTCTTTCGGGGGGGGGTAAAGCCGGATTTTGACATCAGAATACGGATATTCCGGTTCTGATCAGCGGTACGTAAGATCTTTAGCAGAAACCGCCCCAATTCGGTCTACCTCTTCGAAGTGACCGGAGGTTGCTCCATGAGTATCATAGAAAAAAAGACTGTCTCTGAGCTCCGTCAGTTCGAGTCCACATTTGCCATGAAGATGAAGAATCTTCGGTATGCACACCACCTTCGCCAGATGGATGTGGCCACGGGGCTTGGTGTATCCACCGGGACCGTGTCCAAATGGGAACTCGGACAGCAGCTTCCACACCGCAAGGTGGCAGAGAGGATTTGCACCTTTTTTGCCATTCCCATGGACGAACTGCTGGGTGCCGACATGGCGCGCGCTGTGGAGGCATGGGCGCCTGACGCGAATGCGGGGCAGAGCAGCCTGGTGGACAGTGAGCTGAGAAGCCAGGTGCATGCACTCAAGGTGACGGCACAGATTCTCCTGGACAGCATTACCAGCCTGGAGGAAAAAATCCGGGACAGGAGTGCAGATGCCGAGTCGACACCGTATCAGGAAATTCCGGCCTCAGCAGTGCTGAGCGCGGGGAGACTGGCAGTGGATGCAGCGGACAGGAAAACGCCGGATGGGAAAACCTCCCATGAGGAGACCTATACGACGGGCGACAAGGACATGGTACTCACGGAAGGTGCAACCTGAAGCCATTTGACATATGGAAGGCACCAGGGCACAGACAAACAGGCCCGGGCGCCACGCAGCACTTCCTGTGGGAAAGGAGGCAGCGGCCGCGGATTCGAGGCAGGATCTGCGGCAGGCAATTGTGCATGGGGAATCGATACCGTGCGTTTATGCGAAAACTTGAATCGATCACGCATCTGGAGCACTGGCAGATCATTGCCATTCTGATGACCTTCTATGATGCCGTGGTCATGGCTGGCTCTTACTTTTTTGGGCTCTGGCTGCGGTTTGACGGGATGTATTCCGCCATTCCGCTCAACTATCTGGATGCATACCGGCAGTTTATCCTCTGGTATGTGGCGGTGGGTATCATCGCATTCTGGGCGCTGCGGATGTACAAGGACATATGGCGGTTTGCAAGCATCAACATGCTGGCGAGGACTGTGCTGGTGTCCTTTCTGGCATCCGTATGTCATTCGGTCAGTATCACGCTGATTCATGGGCACATGCCCATCACGTACCATCTGGTGGGTGCGCTGTTCCAGATGGGCTTCATGATTGCGATCCGGTTCTTCTATCGGCTTGTGCAGTATGTGAGGAGCATGCGGCGCAGGACGGACGCCACGACCGGCCGGGTGATGCTCATCGGCGCCGGTGCTGCGGGACAGATGATTCTTCGCGACCTCAATTCGGCCCAGGAGACCAACGACCGCGTGGTATGCGTGATCGACGACAATCCCAACAAGTGGCACAGGGACTTCGGCGGCGTGCCTGTGGTGGGCGGCCGGGATGACATCATGCAGGCCGTGGCAAAGTACCGTGTGAACAAGATCTTCCTGGCCATTCCCAGCGCATCCCCGGAAAACCGCAGGGACATCCTGAACATCTGCAATGAGACGGGGTGTGAGCTGAAGCAGCTGCCCGGCATGTATCAGTTTGTGCTGGGCGAGATCAAGGCCACGTCCATGCGCAAGGTTTCCGTGGAGGATCTCCTCGGGCGCGAATCGATCCGCGCGGACATGACGGAGGTCTTCAATTACATCAACCAGAAGGTCGTCATGGTGACGGGCGGCGGCGGCAGCATCGGGTCCGAGCTTTGCCGGCAGATTGCGGCTCATCAGCCGAAACAGCTCATCATATTTGAAGTGTATGAGAATAACGCCTACGATATCCAGAACGAACTGAAGCGCAAGTACCCGGATCTGAACCTTGTGACGCTCATCGGGTCCATCCGCGACTCGAGGCGGATCTTCCAGGTCTTTGACCAGTACAAACCGCAGATCGTCTATCATGCGGCGGCCCACAAGCATGTGCCCCTCATGGAGGACAGTCCGTGTGAGGCCATCAAGAACAACACCATCGGGACATACAAGACGGCCTATGCAGCCATGGTCCACGGCTGTGAGCGCTTCGTCCTGATCTCCACCGACAAGGCGGTCAACCCCACAAACATCATGGGTGCCAGCAAGCGGATGTGTGAGATGATCATGCAGAGCTTCGACGCCATGATCAAGCAGGGCAGGGCCAGAGAGATTCCCCAGCTGTTCACGCATGTGGGCATCGAGAATGCCGACAAGGACGGCACGGGCAGCATCTTTGAGAACATCCGTACGGAATTTGTGGCGGTGCGCTTCGGCAATGTGCTGGGCAGCAATGGATCGGTGATTCCGCTGTTCAAGCGGCAGATCGAGGCGGGCGGTCCTGTGACCGTGACACACCCGGACATCATCCGCTACTTCATGACCATCCCCGAGGCCGTCAGCCTCGTGATGCTGGCCGGCACCTATGCAAAGGGCGGAGAAATCTTTGTTCTGGACATGGGCAATCCCGTGAAGATTGACACGCTGGCGAGGAACCTGATCAAGCTCAGCGGATACAAGCCGGATGTGGACATCAAGATCGAGTACACCGGCCTTCGTCCAGGCGAAAAGCTCTATGAGGAGAAGCTCATGGCTGAGGAAGGTCTCAAAAAGACCGAGAATGAGCTGATTCACATCGGTGTGCCGATCAAGTTTGATACAGCCGCCTTCTTCGCCTCCCTCGCACCGCTCATGGATGCCGCCTACTCCAACAAGAGCAATATTCGCGAGCTGGTGGCAGGCATCGTGGGTACCTACAAGCCGGAGGGCGTCCATCCCAAGGCCGTGAAGGACGAGACCTATCAGCGTCTGGTCCACGAGGCAGATCAGTAAAGCTATGGAGCACGCAAGCAGCGCGTGCTCTTTTTTTGATCTGTTGACAGGAAGGGCCGGTCGGGTATGATAGAGGAAAGAGAATGGATCGGCAGAAACCGATGACAGCGGGCTTCCAGGCCCAAGGAGGCTACATATGCGCAATCATGAGGTGACCGTGCCCCAGGCACTTTTGAATAGCCGGGACGAGCTGGCAGAGCCCGGATGGGCAAGGCAGCAGATCTTCCGGTATGACAGGGCCCAGATCCAGGCCCCGAAATGGCGAATCAAGGAATGGGATTATTACCTCGTTCTTCACGACGGAAAACCAGCGGGGGAGAGCAGTTACGCCGCCGCCTTCACACTCTCGGACGATGGCTATGTAGGGCTGCAGTCCGTCTCCTTTCTGTGTCTCGATGAAGGAAGCGCATGGGAGCATACCAGTACTGTGCTGAACGTTTTCCCCATGGGGAAAAAGCCCTTTCCTACATCCTCCAGGTCCGGGGACATTGCATTTCAGAACCGGGATCTTCAGATGCAGTTTCTCAAGCGCCCGGGCACGCGGCAGATTCTCAGCAGCTATGGGCCTTTCTGGAAGGAAAAGGGGCAGTCCCTGAAGGCGGATATCACGCTGAATGAGCCCGAAGACGAGGATACGATGGTGATCGCCACCCCTTGGGACAAACGGCACCACTTCTACTATAACCAGAAGATCAACTGCATGCCGGCCTCCGGCTCAGTGTCGGTGGGCGGCCAGACGTACTCCTTCAGTCCTTCCACGGACTATGGGACGCTCGACTGGGGACGGGGCGTGTGGACCTACGATAACACCTGGTACTGGGGGAGCGGAAATGCCACCGTGGACGGCCATCGCTTCGGGTTCAACATCGGCTACGGCTTTGGCAACACAAAGGCCGCCACGGAGAACATCGTCTTTGTGGACGGCAGGTGCTGCAAACTGGACGATGTGACGATCGAGATCCCGGGGGACCGGGACCTTTATGATATGGACAGCCCCAGGTACATGGAGATATGGAAGATCCATGAGAGCAAAGGCCGGTTTGAAATGGAGTTCAGGCCGATCCTGGACAGGGCTGCGAAGCTGGACTTCAAGGCCATCGTCTCGGACCAGCACCAGGTGTTTGGGCGGATGAGCGGGGTGGTGCGCCTGGATACAGGGGAAACGCTTCAGGTTCGTGACCTGCTCTGCTTTATTGAGAAGGTCCACAACAGGTATTGATGCACCAATGGCCTCAACCTAAACATTTACTACAAGCAGCCTCGAAAATATTTTGCTTTTGAATAGTTCTATCTTGTTTATCGTAAAGATATCATAAAAAACCCGTTAACTTACATTAAACTATTACATGCAATGATCTCGGGTAGTTTCCCGATGATACATTAGGAGAATGATATGTCGATAGTTCTTCAGCATGATTCCAGGACTCACATAACGTATGCCTATCATAATGATGTAACATGGATAAAGGACGAAAAGCGGTCTCATCAGAAACGCACTCTTATTGGACGCATTTCCCCAGAGACCGGAGAGATCATTCCGACTACAGGTAATCGCCGGAAAAATCAAATAGACGAGAACGTTATTCAGGAAGAAATCGCAGCATACAATCAAAAGATCAAGAACGAAAGCCTGTCTGGTAAGAGCGTAGACAGATCTGAAAGCAACAGTAGCCAACCATTTCTGAGCAATGAAGAGAATGAGGAGCTACGGGAAGCATTGATAAACTTGGCTAAAGTTATTCTCAAGATTTATGACAAGCAGTAGCTCTGGAACCAAAAGAGCGCTATGGACCAGCCATAGAGCATGACAAATAAAATGAACGAAGAAGGGGTGCCGCACGACTGTGCGGCACCCCCATGTTTTATCGGGAAGTTGAGATCACGGATTCTCCAGATCGTACACTTCAGCCTTCTCCTGATGGATCTCTTCCAGACCGGCCTTCACATAATCTGCGACGAGGCTGTCATAGAGGGAATCGAACTGATCGGTCGGGCAGGTGATGACCTGAGCGGAGATGGACTGGAACCTGGCGCGCAGATCCTCGCCGTATTCACTCTGGCTCTTGATCGGGGTGGTGAAGCGATAGTTGTGGATGTAGGTCTTCAGAGCGTTGCCCTCGAAGATCTCCTGCATGAGGTACTCGTAGCCGATGGGGCAGTAGGTAGCAGACATTGCTTCCAGGCTGGTGGCGTCACGGCGGGTCTGAGAAACCATCACGAACAGGTCGATGTTGGCGTTGGTGGACACGAAGCGGTCGGGTCCGTCATAGTCGGAATTGAGCACCTTGATGCCGTCCACGACATTGTAGTGCTTGCCTTCCTCGCCATACTCGAGGTATTCGAGAACTTCGGGCTGGGCCATCCAGTTGATGTACATCATGACAGCTTCCGGATGATCGCAGTAGGCGGAGATACCGGTGGAGATGCCGATGGGATCAGCCTTGTAATCATACAGGTTCTCGCCGGCAGGCACACCAGAGCGGGGATCCAGGATGTCGATCTTGGCATCCGGGCAGTTCTCCATGAGGGTGGAGATCACGTCGGAGTTGGAGGAGAGATAGAAGCCATAGACGCCGGCCTTGCCGTTGACAAAGTCGCTCTTGGCCTGGCTGCCGTCGGCATCCAGAGCGAATTCCTTGGAGATGAGGCCTTCGTTGTACATGGTGTTCAGGGTCTCATAGGCCTTCTTGATGGGCTCCCAGTCCAGGGACACGACCTGCAGGTCGCTGTAGATGGCGATCTCGCGGGGATCGGTGTGGCCGGTCCTGCGGGCGTCGGCACGCATGCCGGTGGTGCTGGGCAGGTTCTGGGTGGCAGGAATGGTGTAGTCGCCGCCGAGGTTGGCATCACGGAAAGCACGCAGGACGTCCAGATAGTCTTCCAGGGTCACAGGCATTTCCTTGCCGACCTTTTCGAGCCAGTCGGTACGGATGATGGTTGCCCAGTTGTCAGCGTCATCGCGGGCAGCGGGGAAGTACATCTGGGTCTTCTTGCCGTCGACCATGTACTTGCCGGCCTGATAGGCGTCATCGCCCACATAGGTCAGATAGTCGGGCATGTATTCCTTGACCATCTCTTCGTCGATGGGCTGCACGAACTCCTGATCGATATAGGCCAGAAGCTGGGGATTGTCATAGTGGAAGATCATGTCGGGCGCAGTTTCCTTGGAGCCCATCTTCAGGGTGAAGTCGTTGACTTCATCGGTTCTGGAGATCGGGATGTAGGTCACTTTGATGTTGTACTTGTCACCAAAGTTTTCCTGTACCCAGTGGGTCCAGTAGTTGTCTTCGATGGGATCCTTGATGCCGGAGCGCTGATAGATCGGGACCTTCAGCTCGATCTGCTGGCCATAGGTGATGACCTTGGCGCCGCTCTCGGTGTAGGACACGACGTCTTCTGCGAAGGCAGGCACGCTGCACAGGGACAGGAGCATCGCGACACACAGAAGCAGAGAGATCTTTCTTTTCATGGGTGTTGCCTCCTATAAAAATATTTGGGGTACCGGGAAACAATATTCCAGCGGGTTGACCCGCCAGGAAACGAGGTTCAGCCCTTCACAGCACCGATCATGATACCGGTCACAAAGTAGCGCTGCAGGAAGGGGTAGAGAATGATGATGGGAAGCGTGGCAAACATGACGCAGGTTGCCTTGATCACTTCCCCGGTCACATAGGTGGCCGAGCCGCCCTCTGCCAGGTTTGCCGCATCCGTCGCCATGCCCATGAGATAGTAGAGCTTGAGCTGCAGGGGATAGAGCCTGGAGGAGGAGATGTAGTACAGGGCATCGCCGTACGCGTTCCATCTGCCGACGGCAAAGAACAGGCACAGCGTGGCCATGACAGGCTTGGAGAGGGGGATCACCACGCGGAAGAGAATGTCCCAGTAGGTGGCGCCGTCAAGGAAGGCGGCCTCCTCGAGGGAAGCGGGGATCGAAGCCTCAATGAAGGAGCGCATGATAATGATGTTGTATGCGCTGAAGGTCAGGGGAAAGATCAGGGACCAGACCGTGTCCAGGAACTTCAGGTCCTTCATGAGCAGGTAGTCCGGGATCAGACCGCCGCCAAAGTACATGGTGAACATGAACATGAAGGCGATCACGGTGCGGCCCTTGAGTTCGCGCTTTGTGAGGGGATAGGCGGCCAGGACCGTCAGCACCATGCCGATCACGGTGAAGGCCAGGGTGATGAGCACCGTCATCCACAGGGAGCGCATCATGGAGGGGTCATTGAGGACCATCCGGTAGCCTTCAAAGGAGAAGTCCACCGGGAAGAAGAACACCCTCTGGCTGATGGCCGCTGCGTTGGATGACAGAGACAGGGCAAAGACGTGGAGGAAGGGGAGAAGGCACATGAGCGCGACGATCACAAGCAGCAGGATGTTGACCACATCAAAGACGCGGCTGCCCAGCGAATCGCGGATCTGCGTGCTCTTCATGCTCTTTTTGTTTTCAGATTTTACGGTCTGCATATGGCCCTCCCTCTTAAATCAACCCGCTCTCGCCAAGGCTCTTGGCGATGCGGTCCGAGATGAGAATCAGGATGATGCCAATGACGTTCTGGAACAGGCCCATGGCGGTGGCATAGTGATATTTGCCGTTGGCCAGACCCACACGGTAGATGTAGGTGGAGATGACGTTGGCTGCATTGAGCACGACGTAAGGGTTGCTCAGGGAGTTGACGCGCTCAAAGGAGGAGCCGAGGATGCGGCCGAGGTTCATGATCAGCAGGGTCACGATGGTCCCCCGGATGCCGGGGAGCGTGATGTGCCAGATCTTGGCAAAGCGGCCTGCGCCGTCCACGGTGGCAGCCTCGTAGAGCTCGGAGGAGATGCCGGTGATGGCAGCCAGGTAGATGATGGTGCCCCAGCCCATGGACTGCCAGACACCGATGAAGATGTAGACAACTTGCCAGAGGGTGTTGTCCTCAAGGTAGGGCACCTTCGCACCGCCGAGGTTGGCGGTGATGATGTTGATCATGCCGGTCTCGGTCTTGAGCATCATGATATAGATCGAGGCGATGATGACCCAGGACAGGAAGTGCGGCAGATAGATGACGGTCTGCGTGATACGCTTGAAGGTCTTGGACCGCACCTCATTGAGCATGATCGCCAGGATAATGGGCATCGGGAAGCCAAAGAGCAGATCGAACAGATTCAACTTCAGCGTCTGCAGAATCACCCCGATGGATTCCGGGCGGGAAAAGAGATACTGGAAGTTGTCAAACCCGTTCCAGGGGGAACCCCAGATGCCCTTGATGATCTTGAAATTCTTGAAGGCCATGACCAGACCCGTCATGGGCCAGTACTTGAACAGAAGACAGAAGCCCATTGGGAGAATCAGCATGGCATACAGAGGCCAGTAGCGCTTCATATAAGTGCCAGCGCTGGCCTTGTGCTTGCCGGTTTTCGCCACCAAAATCCCTTCTTTCCCCCGGCCTCTTGCCCGGCCGTGTCATGGTATAAGATGTATTCGGACCTGAAATGTACAGAATTCGCCTCTTCTCCATAGAAACAGGACAGTCAGGAAAAATCATGCACTTATGGAACAATTCCGACCAGATCCGGCTAACCTGACATCATTATAACGCAGGCAATACACCTCAGGATGACGGAAAACGATCAAAATCTGACTCGTGTCGACCAAATTGTCAGGCGATGGCATGTCTCAGAAGCAGGCAAGGTTGGAGGCTGTC
>JAFUBA010000156.1 GCA_017460395.1 Clostridia bacterium | reverse complement strand
TGACAGACACTTCCATACAATACCTCCTAATCGTTAGCCACTCACTCTTTGCCTGGAGTGAATGAGTGTCCAATATAGGAGAAATTGTATGGATTTTCAAGTTTCGGGCTGCTTATCTACTTAACCTACTCTGCGGGCTGGCTCTACCTGTACTCCTTCCTTCCACCCAAGATGCAGAAGCCCCAGATCTTTCATATTGACGAGATTCCTTGGGTTGACCTGGGCGGAGGACATCTGGATAAGGCCATGGTTACAGAGCCTAAGACCGGCATGATCGTCAATGTATCCCGTTATCCCAAGGGATACACCATGGGCTGGCACAAGCATCACTGTGCCCATGGGATGTACATCATTGAGGGCTCCATGCAGACAAATCTCGGGATCGTAAGGCAGGGTGAGTTCGTCTGGTTTCCGGCCGAGGTAGAAATGGATCATGGTGCCACAGCTCTGGAGGACTGTACATTCCTGTTTATCACCAACGCACCCTTTGATATCGAGCATCTCGAATGACGCACCGGTTTCTTTCTCTTCTCCCTGTTCTTCTGATGACATCAACACATGAGGGGTGTTTCCATGGCTCAGTTTGAAGGCAAGACCGCCGTCGTGACCGGCGGTGCCCACGGCATTGGGAAAGCGATCGCAGAAGCCTTCCGCCGGGAAGGTGCGAGGGTATTCATCATCGACAAGACCCCAGGTGACTGGTTCGTAGGGGATGTGGGCGATAAGGAAACGCTGGAGCGTTTTGCGCGCCATATCTCAGACAACTGTACATGCGTGGATTATCTCATCAACAACGCGCTTCCCCTGATGCGCGGCATTGATGAGTGCACCTATGACGAATTCCAGTATGCCCTGTCCGTCGGTGTGACGGCGCCCTTCTACCTCACAAAACTTCTTCTCCCGCATTTTGGCACGGGAGCTGCCATCATCAACATATCTTCATCCCGGGACCGGATGAGCCAGCAGCAGACGGAGAGCTACACGGCAGCCAAGGGCGGCATCGCAGCCCTGACGCATGCTCTTTCTGTCAGCCTGGCCGGCAGGGTGAGGGTCAACAGCATTTCCCCGGGCTGGATTGATACGACCGAATCTGTTATTATCGGGGCGGATGCCCTGCAGCAGCCTGTCGGCCGCGTCGGAAAACCGGAGGATATTGCGGAAGCAGCGCTCTTCCTGTGCTCCGAGAAAGCGGGATTCATCACCGGCGAAAATCTCTGCATCGACGGCGGCATGACCCGGCTTATGATCTATCACGGTGATCATGGCTGGACATATGACGCTCACTGACACAATCCACATCGACTTATCTGGAGGGAACCTAACTTGAAAGAAAAGATTCAGGTCACAGACTACGCAAATCTCCTGACCCGCGCCCTGCCAAAAGGCATTCTCCTGAACACCAACGGTGACAAGTTCAACAGCATGGTGATCGGCTGGGGACACATTGGGACGCTCTGGGGAAAGCCCACCTTCCATGTCTACGTACGGCAGGGGAGATATACCAAGGGACAGCTGGACAAGACACAGGAGTTCTCCATCAGCGCCCCGCTGGAAGGAACTGATCCCCTGATCAACAAGATCTGCGGCTGGCAGTCAGGCTTTCAGATCGACAAGGTCAAAGAAGCCGGACTGGAGCTGGAGGAAGCCGAGACCATTCAAACGCCCGGCATCCGGCAGTATCCGCTGACGCTCGAATGCCGCATTCTGTACTCGCAGGACCAGGACCTCAGCAGGATCCCGGAAAGCATCCGCAGCAGAATGTATCCCGGGGATGTGGACGGCACTTATCCCATGGCCAACCGCGATTTTCACACCATGTATGTCGGTGAGATCGTGGACGCGTACATCATCAGGTGATGAACACGAAGGCACATCTGCTCTGGGCCTGAGTACGAAAGGAGATGCAATCCCTTGATCAAGATCTACGGCATGCCCACATGCCCGTACTGCGACTATGTGCACGAACAGGTCAAAGGGCGCGAAGACGAGTTCGAGTACATCAACATTGGCGAGAACATCAGCAACATGAGCGCCTTTACCCATCTGCGGGACACCAATCCCGTCTTTGACCATCTCAAGGAAATCGGCGATGTGGGCATCCCTGCCTTCGTCTTTGAGGACGGCAGAGTGTCCACGGATCCAGCGGACGCTGGCCTCATCGAATACGGGACCCCCGGTGCCTGCTCCATCGAGGATCACAAAAGCGGCAGAAAAGGCTGCTGACTGCAGAAGTGCTTCAAAATCCGGAAATTCATTCGATTTCCCGGATTTTTTTCACATCCATCTTGCAGAGACTGGGAAAAAAGTTTATGATAAAAAGCGGTTAGCAATATTGAATTCATGATAAGGTGGAACAGGCACAGTGCCTGAAATGATTTCAGCACCCGGATGATGCTTTTTCTCCGGATTTGACAGGAGGTACTCACATGGTTCTTTCCACGACCGACGCTCATCTGTTTTATTCTACGTTTTATGCGCTGTTAAACTATGTGAATACCGAGAAAAAAATCCTGCCTGTGGAGTCACTGGTCACTGACCCTGTAACGCTTGCTGTCAGCCCTGAGGATGCCCGGAAGGTGGCAAATGTACTGTGGGAGAATCCGAATGACCTGATTGACGGCTTTCTTGCCTCCGCAAAGGATCTTACGGGCGAACAGAGAGAAGTCTGCACAGCCTGGAAGAGACATGTGCGGGACCAGTTCATTCTGCTCAGATATCTCAAAAAGAGCGCCATCTTTCTGCACTCCACAGATGACGGCCCCCAGGCCTATCACGTCATCGGACTGAGCACTGAACTGGAAGAGCTGTTCGGTGAGACGCCGCCCTTTGCCGTGCGTGCGAGCCTGCTGCCTTTCAAGAATACCATCGTAACCGACGTTTTCCCCCTCGTTGAGCCCTTCCACTTTGGCGGCGGCATGAAGGAGGCCTTCCGGGAAGACTATTCCATCGCAAGAGAAAACAAGCATGTGTATAAGGCCCTGTAATGGAGCTCAGTTCACAAACACATGCAAAGGAAAGGGGAGAACATGGAAAGCCATCTTTCCTCTTTGACAGATGCATTGCCCGCGCAGGTGGCTGAAAATACCCTTGCCTGGTCCTCTGCCATCGGCGGACAGTTCAGCGCATCTGAGATACAGACCATCATCCGCTATGATCTGATGCGCCAGGGTTTCTCCCTGGTACATTCCACGAAAGCCTCCTATCTGGTGATCGAGCAAAAGGAAAAGGGCCTTGCTCCTTATTCTGTCTTCGCCTTTACCAAAGCGCAGATGCAGCGCCTGACGGCCCTGCACCACAACACGCAGGATCGCTATCTGGAGGATACCATCCAGCGCAGCTACACCACCAGGTGGCCGGACCGCAAAGCCATCTTTGATGACATGAAGTTTATGACCTACTGCCTGGATCATGATGTGGATCTGCACCGCTTTGAATACAGATACCTGGATCTTTTGATCCTGGAAGACGAAAAAAGCTGAATCCCTGCGATCCAGCTTTTTTCGGTATGTTCTCTTTACTGCGGAAGCCAGGTGACATTGCGGCTCGCCTGCCTGCGCTTTTCCTCGTTCTCTGCCGCATAATGGGCCTTTGTGGTGTTCACGTCCGCGTGCCCGAGGGCCGATGCCACCAGGTATATATCCCCGGTCTCCCTGTACAGAGACGTACCGAAGGTGGAGCGCATCTTATGGACCGAGACCTTTTTGAGCGGTGCACCGACTTTCGCATATTTCTTCACCAGGTCCTGCAGCGCGCGGGGGGAGATCCTCTTCCTCTGGGTGGAAAGAAACAGCGCATCCTCGTGCCCTTCAACGGGCGTCACCTCGTCCCGGACCGCCAGGTAATCCGCAAGTGCTTCCTTCACCTGATCATTGTAATACAGAATCGCCTGGTTCCCGCCCTTTCTCGTGACAACAAAGGCATTGTTGTCCAGGTCCAGATCGTCCTTGTTGAGCCCCACCAGCTCGCTGGAGCGGATGCCGGTGCCGAGAAGCAGGGTGATGATCGCTCTGTCCCGAATGCGGGTATTCTCAAGATACGCCTTCTGGTGCTTGGTGAGACCTTCACCGTCCTCGAGAGCATCAAACATGCGGTTGATCTCATCCCGCTCCAGGAAAATGATGGGCTTTTTCCGGATCTTGGGCATGACAACCTTTTCTGTCACGTTCTCCCGGATCATGTCGTGGGTATAGAGGTATTTGAAGAACGCCCGCAGGGAGGACAGCTTCCTTGCAATCCCGATCTCATGGTTCTGGATCATGACCTGCTCATCCTGCGCTGCAGCCCCGTCTGTATCCCCGTCGTAGTCCGGCCGGACATACTGCCGAAGGTAGTCCTGATAGATCTCCAGCTGGCGCTGTGTCAGGAGATTGAAGTGCTCTGTCGTCATCTGGTTTGGCTTCACATCCGCAAACTCCGGGCATTCCGCCTTCAGAAAGAAAAAGAAGGTCCTCAGATCATATACATATGCAAGCCTCGTCAGCGGCGTGGTGGTCGTGGATACGGCCCGGATGAAGTCCCGAACAGAGGAGGGGAGTTCCTTCTCGATCTCATCAATCTGCTGATTGATTTCCACCAGGCGCTGCGTTCTGTAGTCAGTCTGCTTTTTTACCCTTGCCATAATCCCTGCGTCTCCTTTTCCTGACTGTTCTACACAGAGAATTATACAATTTTGTCACAGATTTGTAAAATATTTGAAACACTTCTGACATATTTGCACTTTGACCGACATGGAGGCAACCACATTGAACACATCTGCTACCGTCCGAACAATCCTCTCACTCGTCCTGTCCCTCGCCATTGCCGTCATGGTTCTGATCTCCTGGAGCAACATGGTCTATGCCCGGACGGACAATGGCGTCCTGTCCGCCTCCAGCTTTCAGAGCCTTCGCTACTTTACGGTTCTCTCGAATCTCCTGATGGCCGTGGCAGCCATCATCTACCTGGTTTACGGCCTCACGCACTTCGGAAAGCCGTTTCCAACATGGCTTGTCACGCTCAAGTGGGCCGGCACGGTGTCGGTGCTCATGACCTTCCTGACGGTCGTCCTGTTTCTCGGCCCCATGTTCGGTTTCCAGACCATGTTCAAAGGAGCCAACCTGTACTTCCACCTGATCGTGCCGCTCCTGGCCCTCTTTGAGTTCATTCTGATCGATCCACTCCCAAAGCCGGAATTCAGACTCAGTTTTCTTGCAGCCCTGCCACTTGTGATCTATGGCCTTTTTTACCTGGGCGCAATCCTGCTCTACGGCATCGAGGGCCACGATTTCTACGGTTTCTGCACCTGGGGACTTCCTGTAGGGATCGTGATCTTCCTCGGGCTCATTCTGATCACATGGGGAAGTGCCTTGCTGGTGCGGCTCCTGAAAATTCCGGGTAAACTCTGAACCTGCACTGCGCGCACACAACATGCTTTTATCGCGGCGCTTTTTGCGACCACTGGAGTTTCTTCCGGAAGTTGTGCATGCTCAGGCACACGCTGTGCTCAAGGCGCCACGCCGGTTCAAAAGATAGCAGCACAATGCAATGCGGTATCGAAAACAGAGAGCAGTGGCTTTTGAGGGTCCCGAAAGCGCATATATCGGTGCCATCTGGGCCCTTAAAAGGCTCCCCCTGATGTATCTCTGCCTAAAAGCCGGATTTTGAGCAGAGATATAGATCTGTCTCCCCCTCTCAATCATTCTCAGGAGCACGGCAGTTTGGCTGTGCTCCTGAATTTTATTTTGTTCCCGGCATCAACTGATCGCCCTTGAGGCACTGAACTTCCACATCGTTTCCATGAAACGCGATCCCGTAGCACAATACTGAAGCGATATCGATTTCTCTTTCCTGAAACGCCGCAAGACCGTCTTTTTCTCGCAGCTGCATCAGTGCACGCCTGCAGGCATTATTCAGGTTCTGTTCCTCCGGCGTCTGCACTTTGAACTCCATCAGAATCGGCGGATCCTGACCTTGACTTGTACTTTTTGTATTATTCGTACGTTTCGCGCCTTTTGTGTTTCGTTTCCGTTTCGGGATCAGTGATACTTCGCAGCATTCATTCTCCGAATCGCAGAGGATTTCATACATTTCCTCCAGCTCTGCCATCATCCAAAGCACAAACCCATGGATGAACCGCTGGGTGCGCACGGTCTGTCCGACCGATTCCGGCAGCCTGATGGAACTGCCCTTTTCAAAAAAGTCTGTCCCCATGGCCAGGCAGGAACCCATGATGTCCGCAAGCCTCCCGGTCTTCCCGTTCATGAGAGCCTATCGGAAGGCTGCGCTCTTTTCGCTCGATGGCCCGAAATACCATCTGCGGATCTTCTGTTTCAGGTCGGTCAGGCACTCGAGATTGGCCACGCGAAGCCTGTACATGCGCTGTACAGATGACCCTGCCTTTCCATCCCATTCGCATGACAGATAGCCCGTGCTGACGGCAAGTGTGTACACCGACGCCCCGTCTTCCGGAAGATCTTGCATGACCAGTTGCCCGCACAGTGGCCTGTGCAAGGTTTTTCCAAAAAGAAGCAGCAGAAATTCGTCCATCACCCGGCATGGTGCTGATCGGATCACATGCTCCAGAAGCTCTGTGCCTCCTGAATTTGCCCAGAACATGCCAAGCCTTCGGTCATGAATGAAATTCAGCATCGTCCACGGATTGTACATGTGACGGTTTTGCCCGAAGGAATAGCCATCGTACCATTTCTTGACCAGTGCCCTGCTATCTTCCAGATGATTTTCCTCAAGGAGTCGATCCACTTCCTCCTGGCTGAAACCGAAGCAGTCCCCAAAAAGACCGCTTTGTACATCCGCAATGCCGCAGTGGTTAAAGCCGCTGAAGATACTTCCCTGCCCGATCGCAGTGATGCCAGTGATCAGCCCTTTCATGAGGCTGGAGTTGTCTTTGAATGTAGCCTCCATGAATGCCCGCAGAAGGTCACACACTTCATCCCAGCCGGGCTTCTGAAACAGCGGATACATGACATGGTCGTATTCATCAATAAGAACCATAACTTTCTGCCCGTATGTTTTCTCCATAACCTTCATGATCTTCCTTAGGGAATGCGCGATCATATCGCTCTTGGAAGATTCTGAAAACACCGACAGTTCCTCTTTCGTCTTTTGATCCAAAGCACCAGCCGGCACAGAGGATAAAAAATCCTGATACACCTCTTGAATTGTTCGTGCAATAGCGCTTCGGATTTCATCTGGTTCTTTGACCTCAATGCTGTGAAAGGACAGAAAGATCACGGGCACCTGGTTCTGCAGCCTCTTGGCCTCCGTGTCCGAATCGACCTTTGTGCCTTCAAAAAGCGCTGCATACTCCGGATGGTCCACCGTGAAGAACGCATGCACCGTGGAGAGCGCCAGTGTCTTTCCAAACCGTCTTGGCCTCAGCAGGATCGTGACCAAATACCCGTCTCTGAGCCACTGCGAGATGAACTGTGTCTTGTCCACATAGGTCCTGTGTGACTCTCTGAGCGATGGAAACATCGAATTGCCGAGCTGAAGGCAGTCACTTGTCGGATAGAAGATAGAAATGCAATCATGCTCCTCCATATTTTCTCAGCCCCTTTCCGAAAGGCTTCTCGGGATGGTGCAATTCTACCATGCATGCTGCGCCGGATCTGTATACTCTGAGGCTACTTTTCGCGCCTGATTCTTGACGCTCCGGTGGATCTTTACTACAATTCCCCACGACTTGTCCGCATGTCGGACAATCGTGCTATCGTTTCTCTGGTCTCCCCGGTTTCTGGTGCCCCCATCAAGAAAGAATGGAGCAGTCCCCAAATGGAAGATCAAAAAATCAAAAAGCGGAACCTGTGGTTTTTTCCTCTGGGTACAGTCGGCCGGGACATGATGTACAATCTTGTCACCAGCTATCTTCTGACGTTTGTCCTGTTTACCCATCAGCTCTCAGCAGCACAGCTGTCTGCCATCACGGCAATCATGGTGGCAGCCCGTGTCTTTGACGCCCTCAATGACCCCATCATGGGCAACATCATCGAGCGTACGCGCACAAAGTGGGGCAAGTTCAAGCCCTGGCTTGCCGTCGGCATCCTGACGACTTCCATTGTCATCTACCTCGCCTTCAGTGTTCAGCTGCAGGGCTGGGCCTTTGTATGGTTTTTCGGCATCATCTATTTTCTCTACAGCATCACCTACACCATGCACGACATCTCCTACTGGGGCATGGTGCCGGCACTGAGCTCGGATGCTGACACGCGCAATCAGTATACCTCCAGGGCGACCCTGTTCGCCGGCATCGGCGGCATGATGGCCGCCGCCTTCATCCCCATGCTGACCGCGGGCGACAATGCCATCGGCGGCAACGCCGTGACGGCATACGGCCGTGTGGCCCTGATCATCGCGATCCTTGGCCCTGTGTTCCTGGCCTTCACCATCTTCGGAGTCAAGGAGCAGAGGAACTACAACGATGATCCTGTGCCCCCGGTATCCTTCAAAAAGATCATCTCCACCATCACAGGGAATGATCAGCTGATATGGATCGCCGTCATCTTCCTTCTCCAGCAGATCGGGAACGGCATCGTGCTTTCCGGTGTCGGCCAGACCTACATCTACGTGGAGTTCGGGTATGAGGGTACCTTCTTCACCGTCTTCCAGATGCTCGGCATGATGGTGACTGCCTTCCTCATGATCTTCTATCCCGTCATCTCCAGGAAGCTGCACCGCAAGAAGCTCATGGACATCCTCATGGTCATCTCCCTCGTGGGCTACCTGATCATGCTGATCCCGGGCCTTGTTCTGCAGGGCGGCGGCACCCTCAAATTCGTGCTGCTCACCCTGGGCTACATGCTGGCCAACTTTGGCCAGTACGGTTTCTACCTGATCATGATGATCTCCATCATGAACACGGTAGAATACAACGAATACAAGCACGGCACCCGCGATGAGGGCATCGTGTCCTCCCTGCGTCCCTTCCTGACCAAACTGGCCTCCGCCCTGACGGTGGCCATCGCGAACATCACCTATATCGTCTTCTCCATCATCCAGTACACCAACGGTATTGCGGATCTTGAGCAGAAGGCCAACATCGGTGAGATCACCGCGGAGACCAAGGCTGCCGAGGTCACTTCGCTCCTCACGGGCGTCCAGCACAGCCAGACCCTGGGCCTGCTCATCGTCATGACCGTGCTCCCCTGCCTGCTCATGTTCCTCTCCTATGTGTTCTACAAGAAGAAGTACACCCTGGACGAGGAAGAGTACGACAGGATCTGCAAGGCGCTGGCAGACAGAAAAGCCAAATAACCGGCGATCATGCGCCGAATGTTGTCTCCTCATGCCGGATACGGCATGAGGAGTTCTTTGAAAGGAGACCGCCATGGGCCTTACCCGATTCGCTCTTCGCTTTGCTGCCCCGCTCCCCCGCATAGAGTCCTTTGAACGCTATCTTTTTATCGGGCCGCACCCGGATGATATCGAGATTGGGGCCGGTGCCACTGCGGCGAAGCTTGTCTCCCTCGGAAAGCAGGTCACCTTCCTCATCTGCACGGACGGCCGCTTTGGCCTGGGAAGTGCACCTGCGGGCACAACCCCGGATCAGCTTGCCGAGATGCGCCGGGCAGAATCTCTTCGCTCCGCAGCCATCCTCGGCGTGCAGGATGTCCGGTTTCTGAACCTGCAGGACGGTGCCGGGTATGATGTCCACGACCTTCTCCTTGGGATTGCGGGCACAGTCGCCCGCCTCCAGCCCGATGTGATCTTTGCCCCGGACCCATGTGTGTCCAGCGAATGTCACCAGGACCACCTGAATGTGGGCATGGTGGCACGGCAGATTGCCTGCTTTGCTCCGTATGGCGAGATCATGCAGCAGTACCAGGCCGCGAAAGCCCCCGTAAAGGCCCTCTGCTACTACATGACGGCAAGGCCCAACCGGATGGTGAACACAGCGGGCTTTCTCGATAAGCAGTTCTCTTCGATCTTTGACTGTCATCTCTCGCAGTATCCGAAGGGCAGCCAGGAGGCAGCCTCCATCCGAACCTACCTGAAGCTGCGGAGTGTGGATTTCGCTCTTCGAAGCTTCAACCTGCGCTTCTCCTCCGAGGGATTCCGCATGCTGGATCAGCTGCACATGCACTGCCTGCCGGAAGCAGGGCTGTAACCTTTCACTTGGGGCTTTCACTTCGGTTTTCATTTTGTCCGGGAAAAATCTTGCTTTCCTGCACCATCGTCATTAGAATAGGCACGAATCTGATTTACCAACTGACCACCTGAAAGGAGATCTTTCGCCATGGAAATGGTTGATTTTCGCGAGATGCCCTACAGCCGGCCGGATATCGAGGCCCAGAAGACCTGCCTGCAGAAGGCCACAGAAGCCATCCTGAGCGCTGCGTCCTATGAGGAAGCCCGGAAGGTCTATTTTGACCTGCAGGAAGCGGACAAGCAGGTGTCCACCATGTTCAGTATCTGCTCTGTGCGCAACACCATCGACACCACGGATGCCTACTACGATGGCGAGATGACCTGGCTGCGCGAGCAGATGGCCCAGCTCATTCCCCTGCGCAAGGCCTGGACCAAGGCGCTCGCTGAGTGCCCCTTCCGCAAAGACTTTGAAAACGAGTTCGGCGAGCAGATGTTCCGCATGATCGATGCTTCCCTCAAAACGATGGATGAGAAGATCATCGACGATACCATCCGCGAGGGTGCTCTCCGCCAGCAGTATCAGAAGGATTCTGCCATGGCCAAGACCGTCTTCCGCGGCGAGGAGTGCAACTTCTATGGGCTTCTCAAGCACATGGAGTCCACGGACCGCGAGGAGCGCAAAGAGGCCTTCCACGCATGGGCCGGCCTGTATGCCCAGATCGCACCGAAGCTGGATGCCCAGTACGATGAACTGGTGCACCTGAGGGACGGTATGGCCAAAAAACTGGGCTTTTCCTCCTACACGGACCTCGCCTACCTCGATCGCAGGCGCTTTGACTATACCCAGGAGGACGCAGCCAAATTCCGCAGGCAGATCCTTGAGATCATCACGCCCTTTGTGAATGAGCTGCGCCAGGTGCAGGCAAAGAAGCTCGGCGTGAACAAGCTCCGCTACTATGATGAAGCCCTCATCTTCCCCGAAGGCAACGCTGATCCCATCGGCACCATGGAGGAGCTGGTCCAGAAGGCCCAGAGCATGTACGCCGCCATGAGCCCCGAGACCCATGAGTTCTTTGACTTCATGGTCCGCTACCATCTCTTTGACCTGGAGACCCGTCCCGGCAAGCGGATGGGCGGCTACATGACCCGCTTCCCCGGCTACAAGGCGCCCTTCATCTTCTCCAACTTCAACGGCACCAGCGCCGATGTGGACGTGCTGACCCACGAGGCCGGCCATGCCTTCCAGGGGTATCTGGCCATGCGCTCCATCCCGGTGTCCAGCCTCAGTGGCTCCACCAGCGAGATCAACGAGATCCACTCCATGACCATGGAACATTTTGCCTATCCGTGGATGGAAAGCTTCTTCGGCGACCGCAGCGAAGAATACCTGACCGCCCACCTGATCGGAGCCATCTCCGTGATCCCCTACATGGCCGTGGTGGACGAATACCAGCACCGGGTCTACGAAAAGCCGGATCTCACAGCCATCGAGCGTCGGCACGTGTGGCACGAGATCGAAAAGAAGTACATGCCCTGGCGCGATTATGACGGGGAGGCCTTCCTGGAGGAAGGCGGTTTCTGGATGCAGAAGCAGCACATCTTCCTCTACCCCTTCTACTACATCGACTACGCCCTCGCCCAGGTCTGTGCCTTCCAGTACTATAGCCGCATGAAGACCGACCGTGAACAGGCCTGGCAGGATTATCTGCGTCTGTGCCGTGCCGGTGGCACGAAGGGATACTTTGACCTTCTCAAGGAAGGCAACCTCCTCAATCCCTTCCATGAGGGCACCGTAGAAAAGAGCGTTCAGCACGTCATGGATGAGCTTCGGGAGCGCTATCACAACTGAGAAAGGTCGAAGACGATGGACACACGTCCTGTATATCGGTGCCATGCAAGGGGCCTTCTCCTGGAACCTCCGGAATCCGGTGGTGTAGTATCTGCCCTCAGAAAATGCCAGGCGGATATCCAGGACCGTATGGATGCGGGCGATCTCATGACCGCAGCACTCTTCCATTACGGCCGGCAGGTCTTTCTGTACTACGAGGCCATTGGGACTGAGATGGAGCCGGAGGCGTTCATGGAACCGCTGTCTCCCCTGCTTGCTGACTTTCCGCAGAAGGAGGAAACATGCAAGTGGGCAAAGATGTACCATGTCTTCTGGCACGATGAGCCCCGCAGCGCAGATGACTGGAAGCGCAATAATCCTGAAAGCCGTCAGCGGGGCAGAATCGCGTATCTCAGGCATGAGACCATGTTTGAGTATGTCTACCACCACTTCGCACTGACGCAGGAGGGGCTGCACCGCGGGGACCGGTACATGTCGATCGCCCTGCATGAGGATGTCCTGTTCAGCTACTTCGAGGAGCCCCGTTCATCGGTCAACATCCGAAGAACCGATGAAGGCGAATCAGAAGCCCTGAAGGCATGGATGGACACCGATCCGGACAGCCACTTCATTCACCTGCCTGGTAGCGAAGGACAGAACTTTCTCCTCCTGCCCTCCCTTTTGGCCATGAAAAATACTCGTCTCTGATCACCTGACTATATGCACGCAGAAGCAAAATGCTTCTGCGTGTTTTGTCGTGTGTACATGGAGACGGCAGATCTCCCCGTGCATCCGGGCGCGACTCACTCATTCGTATATCTGCTTCATCCTGGCTATTTTTGAATTTTCGAATTTTGTGTTATAAACGCAATATTCACGTTTTTGACAATAAAACGAAATTGTGCCGAATTGGCACACCAACAGCGGGTCCAATGTGCCAACTTGGGGCGTGACCCTGTCCTCATGTTCTTCTATACTTATCGTATCGTCTCAATGGCCGCTGTCCAGGGTATACACGTGATGGAATCCTTCCAATACCTGCGGCAGGATCGCGCTTTCAGACAAAACCCTGCGGAAAGGAATCACGAAATGATCAAACGAATTCTGTCCGTCCTTTTCATCTCTCTGTCACTCACGCTCCTCTGCGCCATGGCAAGTGCTACAACCATTCGTGGAAGTGACACGGTTGATCTTCAGGTTGGCCTCCCCTTGCAGAGACCAAGTACCGCCGGCTATTTCAGCCATGGCGCTCAGTTCGAGCTGTCAGATTCTCCAAATTTCAACGACAGCCTGATCTGGTCAGTCACCTCCACTTCACCGAATGCCCCGCACCTTCAGATGACAACCGAAGGCATTGGCGCGAGCATGATCGCGCGGCTGAATCTGGATCCATCTGAGACCTATACCATCGGACAATCGTATGAATACACGATTCAGGCAGACTGGAACGGCAATGTCATCACCACCCCTGTGACGGTCAATTATGTCGGTCAGACTCTGCCGGGGTCTTTCTCCATCTCTGTCACGCCGGTCACCCTGACATCTTCCCAGGCAACACTTGGCACCCCCGTTCAGATATCAAACTGCGAAATGTTCATGAAGACCGGTGAAACATATCGCGTGCGGGTGGAAGTGGATGTGTTAAACACCGGCATGCAGTATATGACCAACTACCGCATGTGGAGCAATACAGAGTGGGAAGAAGTCCCAACATGGAGTGATCAGAGGCTTTCTTCGTATGAGGACTTTGGCGGTCCAAACACGGGAGTCTATACTGCTCAAAAGACTGGCACATACGAGCATGTCTACATTGTCAGCTTCTCGAATGCCAATGGACATGCGTCCAACCTTGGCTACTACATTCCGTATAAACTCTATGTGACGGACGCTCAGGGAAATATCCCTGTTCCCTCCAGCAACGCTCAGATTATCGGCTCTGAAACAGTCGATTTTCAGCTTGGTCTTCCCCTCAGTCGTCCAATCGCCGGCGGCTTTTTCAGCTGCGGTTCTGAGTTCTACTATTCTGAGGCACTAAACCCCAGCGACACCCTGATATGGACAGTTTCGGCAGACACGCAGGGTGCACCATCCCTGATGATCACCCCCAACGCCCTGTCAGGCCCCGGCACAGGTTCTGCCAGGCTGAATCTGGATCCATCCATATCCTACACCAATGGCGGTCCGTATGTGTACACGATCCAGACAGATTTGAACGGCGTCACCACGACCACCTCTGTCACGGCTTATTTTACCGGTCTGAATCTGCCGGGCAGCTACGGCATGTCAGTTACCCCCATCACCCTCACACCCTCTCAGGCAACGCTTGGCACCCCCGTTTCAGTGTCCGGCGGCAATATGTCCATGCAGACCAACGAAACGTATCGTGTCCAGGTTGAAGTTGACGTCTCAAACAGCGGTCTCCAGTATATGACCAATGAGCGGATGTGGACAGACACAGAATGGGACGAAATCCCGGTATGGGATGATTCGAGATTCTCCTCTCCAGACTTCAACGGTCCAAACACCGGGGTATACACAGCCAAGCAGCCCGGTACATACGATCACTACTTCATCGTCAGCTTTGATGCAGGGCCGAGCCGTGGTTCCAACCTCGGATGCTATATTCCCTATACCCTCACCGTGACAGACCCCTCCGGGAATGTGCCCGCACTTGTGCCGGAACTTTTCGGTACCTATTCATGGGCCAAACAGGGTTCACCAAGTGTCACCGTCGATGTGTATCAAGACCTGAGTCTGACTCCGGATGCAACCCTCTGGAATTCCTCTGACTTCATCAGCATTGGTATCACGAACAGGGCTGCACTTGCAGCACAGTACGGCGGTACTCCGACTTGGACCGTCACAGCCAGCGACCCTGACCTGGATTTCAGCTACTACGGCGATGAGTTCGGCTGCTTTGGCCAGCTGAGCAGCATTCCTCAGAAGAAGAATTCCACCATCACCGTGGAGTGCACATGGGGCGGGCAGCCCTCTTCCTATACGATCAACCTGAATGTGACAAATTTGCCCTCAGCACTTCCCACCGGCCTTGGGAATCTTCCCGATGTCATCAGGACCAAGGTGGGCGACGTGATCACCATTGATCCCACGCCTGACCCTGCTTCTTTCTCGCTTCCGGGCTATGCAAAACAGTACTATGTCAACATTTTTGACTATGCTTCCCGTGACTGGTCATCCAGCATACCCACTTATACTATGGCGCAGGCCGGTGTCCATTCAGAGCTGATCGGTCTTCAGTATGGCAGCCTCATGATCACCAAGCCAGTGACCATCGTGGTGACGGAGAATGATGGCACCATCAGCAGTGCTGACTATGTTCCCTTCGGCCAGGTGACCATACTCCCATCGAACCTTAAGACCATCGAAAGCGAGGCCTTCGCCGGCACCAGTCTTACGGAAGTGGATATCCCATCCGGCGTGAGCATTGCAGATGATGCCTTCGATGGCACAGGACTCATTGCAGTCTATGCCCACGATCAAAACACCATCGACTATGCACTGAACCATGATCTGATTCCTGTTGTGGATCCATAAGCCCATCAGCGTCAGAGACAGTGACTCGGAGGAATGCTGCGGCATTCCTCCTTTTTTCTGCCGCTGGCCTGGCCCAATGGCCATGCGCAGCCGTGGCTGAGTGCATCTGAGGCAGAGTCACTGCAACGCCTTCCCTGCCTGTGCACTTCACCTGGCTGCCTGTCCTCTGGCCCCAATAAGTCCTCTCAGCATATCGATCAGATGAAGGACGCCCCTGCCGCCCGCCTGATCGGCTGCTTGCGAAAAGAGCCAGGCCCTGTGCCTGGCTCTTTTCGTATATTCGCTTATTCCAGATAGCTCCAGGTCGTCTGGATCTGGCTCGAGATTGCCTGCAGGAAAGCGTCCACCTGACTTTCATTTGCAAACAGCATGACGCCACAGGTCCCGTCCGGCACATTCGCCTCTGTCGATTCATAGAGATAGACCGCCGTGAAGGGATACCCGTTGGCTGCCACCTCCGGCACCTCCAGCGTCAGAAGCACCTCCGTGTCCGAGTCTCTCACAAGTGTCGGCACAGACCCCAGAATCCCTGTCGGCTGCGAATAGATAAACGCAGCCCCCGGATCCTGATCTTCCCTCAGATGTACAGAAAGCTCTGCATACCCATCCTGCGCAATGTACACCCGCTGAGATGCGAAGTAGATCAGGGGAAGGTCCATGCTCTCCGGGAACACGATTTCCCTTCCAACCCCGTCGCTCATCTGGAGAGAAAAGTCATCGGACACGGGGATGCGGGCTGTCTCCAGCGGCGCATCCGTGAAACTCAGGTTTCTCAGAGAAACCCGGTCCTCACCCACACCGTTCTCGCCGTCTTTTGCATACCGGAGCGTCACCTCATGTTCGCCCGGTGAAAGCAACAGAGAGATCGTCTGCCAGTCCTGCTCTCCGCTGAGCGTGCGCACAGCTGCATCATCCACCAGCACCTGAAAGAGGTCATAGACATCCTCCGTGGAGACAAGCACCTCGAGATTCATGTACTGCGCTTCATCGCTCCTGGTGCCGAGCGTGACCCCGGAAGCAATCCCGTCGATGCCGGTATTCCCGGTTACGAGGGATGTGCCGGAAGGGATCATCGGGTAGACCGCGTCCCTGGAGGGAGTCACAGAAGAAACGGCCGGATCATTCGGATCGCTCAGGAGCGCCGCGCGGTACTCATCCTCCGTTGGCCATGCCCCCTGATACTTTCTCGGCGGAATAGCAGTTAGCGGCGCAGACTCCGTGTAATCTTCGGCCAGGAACCAGTCAAAAATGCGCTCAAAGGCATCGACTGAAGGCTGTGCGCCAACCTCCACAAGCACAATCTCCCCGTACCTGTCTACCACCACGGTGGTAGGGATGCTGACCACCTGGAAAAGAGTGCCCAGATTGTCCGTGTCCCGCCCCATGGGGAAGGTGAGTCCCAGTTCATCCGCATAGTCCTTCAGGATGTCCAGCGTGTCGGTCGGCTCCACAGAAAGCGCCACCACCTCCACCCTGTCCTTATACTTCCCGTAGGCCTCCTCAAGATAGGGAAACTCCATCTTGCAGGGCGGGCACCAGGTGGCAAAGAAATTCACCAGAACGACATCCTTCTCCGTCAGAATGCCATCCAGGGTCATCTCTGCTCCTTCGGTCGTGG
This sequence comes from Clostridia bacterium, assembly GCA_017460395.1. Classification (GTDB taxonomy): domain Bacteria; phylum Bacillota; class Clostridia; order Christensenellales; family Aristaeellaceae; genus UBA2943. The sequence goes on along the minus strand of JAFUBA010000156.1, from coordinate 7,793 downwards.
TGACGGAAAACTGCGGCATGCTCCTCCCCAGGTACCCTTCCGCCTGCGCGGAAGCCGGGATCGCATGCAAAAAGCTCACGCAGCAGAGCATCGCCAGCAGCATGAGCAGTATCTTCTGAATCTTGATCATCTCGTCTCCTCCTCTGACTGTCTGTCAGAGCGGAGCATAGCAGAACCTTTCTTATTCGTCAAAACTTTGCACCGATTGCCCCTCTGCAGGCCTCTTTTGCAAGGCGGCACACTGTCCTCGGATGTCCTCCGCTCTCCTGCCAGATTCTCGTGGCCACCTCCCGGGCGTTGATGGTGACCCCATGCTCCTCGGCCCAGGCGCACATCATCCCCACCACTTCCTCCAGCGTCAGGGTGAGGGAGACGCTGCTTCCGGAGATGATACGCGGCAGCCGATCGCCATCCAGCTTCATTTCCTCCGGCGCCCTGCGCCCGCAGAGCACACAGGCAGAAAAGCAGACCCTGCCGCCCTTCTCGCGCTCAATGGTGGAGGTGTACAGAAAACGTATGAACGGCTGAAGCACCGGCGTCTGATCGAGAAGCTCCACGTCATCACAAAGCAGGATCCGCGCCTCCCTGCCTTTCCCGGATTCATCCATCCGTCCTGCAAGCTTTTCCCATGGTGTCATGCGCTTCATTTCCCCGCGTCCCGGATAGAGACTGAGCGCCGCAGACAGCGCCGCCACAAAGCTCTCCTCATCACGGAAGCTTCTCTCCGGGATCACGCGCAGCGACAGGTACACCGGGTGATGATCCATCAGCTGCCGCTCTGTCTCCCGAAGCAGCGTGGTCTTCCCAAATCCCCTGCCGGCAATCAGGGATATGACCCTGCCTTCCAGGATCTCCTCCTGCAGTTTCCCTGTTCTCACCGCCAGTCCTGCGGTATAATGGACATCGGGATTCAGGGGGCCTGATATTATAAATCTGTGCACGCTCTCTCCCTCTGTATCGGTCTCTCAGTGCCGCATGGGCATGGGCGCCTCGCCGCTGCCGACCCGGTACACGAGAATCCTGCCGTCCTGGTCCCGCACGAACATTTCCGGCCACAGAAACTTCTGCCTGTACTTTTCCAGCAGATCGTCTGAGAGTGAATCAAAGTTGTCCTTTGACAGCCCGCAGATGAAGAAGGTGCCCACCAGTATGTCATAGTCCTCCAGGGCCCGGTTGGGCATGTAACCCTTGAGGAGCCCCTCATCGTCCACCACCACGGCCACCTCATCGTCCCAGGGGTACGTTGCCGCGATCAGGCCGCCCACCACCTGCTGCATCGCGGGCAGGGTGTGTTCAATGTAGCGCACCACAGGCTGCTTCATGGGTTCCACCACGAGTATGCGAATCTCCTTGCTCATCTCAAGCCGTCCCTTCTGAAAGATATTCCCGGGTCCTGTCACAGACAGATGTATCTATCCGTATCATACAGGGACGGGCTGAAGCAAAGAACGATGAGTACTTTGCAGAATGTCAAAATGTTTGCAATTTGCAAATCACGTCTCATCCGAAAGGGGGTATACCATGTCCGCCTATGCAGCCATTGATCTCAAGTCCTTCTATGCATCCGTCGAGTGCGTCGACCGCGGCCTGGATCCCCTGACCACAAACCTTGTGGTGGCAGACGAGGAGCGATCCGATAAGACCATCTGTCTTGCCGTCTCCCCCTCCCTGAAATCCCTTGGCCTTCCCGGGCGCTGCAGGCTCTTTGAGGTGAGACAGAAGGCCGCGGAATACCAGGCAAAGCACGGACAGCCCCTTCGGTATCTTGTCGCAAAGCCCAGGATGAAAAAGTACATGGACATCAGCAGCAGGATCTATGCGGAGGTGTACCTGCACTTTTTCGCCCCGGAGGATGTGTATATCTACTCCATCGACGAGGTGTTTGTGGATCTGACCCGCTATCTCTCCTCTGCCCGTCTCACCCCGCGGGAGCTCGTCTCAGATGTCATACATACGATCCTCTCCCGCTTTGGGATCACCGCCACGGGCGGCATAGGAGACAACCTGTATCTTGCCAAGGTGGCCATGGACATTCTGGCCAAACACGAAGCAGCGGATGAACACGGCGTGCGCATTGCCGAGCTGAATGAGCGGAGCTACAGGGAGCGTCTGTGGAGCCACCGGCCCCTTGAGAGCTTCTGGCGGGTCGGACACGGTATCGCGGATCGCCTCAGGCGTATGGGGTGCGAAACCATGGGCGATGTGGCGATGCTGAGCCTTCGCGATGAGGACAGACTCTTTCATGAATTTGGTGTGGACGCAGAGCTCCTCATCGACCACGCCTGGGGTGTGGAATCCTGCCGGATGGAGGATATCCACGCCTTCCACCCGTCCCTGAAATCCATCAGCTGCGGGCAGGTGCTGGCAGGGCCAGAGAGCCAGGAGGTTGGGCGCATTATCGTCGGTGAAATGGCAGATGAACTGAGTCTTCAGCTCGTGGAGCAGCATTTTCTCTGCAGCGGTATCGGCCTGTCCATAGGGTTTGAGGGCAGCGGGAGCGCACACAAATCCAGCCATGTCTCCCTCACCGCCTCCGGCAACCGGCTCGTGGCCGTGACGGAGGAAATCTACGACGCCATCACCACACCCGCATCGAAGGTGAGAAGATTCTATCTCGCCATGAGCGTCGTCCAGGAGGATGAGGCACAGGCTGCCCCGCAGCAGCTGAGCATGTTCGATGCACCCGATGCGGACACCATCAGCCCGTCGGATCTGAAGGAGCGACAGCTTCAGGAGACGATCCTGTCACTTCGCAGCAGATTCGGAAGCAATACGGTGCTTCGCGGAACCAGCTTTCTTGACGGCGCCACCATGCGTGAGCGCCACGGTCACATCGGCGGCCACAGCGCAGGAGAGGAGGAGACAGATCTTGGACCACAACCTGCCCCGTTACATGGATCCTGAGTATCTGTGCATGCCCCGTCCCCCGTCCCGCCACCCGAAGATGGAGCGGGGCATGCGGGCCAAACAGTTTCTCCCCTTCTCCCCGCTGCAGGGCTATGAGGATATGGTTCGCACCAAGGAAGAAATACAGGGGCTTGTGAAAAGACCGGAGCTGAGTGAAGAAACGCAGGACCGACTGGACCGGCGGCTTTTGAACCTTGAAAAGCGCCTCAGAGAAGGGCTTCGGCCACAGGTTGAGATCCGGTATTTTGAAGAAGTTCGGACCGGGCTTGGACACATTCTGGAAGTGAAGGGCACGGCAAAAAAGCTTCTGCTCACAGACGGTCTTCTGTATCTGGATGACCAGATCATCCCCCTGCCTTCGATCCTGTCTGTCCGGACGGCACGAGCCGCCCGGGAGAAATAAAAAACGATGCCGCCTTCTCATGCGCTGTGCGCCTGAAAACTGGCAGAAAATGCATTCCTGCAAAGAGCATCCTGTCAGCCACAATGCCTTGATTCACAAGGCTTTTCGGTACTTCCGATTGATATTTCCTGACGGTCCTGTATAATCTGTGCTGCTAAGCCGACAATGCCGAAGACAGGCCGTCGTGACTGCGGTACGGGCCCTCTGTCGCAGGGGACAGCACCATGCCTGACTCCCCTTTCCTGATGTCGTAATCATGGCTGCTTCCGGGTCCTCAGGCATGAGACCTCCAAATCACGCGAAGATATGCTGAATCAAACCAGTTCATGCTCCGCGGCAGGATCCTGAAGAGGCCACCGGGATCACAGACACTGAGATCTGTCACGAAAACACACTGCTTTTCGAAACGAGTCCACAGGCGCACGATGGGATGCGAACCAGCTCCGGGATACACCATCCCGGAAAAAGAGGAGAATGTGACACATGGAAAAAAGAAATGAAGAAGTGCCGAAGAACAATACGGGCCACATTGTGCTCAGCGATGACATGATGATTCCCGCCATCAAATGGATGGCAGAGCAGATTCCCGGCGGTTTCTTTGTGTATACAGATGATGAATCGCAGCGCCTGATCTACGTGAACACGGTCTGCCTGAAGGTCTTTGGCTGTGAGACCTTCGAGGAGTTCAGAGAGCTGACCGGAAATACCTTCCGCGGCATTGTCCACCCGGAGGACTACGAAACAGTCCAGGCGTCCGTGAAAGAGCAGATTGATGCAAACGAAAACAACGGTCTGAGGAATATGCAGTACCGCATCGTCCGCGCGGACGGCATGGTCCGATGGATCGATGACTACGGGCATTTCACGCATCTCCCGGGATATGGCCCCGTCTTTTATGTCTTTATCAATGACATCACGGAAGAGCATATCGCACAGGAAGAATTCGCCCGCCGATCCAAAGTGTATGAGGGCATGATCGACCAGCTCAACGATGTGGCCGACGAGAGCCTGACCGTGTTCCGCACGAATATCACCACCGGCATTATCGAAGAAGCCAGAGGTCGCGACCTTTATCCGACGGACTATAAAGGCGGCTCGATTGCAGCCAGTGCGGAGATACGGTCGAACAGCTTTCTGGTGCCCGGAGACAAAGAAAAGTATGATGAGATCTTCAAACTGGAAAACCTTGTGGAGCGATATTACAAGGGCGAAGGCCCGGTATCGTTTGTGGGATATGTCAGGCGGCATTCCGGGAAACAGTGCTTTGTGAAATTCAGCGGTTCCGCCGTCGTGGATCCGGTTTCCGGTGACGTCATTGCCTTTGGCGTGGAGACAGAATACAACGCTGAAAAGGTGACGGAAGTTCTCAATCAGCAGGTGCTTGCCAGACAGTATGATATGGTGGCTTACATCGTTGGTGATAACTACGGCGTCGTCATCGGCGATGCTGCCCACATCGCCCATGGCAATATCTTCCCTGTAAAACGGGATGGAAGCTATTCGGAATATATCCAAAAGCAGGTGATTCCTGCCGCCGCTCCCTCTGTGCATGACGCCGATCAGCTGGCATCTGCCCTGTCCGTTCAGACCGTGGTCAGTGAGCTGGACCGGGACGATACATATGTTGTGGATATCACCTGCGAGGATCAGGGAGAACTGTATTACAAGCGCTTCACATACTACATGGTGGACCGGAATGCGAAATTCTATCTGCTGCTGAAGTCCGACATCACCGATGTGCTCAGACAGGAGCGCGAACGAAATCAGGCACTGTCTGATGCGCTTGCCTCCGCAGAGCAGGCAAACCGTGCCAAGACTGCTTTCCTGTCCAATATGAGCCATGAGATCCGCACCCCGATGAACGCCATCATCGGCCTGGATGCTCTTGCGCTGAGAAAAGAAACACTGGACGAGGACACAAGGGATTATCTACTGAAGATCGGCGACAGTGCGAGGCATCTTCTGGGACTGATCAACGACATACTGGATATGAGCCGTATCGAATCCGGAAGGATCGTTCTGCGCAAGGAGGAGTTTTCCTTCCGCAGCATGCTCGAGCAGATCAATACAATGGTCACATCCCAGTGCTTGGAAAAAGGACTTCACTATGAATGCAAAGTGATCGGCGGGGTCAGCGACTACTACATCGGCGATGACATGAAGCTCAAGCAGGTCCTGATCAATATCCTCTCCAACGCCATCAAGTTCACCGACGCGCCGGGCGACGTCACACTGACAGTGGAGAGGACTGCAGCCTTTGAGGATCAGTCCTCGATCAGGTTTGTGATCCGGGATACCGGCATCGGCATGGATCCCTCCTTCATTCCGAGGATCTTCGACTCCTTTACCCAGGAGGACAGCAGCCGCAGCAGCAAATACGGTTCCACCGGCCTGGGCATGGCGATCACCAGAAACATCGTGGAAATGATGAACGGCACGATCGAGGTGGAATCCGAAAAAGGCGTCGGCTCTCAGTTTACGGTGCGCATCACGCTGAAAAACTCTGACCATCAGGGACCAGTGACAAGCTATATCAAGCCCAAGGATATGCGCGTCCTGGTGGTGGATGATGAGGAAATTGCGGCAGAGCATGCAAGAGTCGTTCTGGATGAGGTAGGCATCAAAGCTGACACCTGCTTCAGCGGCCAGGATGCACTTCACATGCTGGCACTGCAGCACACAAAGCATCAGCCGTATAACCTGGTACTTCTGGACTGGAAGATGCCTGAGATGGACGGGCTGGAGGTCACCAGAGAGATCCGCAAACTCTACAGCAAGGAGACAACCGTGATCATCCTCACCTCCTTCAACTGGGATGAGATCATGGATGAAGCACTGCATGTGGGCGTGGACAGCTTCCTGGCAAAGCCGCTGTTTGCTTCCAATGTGATTGACGAGTTTGAACGAATCGCCCGAAAGAACAACATGAGCCTCTATAAGGAGAAAAAACGCGCTGATCTGAAGGGCCGCCGCATCCTTCTGGCAGAGGATATCCCGATCAATGCAGAAATCATGAAACAGATCCTCCTGATGAAGGAAGCGGAGATTGATCATGCAGAGAACGGCAGGATCGCGCTAAAGATGTTCGAGGAAAGTGCAGATCAATATTACGATGCGATCCTGATGGACGTACGGATGCCTGAGATGGATGGCCTTGAAGCCACAGCGGCCATCCGCGCGCTTGATAAAGAGGACGCAAAGACTGTCCCGATCATTGCTCTGACGGCCAACGCGTTTGACGAGGATGTGCAGCGCTCCCTCCAGGTGGGCATGAATGCGCATCTTTCCAAGCCGGTAGAACCGGAGCACCTGTATCAGACATTGGAGGAACTGATCTGGGAGAGAAATGAAGAACAGAAATAGTCCGTACCACCGGAGGGATATAACAGCGCATGAACACGAAGAGCAGACGAATATGGATTGGCCTGGCATCCGTCTTTCTTATGGTCGGTGTCGTCCTTGCCTTCTGGAGATTTTCCGTCGGGAACCGTGAGCGCATTCGAACCCAGAATGAAGAGTACCTTTCGGAGCTGACTGTCCAGCGGGCCATATCCATTGACAGCATGATGGATGAAAACCTGCATTTCATAGAGAACACTGCCCACCTGTATGCAGAAAGCCTGACCTCCCCCGAGGCTGACATTTCTGTCATTCGGCGCTATGAAGAAAGCACTGCTTTCGAAATGCTGCGTTTTATCGATAAAAACGGCGACAACTATACCAGCAGCGGCGTAGCTGCAAACCTCTCAGACCGTGCCTACTTCCAGTCGGGCATGCAGGGAGAGACCGGCATCACCTACGTGGACAGATCCAGGGTGACCGGTCAGAAGCAGCTGGGCTACTATTCTCCCGTATACTACGATGGCCAGATTATCGGCATCATGGTGGGGTTCTATGGAGAGGAGTATATTCAGCGGACGCTGGACTTTGAGCTGTTTGGTATTAATGGCGAAGGCTGGCTCTGTACTTCGGACGGCATGGTGGTCGGATCCACACTGGACGCAGAACCTGACAATTATCTGGAATACCTTGCAAGTTCGGGAAGATGCAATGAAAAAGAACTCGCTGTGGTTCAGCGGGCATTTGATGAGGGTGAAGCCATTTCGTTTACATATACAGAAAACGAAATCGATGCGACTTCCCACATTGTTCCGTTACAACATGACGGCTGGCTGCTGATCAGAAGCTTCCCTCCGGAGGCATCTGAAGGGATCCTGAAGCGGGCAAACCAGGAAGGCACCAGACTTCTTCTGGGACTGATCGTCCTGTTTGCGGTCTATATCTCCGTGCTGGTCATCTTCTTTATCGTGGAGAAAAACCGTACCCGTGAAGCGAACAGAAAGGGTGTAGTTCAGTTTTTAGGGTAATATATTGGCCGTAATACTTGTTATGCGACCTGCCCCAAGGCATAAGTGCGTAGTACTTTATCAACTTTTGACCAAGTATGCGACTCGTGATGGGTTTTCAGGCAAAGCATCATCCG
>JAFUBA010000155.1 GCA_017460395.1 Clostridia bacterium | reverse complement strand
CCCCCTCAGTCACCATTACTAAAACCCGCCATAAAATCAATGAGACCGGGCAAAAAATCCTGGATTATTGTTCTGAGCCAAGAACTAGCAGAGAAATACTTGGATATCTTGATCTAAAGGACATCAAGAGCCTCAGAGAGCAATTGAAAAAGCTGCTTGATCAGGGAAGACTTGCAAGAACTCTTCCAGATCAACCCCATAGTCGTTTTCAAAAATATATTGCCATCAAATAGAGTATCTGTATTTCGTTCTGTTCAGCAATTGACGAGCGTTTCAATGTCAGTTTATCCCATCTTTTTCTGGGATCAGAGTGATAACATATCAACGCTTCATGCTTCGGCTCATTACTGGAAGAAGGCTGCACAGAACTCTCTGACATTGATATCGTCATCTTTGGCAATCTGACAAAAAGCTGCTACAACTCCACGAAGGAATATCGCAATTTTGTGCTCGTCTTTTCGACTTTGATTTCCATCAGAACTGCAATGTCTTATACTTCAGGGCCAGAGCAAACAGTTCATCTTCAATTCTGGATAACATGAATCCTGATCTGGAGATTTACAGCAGGGAGGAGAGGAAAAAGCCATGCCGGAATTAAGCCGCTTTGGTGGAATGATCATTTATTTGCTGTTTCGTGATATAGGCCAACACAATAAGCCACACGTTCATGTTTACTATGGTGAGTATGAAGCAGCGGTGGCGATTGACGGAGAGCTGCTGGCCGGTTCTCTTCCACGAAAACAGCTAAAAATAGTTACAGGCTGGCTTGCCTTTCATGAAGAAGAAGCTTATGCGGCTTGGAATCTTGCAGTTAAAGGTGAACACTTTAACAAAATCCCACCCATGATTTGAGGTGAAGTTAATGTATATATTAAACGATATATGTTACGCTGGAGAGATGAAGGACGACATCAAAGTTATCGAAGCAAAGCCCTTGCGTGGTGGAATGTTGCTTGTGACATTCTCCACCGGAGAGAAGCGTCTATTTGATACTACGACTCTGCAGGGGCCAGCGTTTGCCCCTCTCGCGGATGAACAGATTTTCAGCAATCCCGTTCTGTTTCACGGAGTGATCACGTGGAAAAATGGAGAAATTGATATTGCTCCGGAAACGGTTTACCGGGATAGTTATGCATATGAAAGCCAATCCGTGTAGAATGAATACGGCGCGGGTAATTCTTTGTGACGGAGTTGAACCGGGGTTACCAAGATATGCATACATAACGAAAGCACATGCGGTTTCGCGAAGATGCCGCATGTGCTTTTCTGTGTCTTCCAGGGCTCAGATGTCATACTTCTTCAGCAGCAGATCCAATCCCTCCCTCAGAAGGATCGCCTCACCGACGCCCTCCCGCTTGGAGAGCTTAGCCAGACGCTGCAGCTGATCCTGCGTGAAATGGCTGGTCTTGGGCACCATCTTCTCCTCCTTGGCCATGGCAACCCGGTTGCGCCCGGAGACCTTGGCCCGGTACAGCGCCCCGTCCGCCTTCCGGATGAGCTCGGCACAGCGGCTCGCATCCTCAAAGGCCGTCGCCATCCCGATGGTGATCGTCTGCCTCACCCCGTCCCCGGTCTTCACGCTGTAGCCATTCTTCAGGTCGTTGAGGAACAGGAAGATCTCCTCACGCTCCATGGTGCCACGGAAGATGATTCCGAACTCGTCCCCGCCGATCCGGTAGACCTTCGCATCTTCCTTGAGACAGCTCTGGATGTACCGTCCGGCCTCGATCAGCACCCGGTCCCCCTCGTCCCGTCCGAAATCCTTGTTGATGCGGTCAAACTCATCGCAGTCGATGAGTGCGATGACCACCACCTCCCCGTTCGACTCAGCGTCCGAGTTCAGGATCTCATTGAGATCCCACTCAAAGGCATCCCCCACCGGGAACTGAAGCGCCTCGTTCACCGCCCCGTGCTTCCGCTCCGTCTCCTGGCGGCCTGACTCCTTGTGCTCTTCCGCCGTCCTGGGCTTCGTCTCCGTTGTCTTCTCCTTCATGGTTGACCGCGTCCTTTCACTCAGCTTTTTTCAAATCACACTTGTTGCATGTGATGTTATACATATTATTTCTAAAATAATATGTTGTCAAGAACTTCTTGAAATCATCTCTGCATCATCATGGAAAATCTCGGCCAAGCCCTCCTTCATGGCGGGCGTGCTTATCCTGGGCGCAAAAAAAGACAGCCCGTCACTTGGACGGACTGCCTGTCTCAGCCTGTTACTCAGGCCTTCTTTGCCTTTTTGCGGTTCTTGATCTTTTCATCCAGGAACGCCCAGACATAACCGTTGATCATGTTGGCACTGTAGACACCGGACAGGATACCGATGATGATCGGCAGAGCAAACTCCTTGATGGAGCTCACGCCCAGCACATACAGGCAGACGATGGTCAGAAGGGTGGTGATGGTGGTATTGAGGGTGCGGCCAAGGCACTCCTTGACGGACACGCGCACGATATCCACACGGTTGTCCTTCGGGTTCTTCTTCACGTTCTCACGGATACGGTCGAAGATCACGATGGTGTTGTTGATGGAGTAGCCGACGATGGTCAGCATAGCTGCGATGAAGGTGGAGTTCATCTGCACGATGCTCCGCAGAAGCACCATGAAGGAGAGCATCATCAGCACGTCATGCAGAAGACCGATCACGGCTGCGAGGCCGGAGGAGAGGTCAAAGCGGATGGCGATGTAGATGAGCATAAGGGCAGCTGCGATCAGCACCGACTTGATGGCGTTGCTCAGCAGGGTTCTGCCGGCCACCGGGCCCACGTAGTTGATTTCGCCCGACTGCACCATGTCGGGATAGCCTTCCTTCATGGCTTCCTCAAACCTGGACTGCACGGACTGCACGTCCTCGGTGTTGATATCCTTGATGCGGATGTTCACTTCGTCATGGTTTGCGCCCTGCACGGTGACATTGGCGGTGATGCCAAGGTCGTTCAGCACGCTCTCCACGTCTGCCTGAGTGACTTCCTTGCCCATCTGATACTGCATGGACATACCACCGGCAAAATCAATACCCTGGTTGATGCCAAGTCCGAAGATGGACAGGAGCAGAGCGATCACAAAAATGGCCAGGGACACGATGATACAGATCTTGGAGCGATCCTGAACGCCTTTTTTCGCTGTCATGGTCATTCCTCACTCCTCCTTTCCCTTCACGCCGCCCACGAACAGACTGGCCTTCGTTGCACCAATGGCCACAAAGGAGTTCATGAGGAAGCGTGTAACCAAAATAGCGGACAGCATGGACACGATGACGCCCAGCAGCAGCGTCTTGGCAAAGCCCTGCACGGAGCCGGTGCCGAAGAACAGCAGCACGATGGAAGCGATCAGGGTGGTCACGTTGGAGTCGAGGATGGCGCTCATGGCGTTTTTGAAGCCTGCACGCACAGCGGCACGTGCGGGACGGCCGGCGCGGATCTCCTCGTTAAAGCGCTCGTAGATGATGACGTTGGCGTCCACGGCCATGCCGATGCCAAGCACGATACCTGCAAGGCCGGGCAGGGTCAGCTGGATGCCGGGCACCACAGCGATGAGGAAGAACAGCACGATGATGTAGATGCAAAGTGCCCAGGAAGCCACGACGCCGTTCAGGCGATAGCGGATGATCATGAAGATCATGACCAGGGCAATGCCGATGATGGCAGCCAGGATGGAGGTGGAAAGGGCCTCGTCACCCAGGGTTGCGGACACGGTGTCCACCTTCTGCTGGGTCAGGACCAGGGGCAGAGCACCAGACTGGATCTGGGCTGCAATGGTCTTGGCGCGCTCTTCACTGCCCATGCCGTTGATGACGCCGCTGCCGTTGGGGATGATGGACTGCACGGTGGGGGCAATCAGCTGCTCGCCGTCAAGATAGATGGCGATCTGCCTGCCGATGGACTGTGCGGTCATGTCGGCAAACAGGGCTGCGCCCTCGCTGTTGAGGGTGAAGGCCACCTGGTGATCGCCCTCGCTGTAGAGGTAGGTAGCGGTCTGCACCATCTTGCCGGTCATGAACTCGTTGCCGTCCGGGTCGCGGAAGGACAGCTCGGCGGGTGTGCCGATCAGGTCCAGCACGGCCTGCGGATCGGTGACGTCCGGAATCTCCACGCGGATGCCGGTGCCGTTTTCAATCTTCTGCACCGTGCTCTCGGGATAGCCCTTGTCGGTGAGACGCTGCTGAATGACGGAAATGGTACCGTCCATCAGGGCATCAAAGGAACCTTCAATGTCGTCGGGCTGTTCTGCGGAATACTCCACATACACGCCGCCGCGAAGGTCCAGACCCAGGGGCAGGCTCTCCGGCCAGTTCTGGGCATCGGTGGTCGGCAGCCAGGGCAGGAGCTTGTACAGCCCGCGGCTGTCCAGCTTCATGCCGCTCACGCCGAGCACGCCGGCGCATACGGTGAGCACAAGCAGAATGCACAGGCCGATAATCGCCCGCGGCTTGCTGCTTGTACGGCGGGATTTTTTGCTCATATGACTCTCCTCCAGTTTTTATGTAGATTGAATTCTTCTGTGAATTCCAGGACTTTCCGGATACCCACCTATCCGGGAACGCCCTCCGGAGGACAGACGAGATAAACGCTCTTTCTCCACACCGGGCCGGACAGGGGCATCCCGTTCCGGTCCGATGATATGATGACGGTCTTCAGGGTTTCCCCGATCACCTGATCCCTGTCTTCATTGCCGCCTTTGCGCTCCTCCGTCTGCTGCTCTGGGGCGTCTGAGGAAAACGGCATGAGGGAAAAGGATTCTGCGAGGGCAGCCGGTGCGGTTCTTCTCCCTTCGGCTTCCAGGACCTCTGTTTCCGGGCCCTTTACAAGGCAGTTGAACGCCAGGAGCGCAAAAAAGCACAGCCCCAGCAAAAGAAATGCATAGCTGCTTTTTCTCAATCCGCTCCCCGCCTTTCTGCCTGTGGCATTTTTTCAGAGAAAGACCCCGGCAAAAGATATCTCCAGGTATGTTTCTCACATTTGCGCTTTTCACGCCACGAGTGTCCATTATATGCAATCGGCGTGAAACATCAAGCACATTTTGTGCTCTTACGCTGTTTCAAAAAAACACGCTTCAGTCAATTGCCTCTCTCCCCTGATCATCTTCATCCAGACCATACACAATATCATCGCGGAAAGCGTCGAGCAACAGCTCATCGATCTTTCCGGGGGACACCAGGTCTTTGCTCCGCAGTTCTTCTACCTGCTTCAGATAGTGTCCATACGTTCTTTTCTGGCATTCAGGAGGCGCGGGCCTGTACAGCTTATCATCATATCCGAGAGATCTTGCCGCAGACATGACGCCGAAACTGTAATCCTTTATCTGATCTGAAGAAAGATAACCTTCACAGACCAGTCTCCAGAGCATTGTCAGATGACTCATCCCAAAGTACTGCTCAAGTGCGATGACCTTCTGCATAGACAGTGGACCATTGTCGGACACTTTTTTTATGGCCGCTCTTAAGGACTTATACGGCGCAAGGAAGTAGGAGGCAAACTGATCCGCGCACTTTTCGTTTTCGCTCCTGGGATCGAGCTTTTTTGAACACACGTTATATCCTGACTCCTTATCGAAATATAAATGATACAGCTCGTGGGCAAGCGAAAACCGCTGACGACCATAGGACATCGTCGAATTCACGGCGATCAGTTTGATCTCATCATCAAGAACGCACATCCCGCTGATATTCTCGCCAAGAGGATAAAACACCAGCGTCAGCCCTTCAATCTGGCTCACAAGCGAAAAAATGTCAACTGGAGAATTGACATCCTCTCCCAGGAGCTCCCGCAGTTCCTGTGCCTCTGTGTTCAGTTCCAGCTTATCCAACATTCGATCCCTCCAGCATTTTCGTCATAAATCGACTATTGATGGCAATCTTCCCAATATCAGAAATGGCGCGCAGATCGTCCTGACCAATGTCCTGTGCTCTGAAAGCAAACTGGATCGGATGCGCTTCCTGCTCCATATCTGCAAAAGCTGCGAGGCTGTATCCATACAGATTCACGACACTCTCCAGCTGATCCACCGTGAGGTTTCTCTCACCGGTCTCAACCTTGGATATGAACGTCTGTGTCACGCCCAAATAGTCTGCAATCTGTCCTTGCCGCAGGCCTGCTTTTTCTCTCATCGTTTTCAATTTTTCGTTCATTGTCATCATGCTGAATCCTCCTTCAGCTTTCCGAAAGCATATTACGCTCTTCATGTCATATTTTCAAGATGAATTTCTGTAAAAATATGACTTATGTTGCTTCCTTCCTGCAGCTCCCCTGATATGCCAAAAACACTGCGGACAGAAGAAACCGTCCGCAGTGTCTCGCTGATGCGTATGTTTACTCGTATCTTGCTGCCACGGGAATCCCGTGCTCCTGGGCATGCCCCATCAGTTTCCCGTCACCGTAATGACGCAGCTTGCCATGACATCCGTATCACCGGCAAGTCTTGCGGTAATGGTGGCCGTGCCAGCCTTTGTGCCGGTCACATCACCGTCTATCACCGACACAACGGAGGAATTGCTGGATCTCCAGACGATATCATCAGGATCATGGTTGAGAATTTCCGCTGTGATATGCGCGCTTTCCCCAAGGGCCAGCGTCAGATTCGTATCACTCAGGACAATCCGCGCGATGGGATCGGCCGTCACAAATTCCTTTTTCTCGCTCCTGAATGTGTAGCCACCCACAATGGCAATATAGCGAATTCCATAGACCGTGGAGGGCGTCAGATTCCTTCCAATGACATCCGCAGCATTGCAGCCGATCGCATCCCATGCGCCGAAGCTGCGGCCGAGAAGTGTATCTGCGATATCATAGATCTCCACCCCGACCATCTCCACCTCATAAAGCGAGGGGACATTGGATATGTTCAGTTTTGCACTGATCTGAGCATCAAAATCAGAAGTCGTGATCTCCTCATCATAGGCAGAAACTTTCACATCCGGCACCGTCACCTGGATCACGGTGGAGGCACGCAGGTTTGTCCCATCCACTGTGGTCGCTGTGATTGTCGCGCTGCCGATATCCATGCCGGTCACGACACCGTTTGCATTGACCGCTGCAATGGATGGGTCAGAGGACGACCAGGTGATGCCCTGGTTGGTGGTGCCAGTCGGGGTAAATACCGGCGCGAGTGTCGTCTGCTCCCCTGCATAAAGCGTCGCAGATGAGGGCAGGCTGATGGCCCTTGCCGTCACAATGGAGGCATCCGCATTGGTCACATAGGGAATACCGAAACGGCTCACATCCCGGTCGTTGCCCACCACCAGCGTCAGATACGGATCGCCGTCGAAAGCATCCTGAGAGATATCCGATACCTGATCCGGCAGGAAGACGAACTTCAGTTTACTGTTGGATGCCAGGGCCCTGCTGCCAAGCGTGGTCATGCCCTGGGGCAGGATCACCGCTTCCGTGCCGATGTCCTCCAGTGCACTGTCTTCAAGCACGGTTGTGCCATCCGGCACAAAGACCGTATCCAGCGACTCAAGGACACGCACGATGCACGAGTCGCTCGGACCGTTGACCACACTGGCCGTGATGGTCACGGTGCCTTCCTCGTTTGCCGTCAGTAGTCCATCTGCGTCGACCGATACCACAAAGGGATCGCTGGAGGACCAGACGACATACTCCGAGGCAGAGGAAGGTACCACGCTGGCCGTCAGTCTTGTCTGCGTAAAGGGCTCCCGGGTGGACACGTACATGCTGTGCCGGTTCAGCTCAAGATCCTCCACATAGGGGTACACATTCACAATGCACATGGCAAAGTGGCCGGAGCCATCACTGGCTGAGGCACTGACGACCGCAGTGCCCGGTGCTACGGCCGTGATCAGGCCGGATGCCGATACGGTCGCCACGGTCGTGTCGCCGCTGGTCCAGTTGACACTCTGATAGGTCGCGTTGGACGGCGTGACCGTGGCGGTGAGCTGGCGGGTTTCTCCCTGTGTCAGATCAATGTAATCCGCATTCAGAGAAACACCGGTCACATAGATCGTGTTGATCGTCCACTGGGCATACAGTGTGGCACTCTTTCCGCCCACATACAGGCCGCTCTTCCAGAAGGTACCTTCATTCGTGCATCTTCCGTTTGCATCGTACACTTTCGTTCCGCCGCTGGCAGCAGTGTACCATCCATTGAATGTATAGTTGTCGCGGGAGGGCACGGAAACCACGGAATAATCACCCACATTGGCCCACACCTTGGCAGATCCGGGGCCGCCGCTGCCGCCGTTTGCATTGAATGTCAGCGTATAGCTTGGAACAAGCGACAGATAGTTTTTGGAGGCAATGCCCTGCTTGCCGTTGTAGGTCACATGGGCATAGGTGGCGCTGCCAGTCGCTGCCTTGGAAACCCACACGATGGCGCCCTTGGGAATATCGTTGCCGATATCACTGGAAGAGTTGTAGTCGTGGCTGCTGTGCATCGCAAGCGCGCTGGGAGCGGTGCATGTGTAATAGCCCGCCGCACTTGTGCTGCAGTCACAATCAGCAACGGTACCTCCGCCTCCGCTTGTGCTGAAGGTGTACTCCACGCCGGAGGAATTGTACACATAGCTGCCGCTGGTCGTCAGACCACTCTTATTTGAGGAGGTAATCTGGTAGCTGGCATATTTGGGGTTATTGTTGATGCTACTGCTGGGATTGCAGTAAGCGCCGCTCATGGACATGCCGGCGGACAGCTCAAAGTGAAGATGTGCACCGGTTGAATTGCCGGATGAACCGCTGGTGCCGATCTTCTGGCCCTGCGTGACAGTTGCACCTTTACTGACAGATACGGTGGACATGTGTGCATACATGGAATAGGTTCCATCCGTATGCTTGATCACCACGCCGTTCCCATAGCCGTAATTACAGGTTTTGTACGATTTGGAGCCGTTTGTATAGGACTGAAAGTTCTTGGAGCTGGGATTGCAGGTACTGCTGCTGCAGCTGACAGTATTACCCGTACTTGCAGCATTGACACTGTTACAGCCGGTGTAGACATAGTACACGGTGCCGGCCTTCGTGGCGTACACATCGGTGCCGGATGCCACAGCAATATCAAGTCCGCTGTGTCCGCTGAAGTAGCCCCGCGACAGTGCGCGCTTTGTGCTGGGTACAGGCCACAGATACCCGGTGGTCGTCGCAGCAAGCGCGCTCTGTGGCAGAGAGATGGCGGCCAGCACAAGCACGGCCGACAAAAGCACAGAGGCCATTTTCTGAAGTCTTACATGCATAAGGACACCCCCGACAAAATGAATGATCAGATGGATCTGACGTGCAGTCAATGCTGCCTGATCCTTATACGGTCACCTTCACCAGAAGATTCATGGGCACATAGGCAAGGCGGCCTTTCACCATCACCTTTCCCCACACGGCCGGGCTTACATGCAATCCCCGGTAGCCCTCCGCAGCCATCACATACACCAATGTTCCATTGGACATGGTGTCCACCATGTTCGCGCCATCATAGGTGGCATGCGGCGCATCATTGACGGCAATGCAGTCATCCATCCAGTTGGCCACCACATACCACCCGCAGCCCTGACCCATGTGCTCCTGCACCTTTTCTTCCTCCGGCAGGGCAGAAACGGCAGCACTTCTGAGGCTCTCCAGCGGCTGCAGGGAAGGCGCCTGCGCTTCCTGCTCCCGGCTTTTCTCCCTGGTCATCTGGGTCAGGCTCATCCGATGGACCCGGGTCCTTGGGATCACATCGCGCACGGCCTCCATGAGAAGCTTGGGGCTGCAGAACCTGCACAGACGGAGCTTCCCAAGGGCCGGTGACTCCGCCATTCTGTCCCCGTAGAGGGCATGCAGGCCAAGCAGTGCAATCCGAAAGGCTGCCCAGAAAAAGAGCGTCTGGGAATCCATCCCTTCCCCGCCCATCCACTCGGGTCTCAGAGACAGAAAGAAGGGGCTCACTTCCAGGAACTCCACGTCCTCCCCTGCCTCGATCACCTGGTCCTCCATCTGGCTCAGGGCATGGTGCATCGTCATGGGCAGAAGCTCCCGGTCGATGGCTTCCGACACCCAGATGGTGATGTCCAGGAGTGCATCTGCATTCAGGTGCTCCTCCAGCAAGCGATAGAGCTTCACCGGCATCGCATGGTGGATGGTGCGGTTCATCAGATTGCTGAGGGACCTGGACCTGCCGGATTCGGGACTGAAGTAGGGCAGAAGCGGCGCCTCAGGGACCCCGGCGGACAGGAAGTTCCACCAGAAATCCGTCTGCGTATAGTGTCCCTTCTGATTGATGATCGGAATCGGTGTGGACGGTCGTCCGATTCCCTCCCACAGGAAACGGTACAGGCTTCTTCCGGTGATCAGATGGGTCGACATGCTGCCTCCTCATGGAATGTGTCAAAGGTACTCTATCACAATCAGGCCCGATTTGTTTGCGCATGATGCGCTCTATTTTGCGCGTTTTCCCAAAAACCGTGCAGCCGGGCCCCGGCAAGTGCACCATTCACGGCGCCTGGCACGAAAAAAGCAGCCGTGCCATCCAGCACAGCTGCCGCTTATGTATCTATTTCCCGTGGCTGTCCAGCGGCACGGTAAAGCGGAAGGCAGCGCCCTCCTCCGTGTCCAGGAGCCTGATCGTCTCCCCGTGCATCTTCATGATCCGCTCGCAGATGCTGAGCCCGAGGCCTGTGCCCTTCCCGGAGGTGTGGGCGCGGTCGGAGGTGAAGAAGCGCTCGAAGATGCGGTCCCGGTCCTCCTCCGGCACCCCGCAGCCGCTGTCCTGCACCGTGACAGCCGCCTTCCCGTCCCGCTCCTCCGTGACGAGCGTGATCCGCCCGCCCTCCGGCGTGAACTTGATGGCGTTGTCCAGAAGGTTCACCAGCACCTGCTCGATCCGGTCGGGATCCGCAAAGACCATGCACGGGTCCAGGCGGAAGTCACAGTCCAGATCCATCTGTTTTTCCTCCAGCTTGGTCATGAAGCGGATGACACACTTGCGGATCATCTCACACATGTCAAAGGAGGACCTGCTGAGCTCCGCGTCATCCCGCTCGAGCCTGGAGAGGGCCAGAAGATCCGAGATGAGCTTGGTGAGCCTGCCGGTCTCATCCCCCACCACCCGAAGGTACTGTTCATGGTCCTCCGGGGGAATGGTGCCGTCCAGCATGCCCTGCACAAAGCCCGAGATCGACGTGATCGGGCTCCTGAGCTCGTGGCTCACGTTGGCCACAAACTCCCGCCGGCTCTCATCGTTTGCCTGGATCCGCTCCGCCATCTGGTTGAAGGCCCCCGCCACCTCCCGCGTCTCGCTGGAGAGGCCCTCCAGGGAAAGACGCGTGGCAAAGTTCCCTTCGCTGAGGTCTCTTGCGGCCCCCTCGAGGGCCTTTAATGGCTTCATGGTCGAGCGCACGTAGAAGAAGATCCCGATGCCCGCGGCCCCGAGGGTCAGCGTGACCACCAGAAGGACCGGCAGGATCAGGGAATAGAGAGGTCCTTCAATGCTCTGGGCCTTGGTGTGGATGAGCACGGCCCCGAGAACGGTGCCGTTTCGCATGAAGGGCACGCCCACCGTGAAGGTGGTTTCGCCCCCGACCTCGGTCCTGACCGAGATCTCCTCCCCGCCGAGAACCTGGACCAGGGCATCCGAGAGCTCCCTGCCGTTTAAGGACGCCACGAAGTCCGGATCGTCGATCCTGGCCAGGGACAGATTGTCCATGACGCGCCCGCGCCGGTCCACCACCACGATGTACGCCCCGTACTCCTCATATACTTCCTCGCTCTTCCAGGAGAGGTACCTGGCCGTGGTGTCATCGAGGCCGAAGAGGATGGCCGCGGTGGACGTGTCGTTTCTCGCCGCCAGATACGCGATGTCCCGCGCCTGGCGCGTCACGCCGTCCAGCCGCCTGGCGATCTGCTCGGAGCGGATCGCAAAGGTCCCCAGCAGGCTGAAGGCGACGGCCAGCACCAGGATCACCGCCAGCACCATCGCCATGATTCTTGAAAACATGTGACTCCCACTTTACTTTCTGTGTGTCAGCGCTTGACGTCAGCATCAAACTTGTAGCCCACGGTGTAGACCGTGCGGATCATCCAGCCGTGCTCCTCGCACCCGCGCAGCTTCTCCCGGATGCGCTTGATGTGCACATCCACGGTCCTGGCGCTCTCCCCCATGTAGTTGTAGCCCCAGATCTGCTCAAGAAGCTGTTCCCTTGTAAACACCTGCCCCGGGCTCGATGCCAGGAAGTACAGCACCTCCAGCTCCTTGGCCGGCATCTCGACGATCTTCCCCTCATACCGGCACTCAAAGTGCTTTTTTGACACCGTGAGGGCCGGGAAGGACACCGTGTCGTCGCTCTCCTCCTCCTGGTGCGTGCGCCGAAGCACCGCCTTCACCCGCGCCACCAGCTCCTTCGAATCGAAGGGCTTGGTGATGTAGTCGTCCGCCCCGAGCTCCAGCCCCAGGACCTTATCGAAGGTTTCATCCTTGGCCGTCAGCATGATGATCGGGATCCGGCTGGTGCGGCGGATGGACTTGAGGACCTCCCAGCCGTCCATGCCGGGCATCATCACATCCAGGATCACCATGTCCGGAGGCTCACGCCGAAAGGCATTGAGCGCATCGTCGCCGCGGGAAAAGCATCTGACCTGGTACCCTTCCTTTTCCAGATACAGCTGAACCACCGTGCGGATGTTCAGATCATCGTCCGCCAGAAGAATCGTGGATGCCATCATGCCGCCCCTCTCTTTCAGGATTTCCGCTCAGATTATACTCGTTTTGGCCATTTTGCGAAAACGGCCGGAATATGGCTTTCCTCATGGCTTTTTTGAGGATATAATGCCTTTACATTCCATTCATCCGGCGTTTCAAAGTACATTTCGGAGGTGTTTTCATATGTATCTTCCGTCCCCCGACCGGTATTCCACCATGGTCTACCGCCCCTGCGGCCGCTCCGGCCTGAAGCTTCCCGCCGTGTCCCTGGGCTTCTGGCACAACTTCGGCTCCTCCGCCAGCATGGACCAGATGAAGGCCCTGTGCCATACCGCCTTTGACCTTGGCATCACCCACTTTGACCTGGCCAACAACTATGGTCCCGAGCCCGGCAGTGCCGAGGAGAACGTGGGCCGGATCCTGAAGGACGATTTCGCCGCCTGCCGCGACGAGCTCCTCATCTCCACCAAGGCCGGCTACCTCATGTGGGACGGCCCCTACGGGGACTTCGGCTCCAGGAAGTACCTGCTCTCCAGCCTCGACCAGAGCCTGAAGCGCCTGCAGCTGGACTACGTGGACATCTTCTACCATCACCGCATGGATCCGAACACGCCCCTGGAGGAAACCATGGGTGCCCTCGAGCAGGCCGTGCGCAGCGGCAAGGCCCTGTATGCAGGCCTTTCCAACTATGACGGCCCAACCCTGGAGAAGGCCGTCGCCATCCTGGATGAGCTGCACGTGCCCTTCGTCATCAATCAGAACCGCTGGTCGATCTTTGACAGGACCATCCAGCGAAACGGGCTCCTGGAGACCACCGGCCGCCTGCAGCGGGGCCTCATCGTCTTCTCGCCCCTGGCCCAGGGCCTTCTCACCGACCGCTACCTCCACGGAATCCCCGAGGACAGCCGGATCCGCCGTGACGGCCGCTTCCTCAAGGAGAGTGCCCTGACGGAGGAGCGCCTGAGCCAGATCAGGGCCCTGAACGACATGGCCCTCGCCCGCGGACAGGAGCTCTCCCAGATGGCCCTCAGCTGGATCCTCTCGGACGAGCGGGTCACCAGCGTGCTCATCGGCGCCTCCCGCCCCGAACAGATCGTGCAGAACGTGAAGGCCATCGAGAAGATCACCTTCACAGACGAGGAGAAGCAGGAGATCGACCGTATCTCCGGCTTCTCCGCCTGACCATAGTTTTTTTCTATGGCACTGCTTCATGCAGTGCCTTTTTTTGATCCCGCGCTTTACCTCGCCTTTCGCTTAAAGAGCATGATCCAGGCAAGGACCATCACCACAAAGGGCGGCAGGAAGGTGAGCAGATAGGCGCCCTGGAGGGACGCGGGGGAGAGCATCGGCCGCAGGGCCGCCCTCGCCATGATGCTGAGCCCGGTCTTTTCCGCCCGCGTGAGGTAGGACATGCAGCGCATGATAAACTCCTGGCTGTCCGTCATGGCGTAAAGATCACTGGAGGTGAGGGCCGTCGAGCACCCGATGATCACGGCGCGGGAGAGCTCCCCGCCCTCGGTCACGCGCTCTGCCTGCAGGCCAAGCGCGAAGGGCCCCGTCTCGTCCTCCGGCTGCTGCTCGAGCGTAGAAAGATCCCCGTCAAGGCTCCGAAGGTACGACCTGGCGCCGGAGTAAAGGAGCGTCTCTGTTATGAGGCTCATGTCCCCAATTTCCGGCTCCTCAAAGGCCCGGCTGCCGGCAAAGAGCAGCGTGTCCGCACCGCCCTCCACAAGGTCCTGAGTCAGATCGGTTGCGACCATCGTCGGCAGCAGGAACAGCTGCCTGTCCGCATAGTAGGTGTCCGGCTCCTCCCCGGATGCGATCACGATGCCGTCCTTGGGAAGGAAGCCGTAGGCGCGCAGCATGGACTGCCACTTCGGCATCTCCTCCACAGGGTCCGTGTAGTCGCAGGTGAAAAGGACACTGCCGCCGTTTTCCAGATACTGGCGGATCGCCTCCAGCTCTGTGTCCATCAGGTCCCTTACCGGGGAGAGCACGAGGAGCACGCTCTCATCGGCTGCCCCCTCCTCCGTAAGACCCAGCTCGCTTGCCGTTCCGTAGGTGACCTCCAGGTTATTGCGTTCCAGAAGATCCCTCAGCACCACCGTGCCGTCCGCGTCCAGCTCCCCGTGGCCCTGCAGGATCATGGCCCGGGGGATCGAGTCCTTCGTCACGTAGGCGATGGCGTTCGTGAGGCTGCTCTCGTAGGTGACCCCCTCGATCTCATAGGTTCCATCCTCCATGTTGAAGCCGAGGGAAATAAAGTCCGTCGGGGACAGGAGACGGAACCTCCCAGTCTCCTCGCAGGACACGATGATCGAGTCGCTCCCGACGCTCTCGCCGCTCAGGGCATCCCGGAAGGTCTGCAGGAGTGCCGGGTTCAGGCTCGGGTCCGTCTGCTCCCAGGTGACCAGGGGCGTCGAAGCCGCGTACCTGTTCAGCAGTTCCACCAGCACCGTGTCCTCGTCGCCCCTCGGGAAGAGGGCATAGATGTGCACGGGATGCTGGAGGTCCTGAAGGACCTCCTTTGTGGTCTCAGACTGCGTCGTCACCGCGTTGAAGGAATAGTCGAGCCTGAGGGCACGTGACTCCTCCAGGGTGTCTGCGAGGACGCACACGAGGATCAGGAGCACGGCAAGGCCCAGCGCCGCGACCAGGCCCGTCACGTCCGGGCGGCGCCGGAGCGTCTTGTCGAGCTGTTTGTCTGATTTTTTCTCTTTCATCCCTGCCGCCCCCTCTGCCTGCGCCACTCCATGCTGGCGACCGTGAAGGCCAGGCCCAGCACGATGACGCTCACCTCAAAGATCACGCTCGAAAAGCTCAGCTGACCCATCAGGAAGGGCTCCGTGCGCGTGTAGAGACTGATAAAGTCCAGCATCCGCCCGATCCACCCCGGCACGACGGAGGCGATCATGTCCAGCATCCAGAGGAGAAAATTGGCCATGAGGGCCAGGAGCACCGCGGTCACCTGCCCGCCGGCAAAGCCCGAGACGAAGAGATCCACTGCGAGGAACGCGCAGCCCTCGAGGAAGAGGCCCAGGTACCCAACCATCATCTCCCCCGCGTAGAGCGTCCCCCAGATGGCAATGATCATGGGGTACACGAGGGAGAGGAGCATGGTGATGCCCATGACAGTCAGGGCCGACAGATACTTTCCCGCGACGATGCCCGTCTGGGACACGGGGCTCGACAGCAGCAGCTGGTCCGTCCCCCGCTGTTTCTCCTCGGCCATCAGGCGCATGGTGAGGATGGGACAGAGGATCATCCACAGATAGCTCATCTGGCCGATGAAGGTCGGCAGATCCCCCGAGCGCTGCCCCAGGATCTGCAGGGAGAACATGACGCCGGAGAGGAGCAGAAAGACCAGCACGAACACCCAGCCGACGGGGGTATAGAAGTACCCCTGCAGCTCACGCTTCCAGATGACCTTCATTCCGCTTCCTCCTCCCGCGTCACCTGCAGGAACATCTCCTCCAGGCTCTCGCGCTTTTTCACCATCTGGTAGATGGGGGCGTCCATGGCACTGAGGAGATGAAAAATCTTCTCCTCCATGGGAATCTCCCCAGCATCCACATATTCTACGTTCACGTCGATGCACCCGATGGCGTCCCGCGAGACGGGGCGCACCCTCAAAACGCCCGGGAGCGAGCGGATCGCAGGGCAAATTCGCCGCTCCTCGCCCCGGACCCTGAGTCTCAGGTGCTGCGCCTCCCCTTTCCCCTCGTCCTCCATGTCCACCACGCGCAGGACCTTCCCGTGGTGCAGGATCACCACCTTGCGGCACAGCTGCTCCACTTCCGACAGGATATGGGAGGAAAAGATGATCGTGTGGCTCTTCCCGATCTCCCGGATCAGCTGGCGGATCTCGCTCACCTGTCTTGGGTCCAGGCCCACGGTGGGCTCGTCCAGAATGAGGGTAGCTGAGTTCCCGCAGAGGGCCTGGGCGATCCCGGCCCGCTGGCGGTAGCCCTTGGACAGGTGTCCAAGAACCCTGCCCTCCACGTCCGTGAGGCCGCACAGGTCCATGATCTCCTCCACGTGGCGCCGCGCGTCCCGCCGCTCCACCTCCCTGAGGCTTGCTGCAAACATGAGGTATTCCCGCACCGTCATCTCATCGTAGAGCGGCACGCGCTCCGGAAGGTACCCGATGAGCCGCCTGACCCTGGGCTCGCGCATCAGGTCCATGCCGCCGATCAGGATCTGGCCGGAGGTGGGCGGAAGGGTACCGGCCATCATGCGAAGGGTCGTGGTCTTCCCGGCGCCGTTGACGCCAAGCAGGCCCACGATCTGCCCGTCCGGCGCGGTGAGGGAGACGTTTTTCACCGCCTCCACCTGTCCAAATCTCCGTGTCACACCTTTGAGTTCTATCATGCAAAGGCCCCCAGAATGTAAGCCCGTAGTGGGCTTCAAACTTCAAGATTCATCCTGCGCACAGGCGCAGGCAGAAAAAGTATAGGCCTCCATCTTGAAAAGTGTGTAAACATCCTGTGAACATTTGAAAAAGGCCCGCACTGCCCGGGCCCGAGATTATACCGACAAAATCTTCTTGAAAAATTCCACCTTTTTTTGAAATTAGGGCTTGCCAAATTTCTGCCGCGTGGTATAATCTCACCTGTTGCCACGAGCAATGCTGATGTAGCTCAGTCGGTAGAGCGCATCCTTGGTAAGGATGAGGTCACCGGTTCAAATCCGGTCATCAGCTCGGAAAACCTGAAAGCGAATGCTTTCAGGTTTTTTCATGTCTGTCTGATCCTAAAAAGCGCAGGCACGGGCATACGCCGTGCCTGCGCTTTTTCATGCAAATCCCATGATGTGCCCCGGGTTGGTTTCAAGAAGCCTGACGGCCGTATCCTCCCCGTAGTCCTTCACCAGGATCTCCCTGCATTCCTTGATATTGCATGCCCTGGAGGACACGTTGTGGCTGTCCGAGGCCGCAATGTCAATGTAGCCGGACCTCAAGGCCTTCTTTGCCCACCGATCGCCAAAGAGCCCATGGCTTCGGATCACGGTGGAACAGTTCATCTGCAGCAGGGCCCCCAGGTCCTTGAGCTCATCCAGCCGGTCCCAGGATTCCCTCAGGCAGTCGTAGCGCTCCACGTGGGCAAACACCACCTGGTAGCCCGCGTTCCCAAAGTCCCGCGCCGCCTGACAGATCCGGTCAAAGACCACGCTTGGCAGAAACTCCACCAGCACAGCGTTTCGCCCGGAGATCGTGGGGATCTCCCCGCGCCGGGCAAGCTGCGGGGCCTCCTCGGTGTAGAGGATCTCGCACCCGACGGTCAGGGTCATCTGAATGCCCTCCTGGAGGATGAACTGACTCATTTTCTCCATGGCACCCATATATTTCTCCCACGGAAAAGGGCGATGCCCCGGTGTGCAGTGAGAGGTACAGCAGATCGCCTGCACGCCCTCCCCGGCTGCTCTCCGGATCATCGCCTGGCTCATCTCAAACGACTCTGAGCCATCATCAACACCGAACACAAGATGATGATGCATATCACAGATCATGTGTCTTACTCTTTCTTGTGGCCGTAGCCGTACCCGCCGTATCCGTAATGGGAATAGGCATAGTAGTGATTCTTGTAGTAGCTCTTCTCGGACAGGGTCCGGATGGTCACCTTGTTGAGAATGCACCCGATCACCTTGCAGCCGGACTGCTCGATCTGCTTGACGGAGTCCATGACCTCGTACTTGCGCCTGCGTCCGTATTCCACCACCAGCACGGCACCGTCGCAGTTCTTGGAAATCACGGCAGCGTCGATGACAAGACCGATAGGCGGCGCGTCCACCAGCACAATGTCAAACTCCTTGGCCAGGACATCCAGCATGTTCTTGAAGTAGTCGGAGTCCAGGAGCGGCAGGGGGTTCGCGATGTCCTTGCCGGTGGGAATGATGTAGGCGCCGGGAATGTCTGTCTGGTAGATCACATCATCCAGCGTCTGATAGCCTGCCAGGAAATGGGCCAGGCCCACCACTTCGCCCTCCGTCTGAATGCCGAAGCGCTTGAAGAGCACGGACTTTCGAAGGTCAGCGTCCACAAAGACCACGCGCTTGCCTCGCTTGGCCAGATTCACCATGATCTGCATGCACAGGGAGGACTTGCCCTCGTTTTCCGTGCAGGAGGTGATAATGAATTTCTTGGAGTTCATGCCCACAAAGGAAAGGTTGGTGCTGATGGAGTTCATAGCCTCAGTGCCGGAATAGTCCATCTTCAGCATGTTCGTGATGGTTGCGTACTTCATGACCTGCTGCCTCCCTTCGATTTGTTGGCCTTGTGCCTCGACTTCTTCTGATGGTCATTTGCCTGCTTCAGGGTTTCCTGCTCGGTGACGGCACCCAGCGTCGGCAGACCCAGGAGCTTCTCGATATCCTCGGGCGTGCGCACATAGTCATCGGTGATGAACTGGATCACGATGATGCCCACGGCCAGGATGGCGCCCAGGAGGAACCCGATGATGATGTTCCGGGTCTTATTGGGGGAGGAAGGATTCACGGGCACGCGCGCTTCCTCAAAGATGTTGGGCTGCTGCGTGTCCATCTTCACTGCGATGAACTCGCAGGCCACGGACGCATACGCATCCGCCAGTTCCTTTGCCTCCACAGGATCCGGGTTGGTGACGGTGATGTAGAGGATACGGGTATCGCTGGGGTTGGTGACCTTCACCATGTTGTTCATCTGCTGATAGGTGTAGTCAAGACCCAGCTTCTGAAGGACCCGCTCATGGACGTGCCAGTTGGTGAAGACCTCGGTATAGTCCTTGGCCAGGTAGTTGCCCAGCTGAAGGTCCGAGATGTTGATGGCGCTGTCCTTGGAGTTGACCACATACAACTTGCAGGTGGACTGGTACATGGGGGTTACAAACCGGAAGGTGTACACCCCTGCCAGTATCGTTCCGATCAGGGCCGCCACCAGGATCAGGTACCATTTTTCCAGAAGGCGCACAAAAAGCTCAGCGAGGTCGATCTCCACCTCGTTGTTCCTCTCCTGATAGCGCACCACGCTTGAAGAAAGACTGGACTGTTCTTCTTTGACACGTTCCGACCTTGCCATGGTCATCCTCCATTATCCAAAAATCAATGTTCCCGGAAAGATCTCGAAAAGGTTCCATCAAAGCTCCGTTTCGGACCTCTGCAAAAGGCAGTATATCAAATTCAATATGCAGAATCCAGAGATTTTCCCGAATTCCGTATTTTCGTTTTTCTAGGTCCGTACACCAGTGCGAAAAAAATCCAGTAATCAAGCTGCCGTGGCGTCCGCAGCCTGATCACTGGATTCGGCTCTGCAGTGTTTGCCTGCTTTGCCGACATGACAGGGCAGACCTGGCGCGGCCGGCCAGCCGGATGGACCGGCCGGCCGCACCATTATCACTTATGTTCCTAATCAGTCCACAACGAAGGCAGCAACGTTCTCGCTGGAGGCAGAAGCCTGAGCCAGAGCATCAGCTGTGAAGGTCACGTTCAGGGAACCATCTTCGTTGACGACGACGGGCTGAGCCTCGCCCCACTCGCCATTGCCCAGGTCCAGAAGGAGACGGACAGTGGAAGCAGCGTCGAACTCAGTCTCGGGGAGCTTCACGGTGTAGGGCATCTCGAGAGCGGCGTTGGGATCATAACCGGTCACGATCATGTCCAGGATAGCCACAACCTGAGCATCCTCAGCCACGTTCAGTTCGGCCGGGAACTCGATGCCGTTGGCCTTGAGCTCAGCGCCCTTGGAGCCTTCAGCGGGATCCTCGAAGCGGATGACCAGGCCTTCGCCTTCGGTCAGCACAACCAGGATGGCTTCGGCAGCGTCCTGCACCTTGACCATCTGATCGCTGGAGAGCTTCACGTTGAGGGTGCCGTCTTCGTTGACGGTGACTTCCTCAGCCTCGACCCACTCGATCTCGCCGTCCTCATTCACAAGGCCGACCAGAACGCGGACATCGTCGTCCTGCTCAAAAGCAGTTTCCAGCTGGGTGTTCAGCACCACGTCGCCCATCTCAGGCTCGTAGTTGTTCACAGCCAGGTTCACAACATCAGCCACGGTGGCGGTGTTGGACACGTTCAGAGCTGCGGGGAAAAACACAGCGGGCTTGGTGCTGGGCTTGGCCAGTTCCTCGACGACCTCGGCAGCTGCGCTGTCCTCGGCGGGGGTGGTCACTTCAGCGGTCACAGCAGGCTCTTCTTCTTCCTCTTCCTCTGCCGGCTCCTCTTCTGCTGCGGGAGCATTGTAGGTAGGAGTCTGGACGGTCGCCTGCTGCTGATCTTCTGCGGTCTTGCTGTCTGCAGCCATAGCAAAGGTAGCGCAGAAGACGAGCATCAGCGCAAGCACAAGCGCTGTCAACTTTTTCATAATTGCATCAACCTCCGTAATTTATTGTTCAGCCGGCCTGTAGCATACATCCAGCACCCAGTTCGCCACATCCTCCGGGTCGGTATGGTATTCCACAAAGCCGTCATCACCGATTGAATAGGTGCCCGCAATCTGTTCCACGGGCTGGACCGTGTACTTCCAGGCACGGTTGAGTTCATTGACCAGGCGTCCCTGAGAGACGTTGCTGACCATATTGTCCCCAAGCGCATCTATCAGCTTTGATCCGAAACTGGCATCATCGTGAATGGCACTCCGGAACAGATCCATCGCACCGCTCATCCAGGCTCTCTGTCTGAGCTGACGCGAAGCATTGGTCCCGTCGCCCACGCTCATACGGCTCCTGACGAAGGTTTCCGCCAGTTTTCCGTGAAGCGTCACCGTACTGCCTTTGGTCATGGACGGATCCGCGAAGGTGAAGTCATCCTCCAGCTTCACCGTCACACCGCCCAGCATGTCATTGACGATCGGGACGGAATCAAAGTTCAGCGCCATGTACAGGTCGATATCCAGGTTGTCCAGATACCGGCTCACGGCATCGAGGGTGTTCCGCGCACAGGCCTTCTGGTCCCGCCCGTAGGCGTGGCTCAGACAGATCTGCATCACGCGCCTGCCCATCACATCGCCGAAGATACCCAGCGTCTGGAAGCTTGCCATGGTGTCGCGCTCGATCTGCAGCTGCCGGATCTCCCTGGCGTCATGGTCAATGACCAGCACCATCAGAAAGTCCGCCTGACCGCCGTCTCGATAGCCGCTCTGGGGCTGGGAGGTATCCCTGTCCACACCCATGACCAGGAGCCTTGTCTGACCTGTCTTCTCGTAGTACTTGGTGTCCTCGTGGATCCACTCTTTGTACTGACCGAATCCCTCGCTCATCTGCGCTCTCGGTTCGACAGCATCATTTTCAAGATTCCTGCCGATGAGATAGCCGCCGACAAGCAGCACCAGCACCACCGCGACCAGGACGAGCGCCTGGACCCTGAGACGTCTGTGTCTTCCGTGTCCTCGCATACATAAGACCTGCCTTACTGTACGGATGCCACATCCCCCAAGTGCCTCTTTTACGCCTGTTGGAAGCAAAAAAGTTTTGAGAGACGGGAAGGATTTTAGCATCCGTGCCAATCCTTGTCAATTCGATATCTTTGTAAAATCCATACGAAAACACAAAAACGGGAGAAATACACAAAAAAAATCATTTTTACGGGAAAAAGATGATGCAGGGGCTATCTGGTCTCCTGCATGGAGCGGATGAGCCACCGGCCCTGCTCCCGCACCAGCGTCACCTCATAGGATGCACTCTGCCAGGCGGGGGGATACACGGCGTTCTGGCCGCGCTCCTGCACGATCTCCTCGGCCCTGTCGCCCTTCACGCGCCCGTCGATCCTGGGAATCTCCTCCCGGATCGTCAGGTGGCACCGCTCATCCCAGGGCCAGACCCACACAAAGCCCATGTGAATTCTGTGGTCGATGCCCCGGACCGTATAGTCCCGATAGGGGCTCTCCCCGTTTCTGTAGGCCACCAGGGCCGCATCATTTGCAAGGAACGAGCTCTGGAAATACTTGTTCAGCTCGCTCTCGCTCTCCGCCCCCATGATCACCTGCGCCCGCCTGGCCATGCCGTCCTTTAGGATGATCTGCAGGTTGGTCAGGTTCATCGCATAATAGAAGGATACGACGCCGGCCCCGAACACCGCGGTGATGACAAGCAGCCGCACGAGCACAAAAAAGAGTCCGCGCCTTAAGTACTTCATGTCTCCATCGCACCTCCCATCATGTTTCAGGGGGATCTTCTCAGATCCCCATCTCCTGCATCTCCTGCCGGATCGTATCCTCGGTGGCAGCCATGGCCGCAAGCGTCTTTGTGAGCAGGTCATCCAGCTCCCATTCCAGCATCCCGGCGCCCCTTGCGATCACGTCCCTCGAGCACCCGGCCGCGAACTTCTTGTCCTTATACTTTTTCTTCAGGCTCTGAAGCTCCATGTCGGTGCAGGAGCGGCTGGGTCGCATCTTCGCGGCCGCCCCGATGAGCCCCGTGAGCTCGTCGGTGGCGTAGAGTACCTTCTCCATCTGGTGCTCCGGCTCCACGTCGCTGCCAAGGCCGTAGCCGTGGGAGCAGACGGCGTGGATGAGCTCCTCCGTGATCCCTGCATCCCGCATCATCTGGACGCATGCGATGCAATGCTGCTCCGGGTACTCCTCAAAGTCCAGGTCGTGCAGAAGCCCTGCCATGGCCCAGAAGTCCGCCTCATCCTGAAAGCCCAGTTCGTTTGCCATATACCTCATGACCGCCTCCACCGTGAGCGCGTGCTGCAGGTGGAAGGGTTCTTTGTTGTGCGTGCGAAGAAGCTCTATCGCACCGTCTCTTGTGATTCCTGTCTCCATGTTTTGTCGTCCTCCGTCACATGAGCTTGACCAGCATGGTCTTCTGCTCATCCATCTCAATCTTGACCTTCCCGTCCTTCTCCAGCTGCTTCATCACGTCCGAGAAGCGCTTGAAGCCGATGCTGCGCTCGTTGAAGTCCGGGTAGTTGGTGAGAATATCGGCCTTTAAGATCGACGGGTTGATCCTGTCAAAGCCTCCCTCCTTGTAGGCCTCCAGCTGGGCCACAAAGGCCTCGCGCCAGTTGTCCTTCCCGAGCGTGATCGACTCGCCCGCGGCCCCCTCCTCGGTATGCCCGGCCAGGGAGATCTTCACGTTCCCGTTGTCGTTTCTCACGTGCACGTCCCCGAACTTTTCGCTGAGCCTTGTCAGAAGCTGGAAGAAGGTGGCACAACCGTAGGACTTCTCGTTGAAGTCCGGCCGCAGGCGCATGAGCACGTTCTTGAGCTCGCTTGCGTACATCTCGCCGCTGGCAGACTGGTCCTCGCAGATGGAGACCAGGAGCTTGTTGATCTCGTCCAGATCCAGCATCTCCTCGGTCTGGGGTGCCGCGCTCTGCTTCGGGCTCTTCCTGCCCCGCTGCGTGTTCTTCCGGGTCCTTCCGCCCATGGACTCCAGGAACTGGAACTCATTGCAGGCGTTGATGAAGATGGTGGAGGCAGCCTCCGAACGGGAGATGCCGAGGACGAATTTGCCCATGGCCTTGAGCCTGCCCACCAGGGGCGTATAGTCGCTGTCGCCCGACACGATACAGAAGGAATCGATGAGGGGGTTGGTGTAGGCCACCTCCAGGGCGTCCACCACCAGCTGAATATCGGCGTTATTCTTCTGCGCGATGCCGTAGCGGATGGACGGTACCACGGTGAAGGTGTTGCTGAGGAGAATCTCCTTGAGGTCAGAAAACCTGTCCGTGTACCCGTAGACCCGTCCCAGCAGGACGTCACCGCGGATCTTGACTTTTTCCAGGATGCTGTTGAGCGTGGCGACCTTGGCGCCGCAGTTCTCCAGATCCACAAACACTGCATACTTGCTCATAAAATAGCTTTCACGTTCCTCCTTTTTCTCAACAAAATGGCATTGTATGAAACTTAAATCAGAAAAGTAAACCGGTCGCCCCGGATATGCTGGCGGGACGAGTGCAGGGGCTCACCGTCCTGGTCGTAGATTTCCTCCACGACCTGCAAAAGCGCCTCCCCCACCTGCACGCCGAGATACCGGGCGTCCTCCTCGTCGGCACGCCGGAGCGATATCTCGTGCCGCGCCTGGCCGGGGAAGATCTTCTTTTCCTGCAGCATGGCATAGACAGAGGTGGACATGTCGCGCTCCAGGATCCACTGAAGCGTGGGCGCATAGTGATTATACTCCAGCATCACGGGCTCGCCGTCTGCCATACAGAGCCGCACGGTCCCGGGCAGCATCGTGCCCGCCCCGCAGGCAAAAAAGCGCTGGTCCGAGGCGTCAGATAGCTGCATCTCGGCCTTCAGGACCTTCGTCTCCGGCTCCATCCCCATCTCCCGGCAGGCCATGTGGAAGCTGGTCACATGCTTCAGATCTCTCCGGATCCTGGGCACACTCACATAGGTCCCCCGGCCCCGCTGTCTGACCAGCAGGCCCTCCTCCGTCAGATCATGGAGGGCACGGCGCACGGTGACGCGGCTCACCTGATACTCCTCGCAGAGCTGCTTTTCCGACGGGATCTGGTCGCTGACCTTATACTTTCCCGACTGCACATCGCCCCGGATCCGCTCCATCAGCTGCTGATAGAGCGGCCTCTCCTCTGTCTCGCGCATGCGTCCTCCCCTTTCTGTGGTGATCGCTGCGGAGTATACCACAATTCCTCGTCCTTCTCCACCTTCTGCCGTGTGAAGCTGGGCATGCCACCTGTTTTTTTCTGCGCCCCAAAAAGCAAAACCAGGGAGACCATGCTCCCTGGTTTTGCTTTTGAGTCTTTTCCGGATTAATCCTTATAGAGGGGACGGGCTGCATAGCTCGTATGCAGGAGCGTATGGGCCACGTGAGAGCCGGGCTTTTCGAGGAAATCAGCATAGAGCTGCTTGATCTCCGTGTTGTCGTGGCTCTTGCGCAGGGGCTTCTGTGCATCCTCGCCATAGAGTGCCTTGGCGCGCTCTGTCCGCACATCGCACACGGCACGCACGTCCGCGTTCACGATGGGCTGGCCGCCGCCATTGACGCAGCCGCCGGGGCAGGCCATGACCTCGATGAAGGTGTACTTCTTTTCGCCCGCGCGCACGCTGTCAAGAAGCTTTGCGGCACAGCCGGTGCTGGAGCACACGGCCACGCTCACATCCTGGTCGCCCACCTTCACGGTGGCTTCCTTGATGCCCTCCACGCCGCGGACGGCCTCGAAGTTCACGTTCTCCAGGGTGGAGCCGGTGATGGTCTCATAGGCGGTGCGCAGGGCTGCCTCCATGACGCCGCCGGTGGCGCCGAAGATGACGCCGGCACCGGTGGACTCGCCCATGAGGCTGTCAAAGTCGCCGTCGGGCAGGAGGTTGAAGTTGATGCCGGCTTCCTTGATCATCCGGGCCAGCTCACGGGTCGTGATGACGATGTCCACATCGGCCAGGCCGTCATGGCCGAGCTCGGGCCTGCCGGCCTCAAACTTCTTGGCGGTGCAGGGCATCACGGAGACGACCACGATGTCTTTGGGATCGATGCCGGCCTTCCTGGCATAGTAGGACTTGGCCATAGCGCCCAGCATCTCGTGGGGAGACTTGCAGCTGGACAGGTTCGGAATGAAGTCCGGATAGTAGGTCTCGCAGAACTTGATCCAGCCCGGCGAGCAGGAGGTGATCATGGGCAGGGTGCCGCCGCTCGTCAGGCGCTCCACCAGCTCATTTGCTTCCTCCATGATGGTCAGGTCGGCGCCGAAGTCGGTGTCAAAGACCTTGTCAAAGCCGAGGCGCTTGAGGGCCGTAGCCATCTTGCCGGTGCAGCTGGTGCCCATGGGCAGGCCGAACTCTTCGCCGAGGGCCGCGCGCACGGCAGGTGCGGGCTGCACGACCACATGCTTGGTGGGATCGCTGAGGGCGTCCCACACCTTCTGGGTGTCGTCCTTCTCATGCAGGGCGCCCACAGGGCAGACGTTGATACACTGGCCGCAGTTGATACAGGCCATGTCGTTGAGCTTCAGGCCCCAGGGGGACTCGATGGCGGTCTTGAAGCCGCGCATCACCGGTCCGATGACGCCCACCGCCTGGACCTTCGAGCAGACTGCCACGCAGCGGCGGCAGAGAATGCACTTGTTGTTGTCGCGCACGATGGACGGGGACACATCGTCCACCTTGTACTCGTTCGCAACACCCTTGAAGGCATCGCCGTCCTCCACGCCGAGTTCGCGGCACATCTGCTGCAGCTCGCAGTTCGTGGACCGGATACAGCTCAGGCACTTCTTGTCATGGTTGGAAAGCACCAGCTCCAGAAGGGTCTTCCTGTACTTGCGGATGGCGGGGGTATTGGTCTTCACGTTCATGCCCTCGGCTGCGGGCAGCACGCAGGCTGCCTGCGGGGCGCGGGCACCGGTATCGACCACGCACATACGGCAGGCGCCGATGGCGTTGATGTCCTTGAGGTAGCACAGCGTGGGGATATGCACACCGGCCGTACGGGCGGCTTCCAGCACCGATGTACCCTGGGGCACCTCGACGGAAATGCCGTCAATGGTCAGATTGATCATCTTTTCCATGTCCATATCCTCCTACTTACTCGCGGCTGATGGCCCCAAAGCGGCACTTCTCCATACAGGAGCCGCACTTGAGACACTTCTGAGGATCAATGTGATGGGCCTGCTTGACGGCACCGGTGATGGCGTCGGCGGGGCAGACACGGGCGCAGGCCGTACATCCGCGGCACTTGTCCGGATCGATCACATACTGAAGCAGTGAACGGCAGTGATGGGCCGGGCACCGCTTTTCCTTGATGTGCGCTTCATACTCATCGCGGAAGAACTTGAGGGTGGAGAGCACGGGGTTGGGAGCCGTGTTGCCAAGGCCACACAGAGCCGTCGCCTTGATGGTCTCCGCCAGTGCTTCCAGCTTCTCGATATCGCCTTCCTCGCCCTTGCCTTCCACGATGCGGTCGAGGATTTCCTTCATGCGCTTGGTGCCGATACGGCAGGGCGCGCACTTGCCGCAGCTCTCGTCGACGATGAAGTCGAGGTAGAACCGGGCAATATCCACCATGCAGTTGTCCTCGTCCATGACGATCATGCCACCGGAGCCCATCATGGAGCCGGCCGCGATGAGGTTGTCATAGTCGACGGGGGTGTCCAGGAGGGACTCGGGCAGACAGCCGCCGGAGGGACCGCCGGTCTGCACGGCCTTGAACTTCTTGCCGTTGGGGCAGCCGCCGCCGATATCGTAGATGATGGTCCGAAGGGGCGTGCCCATGGGGATTTCCACAAGGCCCGTGTTGTTGATCTTGCCGCCGAGGGCGAAGACCTTGGTGCCCTTGGACTTCTCGGTGCCCATGGAGGCGAACCAGTCGGCACCGTGGAGGATGATCTGCGCCACGTTGGCGTAGGTCTCCACGTTATTGAGCATGGTGGGCTTGTCGAACAGACCCTTCACGGCCGGGAACGGCGGACGGGCTGTGGGCTCACCGCGCTTGCCCTCGATGGAGTGCATGAGAGCGGTCTCCTCGCCGCAGACGAAGGCGCCGGCGCCAAGGCGGATGTTCAGATCGAAATCAAAGCCGGTCTCGAAGATGTTCTTTCCGAGCAGGCCATACTCCCTCGCCTGATCGATGGCGATGGACAGGCGCTTGACGGCAATGGGATACTCGGCGCGGACATAGATGTAGCCCTGGGATGCGCCGATGGCATAGCCTGCGATGGCCATGGCCTCGATGATGGCGTGCGGGTCGCCCTCGAGAATGGAGCGGTCCATGAAGGCACCGGGGTCACCCTCGTCGGCGTTGCAGGCCACGTACTTCTGGTCAGCCTGGCTCTGGTAGGTGAACTTCCACTTGAGACCCGTGGGGAAGCCGCCGCCGCCGCGTCCGCGAAGGCCGCTCTTGAGCACCTCATCGATGACCTCTTCCCGGGTCATCGCGGTCAGGGCCTTTTCCAGGGCCTTGTAGCCGTCCATGGCCAGGT
This sequence comes from Clostridia bacterium, assembly GCA_017460395.1. Taxonomy (GTDB): domain Bacteria; phylum Bacillota; class Clostridia; order Christensenellales; family Aristaeellaceae; genus UBA2943. Next base: position 15,244 of record JAFUBA010000155.1, on the reverse strand, counting down.
ACTCATCGATGTTCTCGGGGTCGATCACGCCGCAGTTGCGCAGGGCGATTCTGTGCTGATGCTTGTAGAAGTTGATGTCATCCAGCTTCTTGTTGGCATTCTGCTCGTGGGTGGCATGGTCGGTGTAGACCAGGTGCTCCACCTTGCGACCCTTGAGGAGGTGTTCGGAGACGATCTCGTCCACGTCCTCCTCCTTGACGCGGCTGTAGAAGGTGCCGTCCGGGTACACGATGACCACGGGGCCCGCCTCGCACAGGCCGAAGCAGCCGGTGCGCACAACCTTGACTTCCTTGTCAAGGTGGTTCTCAGCCAGTTTCTCGTTGAACCGGTCAATCAGCTTGGCAGATCCGGAAGAGGTACAGCCGGTGCCGCCGCAGACCAGTACATGAGCGCGGTAAATATCCATCTCTCTCGCTCCTCCGTTTTACTCAGCTTCGGCAGCGCCGATGGTATACTCGGCGACCGGACGGCCGTTGACCACGTGCTCCGCCACAATGCGGCTCACCATCTCGGGCTTGACATGCACATAGGTAACCTTTTCCTTGCCGGGGACGATCACGTCCACCATGGGCTCAAGACGGCACATGCCGATGCAGCCGGTCTGGGACACGGTCACATTGTTCAGCTGCCGCTTCTGAATCTCATCCACGAAGGAGAGCATCACGGGACGGGCGCCCGCTGCGATACCGCAGGTGGCCATGCCCACCACGACACGGGTCACGCTGTCCTCGTCTTCCTTGCGCAGGTTGATCTTGCTCAGCGTCGCCTTGCGGATGGCTTCCAGTTCAGCCAAAGACTTCATCGAATTATCCCTCCAAATAGCGGTTCTACTTCTTCTTGTATGGATCCGCGGATCCAGGAAATCACATCGGGCTCAGAAAGGGACACGCCCTCAAGGACCGGCCGTATCTCCTCGGTGGAAAACTGCATTTCGCCCCGGGGGCTTTTGCAGGTGAGAATGAATTCCGGTGCATCCGGGTTTCCCATGATGAGGCTTGCCATGGTGGAGGAAAGGTCCCCCAGGGGCAGGCAGTCAATGGAGTCCGTCATGAAGATGGCCCGGATTTCCGTGCCCTTGCCTTCCTCCGACTCCAGCTCCACATGTCCGCCCGTCAGCATGGTGTTCTGCATGAGCAGCGGAATGCCAAGGCCCACCCTGCGGGTGGTTCTGGTGGTCACAAAGGGACTGCGTACCCTCTCTGCCATCTCCGGGCTCATGCCCTTTCCGTCATCCCGCACGGACATGGTCAGTTTTCCGCCTTCCTCCAGCACAAAGCCGATCTCCACCCGCTTTGCACCGGCCGTGACGGAATTCTGCACGATGTCCAGAAGATGCAGTGCAATTTCCTTCATGGAAAATCCCACGCTTTCTTACGGTCCCGAGTCACATATCCGTGATTTCCTTCTATCCCGCGCCGCAGCTACTTATTCTGCCTGGGCTTCCCTGTACTTGGCGATGATGCCCGGCACCTGGTCGGGCGTCAGACGGCCGTAGACGTCAGAGTTGATCGTCATGACGGGGGCAAGACCGCAGGCACCCAGGCAGCGGGTGGCCTGAAGGGTGAACTTGCCGTCGGCGGTGGTGCTGCCCACCGGGATCTGCAGGACCTCGCTGAGTTTGTCCAGGACGCTCTGGCTGCCCTTCACGTAGCAGGCCGTGCCCAGGCACACGCTGATCACGTACTCGCCCTTGGGCTGCAGGGAGAACTGGGCATAGAATGTGGCGACGCCGTACACCTCGCTCAGGGTTACGCCCAGGCCTTCTGCGATGATCTTCTGCACGTCCTCGGGCACGCAGCCGAAGATTTCCTGGGCACCCTGGAGCACGGGCATCAGTGCGCCCGGCCAGTCCTTGTGCGCCTCAATCAGCTTGCGCAGCTCTTCGTACTTGTTGCTGTCCATCTGGCTCATGGATGGCTCTTCCTCCTCCTGATTTCCTGAGCAGGCATGGGCCCGCTCTCTCATTCGGCAACCCTCCCTGAGTCAAGAGGGAACATTGTCGAAAATTTCACAAAGTCGATTATATCCACGCCCGGGATTGTTAGTCAATCCTAACATATGATTTTCGATATAACGGCTATATCGCGATTTTGGGGAAAGATTGTGCAAACTGCCTCTTTCCCGGCCATCCTTTCTATGCGCTGCGGACCTTCGAAAAAGATTCCTGAGAAGTTTTTCCTTCCCGTATCTTTTTGAGGAACGCTGCGACACTCTTTTCCTCCAGATCCAGGGTGATCTCCCGCTCCAGGATGTCCCCGAGATAGTGGGCATCCGAGGAGTGGAGGACGAGTCTCCCTGCCTGCGCCGAGTGGGTGCAGGGCAGATCCCGCCAGACCTCCACCGTGGGAAAGTCAATGTCCTCCGGCATGAAGCCAAGATTCACCAGGAGCCCGTTGGACCCGCGGTTGATGTGCGCCGGGACCGGAACCCCCTGAAACGCCCGCACGGCCTTCGCCGCGTCCTTCAGCGTCAGGTCCGTGGCGCCGATCAGCAGGGCTTCCTCCTCGCCGATCTGCTCATCGTCCTCGTTCATGATCTTCTGGTTGCCAAAGAGTCCCGGTTTATTCTTCTTTTTTGGCAGGTGCTCTCTCAGCATCTCCCCGAAGGCCACGGCCGTCTCCACGTCCGGGAAATACCCCAGCATGTGGACCTCCTCCCGGGTGGTGATCTCCATCCCCGGGATCAGCAGCAGCCCGTAGGCATCGCAGCAGGCCTTTGCCGCCGGCAGATTGCCCGCCGCGTTATGGTCCGTCAGGGCAATCATGTCAAGGCCCTTCACCGCCGCCATCCCGCACAGGTTCGCCGGCGTCATGTCGTCATCCCCGCAGGGGGAGAGACAGGAATGCATGTGAAGATCGCAAAATAAAGTTTCCATATTTATCTCTCACTGCATCACTGGACATGGGGCGGTATGCCCGATGTCATCAGCCGAAAGCAGATCTCATAGGTGGTAAGCGGCGAGGTCAGTACGCACATGCCCTCCCCCGTCGCCTTCTTGAGGCTTTCTTCCTCCATGCGGATGCCCTCCGGCAGGATGATGCAGGCCATGTCCGAGAGGACCGCCACCGCCACCACGTTCAGGTGGGTCTGCACCGTCACCCAGGCCATGCCCTCGTCCCCGTGGGCCATGACCCAGCTGAGCAGGTCACACGCATACCCGCAGAGCACCTCTTTCTCCTCCGGGACCTCCGGGGTCAGGCTTTCCCCCTGGATCAGCTCCCTGACTTCTGAGACCGTCATCTTCTTCTCCTCCGATTGGTTGTTTTTTTGATATTGCACATGGAATGTGGCACATTCCATGTGCGTTATTCACGCCTTGTCTGGGCCAGGGCCACCATCTCCTGAGCCATGACCTTCAGCTTGTCCCGCATCACATGGATGCAGTCCATCTCGTTGCAGTGGCCCCGCACGATGTCCTCGGCAAAGGTCTTGCAGGTGGGCGAACCGCAGGAGCCGCAGTCATAGCCGGGCAGGCGCTCCATGATCTCATTCATCCGGTTCATCATCTGCATGGCCACCAAAAGGTTATCATCCAGCTTCATGGCGTCATTGGGCCGGAAGGGCACATCGTTTTTCATGGGATACTTGGTGAGCATGTTCACCGGCACGTCCTGGTCGGGGTGCACGTCCGGCATGGCGGTCACCATTTTTCGGATGGCGGCCTTGGCCACATAGTTATTTTCAAAGGTCAGGCACCCGCCGACACACCCGCCGATGCATGCATTGCCCTCAAGGAACTCCAGGTCCTGGAGCTTATCGTTCTCAAGCTCCTCCAGAACCCCTATGACATTGGTGATTCCGTCCACGCTCAGGCTGCTCTGGGGGCACACCGCGTTGGCCTCCCCGTTGCTCATGGCCCAGCCCACGCCGTATCGGGTGGAGGGACGGAAGTCCGGATTCTTCATCATGGCGTCCATGTGCGGGAGGATAAGCCCGTAGATGTCCGTCATGGAGATGGCCCCGTTGAGCTCGGACTTTGCCTGCCCGAGCGGGCTGCGGATGGCCGTCATCTTGGCCGGGCAGGGCGTGATGAAAAAGCATCCCACCTCCTCCGGGCGGCACCCGTGCGCTTTACAGAACTCGGCCCTTGCAATGCTGGCCGCCACCTCCATGGGCTGGCGCACATCCACCACGTGGTCCAGAAGGTCCGGGAAGCGCACCTGGATGAGGCGCACGACGGCAGGACAGGCGGAGGAGATCATGGGCCTGGGAAGGCTCGTGTCCCGCATCCGCTCCCGGATCGCCCGCGTCACCACGTCCGCGCCCCGCGCCACCTCGAACACGTCGTCAAACCCGATGGCCCTGAGCGCCTCCAGCACGTACACCGGGTTTCTCAGATTCCGGAACTGGCCGTAGAGCGAGGGTGCCGGCAGGGCAATCGAGTACTTGAACTTCCTGATGTCCTCCAGGCTGTCCGTCTCGGCCACCTTGGCATGATAGTCACAGATGCGGATGCACTCTCCGCAGTCGATGCACAGGGTGTCAAGGATATGCGCCCTGCCGCCCCGGACCCTGATGGCTTCCGTGGGGCACTGCGTCAGACAGTTGGTGCAGCCCCGGCACCGGTCCTTGTCCAGCCGAACGGAATGATACCGTATCGCCTCCATGATCCATCACCTCTTATCTCCTGGATGTATGCCGGGCTTCATGCGAGATTGAACTTCATGGTGATTTCCGTCCCGACGCCGACCTCGCTTTTGATCTCAAAGTCGCTGGCATTGCGCTTCATGTTGGGCAGGCCCATGCCGGCGCCGAAGCCCAGGGATCTCGCCTCATCGCTGGCCGTGGACCAGCCCTCCCGCATGGCAAGGGACAGGTCCGGGATGCCGGGCCCCACGTCCCTGGATACCAGCTCCACATACTCCGGGTACACGCTGAGCGTCAGCTCCCCGCCGAGGGAGTGGATCACCAGGTTCAGCTCCACCTCGTAGGAAGCCACCGACACACGCCTCAGGACATCGCCGCCGATGCCGAGCTTTTTGAGTCTTCTCTTGATGTCCCCGCTTGCCTGCCCCGCGCTGGTATAGTCCGCGCTGGCCACGGGATATGTCTGCCGAATCAGGGCATCCATGGCATTGCGTCCCCCTTCTTCTTTGCGTTATTTGTCATCCGAGTCCCACTCCAGGGGCACCGGCACGCCCCTCAGGCCCTCCTGGTAGAGGAGCCCGCAGGCCGTGAAGGCCGTCGCCTTGGTGGTGATGACCACCAGGCCCTGTTCTTCTGCGCTCTCCAGGATATCCTCCGAGGGCACCTTGCCGCGCACGAACACCAGGCACTTGAGATCCAGCATCTCGCTGGTGCGCACGACATGGGGGTTGGTCAGCCCGGTGATCAGCACGGTCTTTTCATCCACAAAGGCCAGCACATCGCTCATCAGATCGGAGCAGCAGGCCGTGTACACCGGCGTATCCAGCTTGTCCTCCCCCAGAAGCACCCGTGCATTGAGGACGCGAACCATATCCTGTATGGTCATGATGCCCACCTCATCTTTCGTTTTGTTCCCTGCCGCCGGGCGGCATATGAAAACTGCATAGATTCATAGAAATAGCTTCAATTGTCAAAAGTCTACCGAATAGGACATGCCTTGTCAATTTTAAGCCGAATGTTAGTTATACCTAATTATGAGATCACAAAAAAAGCACCCACTGGGTGCTCATTCCTCCGGCTCCTCCGACACCAGGACGTGAAAGCCGAGGGGCAGAAGGTCAAAGTCGCTTCGGTCGCCCCCGGGCCTGAGTGTCCACACCCGCACGCCGTCCGGGCGAAGGAGAGAAGTTTCCGCAATGCATGGGTGCCAGGTCTCCCGGTCCTCCCCGTTCGTGAGCGCATAGTAGAGCGTCTGGCCGGGATGGATCCGCTCCTCCGGGTCTTCTGCGGTCAGGACCCTTCCGCAGGCGATGTCAAAGAGGGGATCGCCCGTCTTCACCGATGCGCCGCCTGATACATACACTTTCTGCACGATGCCGTCCTCCGGGATCAGCACCTCCGGCTGATCCTCTGCCACCGTCATGAGCCACTGGCCCCGCTCCACCTCGTCGCCCTCCTGCACCCGCAGGCGCAAAACACGCCCGGCGCTGCTCAGCTCCACGGGATCCTGGGACACCACGGTGCCCCGGCCGATCCGGGTCCTGCTGTCGCCGTCCTGACGCAGAAGGTACACCGTCTCCCCGATGTAGAGCTCGCCGCCCGTGGCGTCGACCTGGAACGTGTCGCCGCTGACGCTCCGCACAATGCCCACGGCCCTGTGGGTCCCGTCTGCCGTGCACTCGATCCAGAGCTCCTCCCCCGCATGCACGAGGGCATCCTCCGGCGTCGTGGCCGTCCCAGACACGGTCCCGTAGATGAGGTAGCGGCTGGTGGGCGACAGGGTGATGGCCGCATCCGTATCCAGGAGAAGATCGCCTTCCCCGGCATGCACGAAGATCACCCGGCCGGAGATGGGCGAAAAGATCCGCTCGGTCCGGAACGTGGCTGCCACGGTCCCGGCCTGCGCGCGCTGTCCCTCCTCGAGTTCGATGCGCTCCAGGACCCCGCTTGATGGGCTCAGGACCTGCAGCACCGATTCCGCCGAAACGCTGGCCCTCAGGTCATCTGCGCTGGCACAGGTCATATAGAATAGGGAGAGAAGCAGCACAACGGCCGCCCTTCTCCATGTCCGTGCCATCCTCTCTCCCCTTCTTTCTCACTTGTTTTATTTAAGCATTTCCAGTTCGCTTCCCTGCAGGAGATAGACGCTGCCGTCCACCTCGGCCAGGATCTCTCCGTCCGGCGATACCCGGAGGCTCACGTCCCGCGAGACGTATCCCATGGCCCTCAGACTTCCCCAGACCCGGCCGTCCAGCTGAAGATCTGCATCCAGGGAGGCCGTCTCGTCGCCCCACACAAGGCGCAGCGTGTCGGTGCCGCTGCGCGCGAGCGTATTGAGGTCATAGAGATTCACCCGGAAGGTGCTCTCCTCCGCCGCCCGCAGCTCCATCGTCCCGTCCTCGATCCCGGCCGTGAATTCAGTCCCGTCGCAGTCGATGGAAAGCTCTGTCTCCGCCAGGGTGAGTCGGGTCATCCGCCCGGCATCTGCCTCGAGGGCCAGGGATACGGTGCCGTCCATGCTGACCTCGCCGCTGCCGCGCGCGTGACTGCCCGTCAGGGCCTTGCCGGCCGTCACCTGAAGCCCGGTGCTGCCCTTGTCGCTCTTGGGCGCGGCGCTCTTGCCGCCATTTCCCTTTGAGGGGCCGTTTCTCCCGCTTCCGCCCCTGCCGTCTCTGTCCCGCTCGTCCTCAGGCTCCTCGGTGGGCTCAGATTCCGGGATCGGTGTCACGTCCGGTTCCGGGGTTTCCGTCACCTCTGGCACCGGGGTTTCCGTCATCTCAGGTTCCGGTGTCTCCGTCTGGTCCGGCGTCTGTGTCGCCTCAGGCTCCGGGGTTTCCGTAGGTTCCGGATCCGAAGTCTCATCCGGGTCCGGCGCCAAAGTCTCCCCGGCATCCGGCGTCTCCGTTGCCTCCGGCGTCTTCGTCTCCGAAGGTGCGGGCGTACCGTCCGGTTCATCACCTGGATCGGCAGTCTCCTCCGCGGGAGGCGCTGTCGGCTCGGGTGTGTCCGTCGGGTCTGCCGCCTCCGTGGGCTGCGGCTCCTCCGGATCATCCGGCCCATCTTCCGTGGGCGCGGGCGTCTCCCCGGGCTCTTCCGCCTCAAAGACGATCTGCAGCTTCATGCTGCCAGTCGCCACCGTCTGTCCGTCCAGCGTCCCGGTCACCGTGATCCTGGCCTCCGGCTCCTCGAGGGGGAACATGTCGGGGGTGATCATCAGATACGGTGCACCCGTCTCAAAGCCTGCCTCCCGGTCCCGCTGTGAGAGAATCACGCGGTATTGCCCGGCCGGGCTGTCCGTCCAGGCCAGGCGGTAGCGCTCCCCGGCCTTCAGCGTCACGTGAAAGAGGGTCGGATCCTCCCTGTCCTGCACCGCGCCCTCCAGGCTCAGGGAGAGCTGCCACACAGGCACGTCGGTCGGTTCCGCCGTGGGCTCATCTGTGGGTTCCGCTGTCGGTTCCTGCGTTGGCGCATCTGTCGGCTTTTCTGTCGGCTCTTCTATTGGTGTGTCTGTCGGTGCTTCTGTCGGTGCTGCCGTCGGCTCCTCCGTTGGAGTGGCTGTCGGGGATGCCGTCGGAGCCTCTGTGGGCGCCTCGGTCGGTGCCTCCGTGGGGGCATCCGTAGGCGCCGGCGTATCCGTGGGCGAGGGCGTGTCCGTGGCTGTCACCGCCGTGTCAGGCCCTTCCGGCACGTCCTGCGCATCCTCGGCGAGCGCACCCGGCAGCAGGCAGGTGAGCAGCATCATTGCACAGATCAGCCATGCTGCGATTCTCATTCGCCATCACCCTCCCGGTTCTGTACCTGGACCTGGATCTGGCGCTCGTTCCGGTTTGTGCCCTGGTCTTCCTGGGGCTCTTCCGCCGGCACCGTATCGTCCGCAGACTCCGTTTCCTGCTGACCGTTTCTGTTCCTCTGCCATTCGCCCGAGGGCACTTCATCGCCCTGCGGGTTTCTTCTCCTGTTCTGCCTCTCCCCGTCCTCTGTGCCCAAGGCGCCATCGTTTCTCCGGGTCTCGCGGCCGCTGTCTTCCCTCGATGGTTCCTCCTGTGGCGCTTCTTCCTCTGGTTCTTCCGTCTCCGGTTCATCCTCGTCCTGCTGTTCCATCACCAGGACCGACATGCCGTAGGAGAGGACGCTCAGGTCCTGGCCCTCCGCAAAGTCCACCAGCACCCGGTACGCCGTGTCCCCTGCATCCCCCGTGGGGGTCAGGGAAATCATGGTCACGATGCCGGGGAAGGTCACGTCCTCATCGGAGGACAGGGCCACCGTGACCTCCTGCCCGGTCGCCAGCCTTCTGTAGTCATCCTCCGGGAGGCTCGCCTCCACGCGCATGGCGCCCGATGGGTACAGCTGTGCCACCACGCTGCCCTTCTGGACAGAGGCGCCCTGGGAGAGCCGCAGGGCTGCGATCACGCCGTCCGTGCCGGAGGTGATCTCACTCCCCGACATGTAGAACCCGTCGAAGGCACCGTCCAGCGTCTCCAGGAGCACATCGCCCTTGCTGACGTGGTCGCCGTCCTTCACGCGGAGGACAGCCAAGCTGCCCGAGCCCGTGATGGCCGTCGGGCTTCGCCTGGACACCGTGCCCTGGCCGATCTTCTGGGCCGTGGTGCGCTGCTCATCCCGGTAGATGGCGACGGAATCCCCGGGCATGAAGTTGCCTTCCGACACCTCCACGGTGTAGCCCGTGCCGCTGACCGCCGTCACCACACCCTCACCGTTGCGGGCCGCGTTGGTCCTGCACACGAGGTAGACAATTTCACCCACGTGGATGAGCTTCATCTCCGTGGAGTTGGCGGCGGTATCGGTGGAGGCTGAGACGGTATAGAGCCAGTCTTCCTCAAGATACAGAAGGGCGCCGTAGCGCTGCTCCACATTGGATGCAAGGTCGCCCGGCTGCGCAAAGATCCCGGTCACCGTCCCGCTCTCCGGCGCATAGACCTTCTCTGTCCGGAGGCGGTAGAGCGGAGTCTCTGTTCCTGCCGCCTGGCCCTCCTCGGCCAGCACCTCCTCCACCACGCCCCCGATGGGCGCGTAGACCTCCGCCGTCCTGCTGGGCACGATCTCCCCCTGAAGGGTCAGGATCGAAGCCTGGGCGCCGGATACAAGGCAGAGGGCCGCGAGGCAGATAGCTGCCATGCGGATGCTGATGTGATGTATATGCATGTGAACTCTCCTTCCGTGCGGCCGGATCCTTCAGATCGACCGCAGGGCGTCGATGGGGTTCAGCCTGGAGGCCTTTCTCGCCGGGGCCCAGCCAAAGAGGATGCCCACGGCCGCAGAGAAGGAGACCCCCAGCACCACGGCGCCCATGGAAAACACGAACTCTGTGCCCATCACGCTGCAGAGCACATAGGACAGAAACAATCCGAACACGACACCCAGGATGCCGCCGAACATGGACAGCAGAAAGGACTCGATCAGAAACTGGACCTGGATCTGCCACTGTCTGGCGCCCAGGGCCATCTTGATGCCGATCTCCTGGGTGCGCTCGGTGACGGTGGTGAGCATCATGTTCATGATGCCGATGCCGCCGACCACCAGGGCTATGCTGGCGATGCCGGCCAGAAGGGTGGTCATCATCTGGGTCATGGTGGCCATGGTCTCCTCGATCGTGGACATCGTCGTGATGGTGAAACAGTCCTCCTCCCAGGAGAACATCGCATCCATGCTGTTCTCCAGCTCCTGGGAGGCCTCCTCCGATTCCGTGCCCTCGGTCAGGTACACGGTGAAGCTGGTCACGGCGTTCTGGTTGTTCATCTTGAGCGCGGTGGTATAGGGGATGAGAAAGTCGGGACTGGACGAGAACATCCCCGCCACACCGCTCCCCTTGTCCTCTCCGTAGAGTCCCACCACCACAAAGGGCATGCCGGCGATGAAGACCGTCTCCCCGAGGGGATCCACGCCAAAGAAGAACGTATCCACCATGTTCTGGCTCATCATGCACACAAAGCTCACGTTGGTGTCATCGATGCTGTTGAGGTTCCTCCCGCGCGTTTTCAGGTCCTCCTGGAGAAAAAAGTAGTACGCACTCTTTCCGCTGATCGTCACCCTGGACTGGGTCTTTCCGCCGTAGGAGATCTGGGCCGTGCCGCTGACATTGGGCACGATGCCCCGGACGCTGTCAAGCGCTGCGAGCTCGTCCAGGTCCTCCTGGGTGAGACCGCTTTTCAGATCGCTGCCGGAGACCGACACCGTCAGGGTCCCGGCGCCCATGCTGGTAAAGGAGGATGTGAGAGAGCCTGAGACGCCTGAGACCGTGGAAATCAGTGTGATGACCGCGGTCACGCCGATCATGATGCCAAGCAGCGTCAGAAACGAGCGGACCTTGTTGCCCCGGATCTGCTCCAGGCTCATCCGGATGCACTCAAAGATCATGATGATATTCCCGATTAGCTTACGCATCCGTCGTGTCCCCTCCCTCCTCCAGGACCCCGTCGATGATCCGGACAATGCGCCTTGCATAGGAGGCGATGTGCTGATCATGGGTGATCATGATGATCGTTCTTCCCTCCCGGGAGATGGTGTCAAACAGTTCCATGATCTGAAGTCCCGTCTTCTGGTCCAGGGCGCCCGTGGGCTCATCTGCCAGGAGCATGGCCGGATTGCCCACCAGTGCCCTCGCGATCGCGACCCTCTGCTGCTGGCCGCCGGAGAGCTGATTGGGCATATGGTCCATTCGGTCCTGGAGGCCGACCCGGGCCAGCATGTCCTCGGCGCGCCTCCTGCGCTCCCGCGGGCTGACGCCAGCGTACACGAGGGGCAGCTCCACGTTCTTCAGGGCACTCATGCGCTGAAGCAGCTGGGAATTCTGGAAGATAAACCCGATCTCCCGTCCCCGGACGTCTGCAAGCTCCCCTGCATTCATCTCCGCGATCTCGCGGCCCCTGAGGACATATCTTCCCCTCGTCGGGGTATCGAGGCACCCGATCAGGTTCATGAGGGTGGACTTGCCGCTGCCGGATGGACCCAGGATCGACAGGTACTCGCCCTCCTCCAGGGAGAGGTTCACATTCTTCAGGATATGGACCGTCTCATCCCCCATGCGGTAATCCTTGTCGATCCCCTCCATGAGGAAAAAGTCACCCTGCGCCATATCCTACCTCCTCGGCGTGTTACCGTTATTGCGCGTGTTGTTATTGCCGCCGCCCCAGTTCTGCGTCCGCTGCGCACCGGTTCCATTGACCCTGGTGCCGCCGAACACGCCGCTGAGGAGCCCAGAAAGGCCGCCTGCTTCCTCCTTCTTGGCCGCCACTGCATAGACCGTATCGCCCTCACTCAGGCCCTCCGTGATCTCCACGTAATTGCCGTTGGACACGCCGACCTTCAGGGGCACACGCTGCATCTCCCCGCCCTCATCCTGCATATACACAAAGGCGCTGTTGGTATCGGAGAAGGACAGTGCATCCATCTTGAGGATCACGACGTCGGCCGCCTCCTCCTTGGGTACGCTGATGGTCACCTGCATGCCTGGATAGACGTTGTCCGCGTCCCCCATGTCCACATAGACGGTGGCCGTATAGTACGCCACCGATCCCTGGGAGGCGGAGATATAGTCGATGGCCGAGATACTGGAGGGGAACTGGCGGCCCGTCGCCGTGGCGTACACGACGCACCGGTCGCCCACGTGGACGGAGGCGATATCGTACTCATCCACCCTCAGCGACGCCTTCAGGTGCTGAAAGTCCGCCACCTGCACGAGGTTCGCGCCGCTCTTGACCTGATCCCCCTTCTCCACATCGACCCGGTTCACACGCCCGTCAAAGTCTGCCTCCAGAATCTCCCCGGTGGAGAGCCGGACCAGGCGGTCGCCCGCCTTCACCTGATCGCCCGCCTGCACATAAACCGCGCGGACCGTAGCGCTCTGGGAGGATGTGTACGTCTGATTGTCGATCAGGGACAGGGAGCCGCTGAAGGAGAGGGAATTGGAGATGGTGCCGCGGCTTGCGGTATATCCGTCATAGGTCACGGTATAGTCTTCCCTGAGCCGTGTATACCCGAGGTACCCGCCGCCTGCGATCAGCAGGATCAGCAGGAGCCACAGAATCAGGCGCCGAAGGCGATGCTTTTTCTTCTTTCTCTTTTTCTCTGCGCCGCGCGCGGTGCGATCTATCTCAGCAGCTGTCATCACAGTCACCTCAGTTTCCATGCTTTGGGTATCCTGAATCGGAGGGATACCCGGGCAGATGATATGCCGCTCCTTTGTGGAGTGCCGGAAGGCTATATGATGGTTATGTGAAATCCATGTGAAAACCTGGTGAACACGTTTTTTCGAACACACAAAAAACGCCGGCCCGGGATCGGGTCAGCATCCATGATTTCTGTTATTCCTCTTCCTCCAGGCGCGTCTTGAGGCCCACGATGTCCTCCACGCTCACGCCGATGCTCTCCAGGTACTCCTCGGCGCTGATGGCCAGGATATCGTCTGTGAGCTCTTCCTCCTGGAAGGTACTGCTCAGGATCTTCAGCACATTGCTTCTGGCGATGGCCTCCCACTGCTCACTGCCCATTTCCACACTGTAGTAGTTATAGTACGTCAGCATGTAATCATCCACGACCTCATCGAGGGTCGCGCCCATGAGGCACTCCAGGATGGCACACACGAAGCCGGAACGGTCCTTCCCCTCGTTGCAGTGGATCAGGAAGGGCGTTTCGCCGCTGTTGAGAAAGCGGATCCCGTCGGCCAGACTCCTCTGGAACTCCGGGTCCTTCGAGTCGATGCCAAGGTTCAGGGCCATCACGTCAAGGGTTGCATAGTAGGAATCCTGATACCCCTCGTAGCTGGCCATGTCCTCTGTAAAATCCGCAAGATTCAGCACCGTGTTGATCCGGGCTTCCCGCGCAGCAGCGTCCGCCTCCTGGTTTCTGTTCAGCGACGGGTTGATGGGAGACGAGGACCTGTAGAGTTTTCCCGCCCCGATATTGCCTGCCGTGATCTCCCGGAAGTTTGCATATTCCGCGTCCGAAAGCCCCTCATAGTCTTCCCGGTGGTTGGTCCTCACCAGCTGGCGCATGAGCCACTGGTCATAGTAGCCGCCGGCCTCGTTCATCTCGATGGACACGCTGACCGGCTGCTCCAGATCCTCCGAATAGGTCCAGAGATAGCCCGGGGCCTCCTCCATGATGCTCCTGGTGGCGATCCCCGCCTGAGTTGCAAAGTCCCCCATATTGACGGCCACCACCACGAAATCCAGGTCCAGGTCCTCCTGCACCTGCATCCGGAGCACCATCTCCCCCTGGTCCACGTCCGAGTAGTCGGAAGCGATGGGCATGAGGAAGTCCTGGTCTCCCACGTGCACGGTCACGATATCGCCGTAGGCAAACCCCTGGTCCTGAAGTTCTGTCCCGGAGATGGACAGGACGAGATTCCCATATTTCTGGATATAGGCAATCTCGGTCACCGTTCCCATGGATTCCTCAGGGATTTCAGCAGCTTCCTCCGCAAGGGCCGGTGATGCCAGAGGCGAAAATACCAAAAGACAGAAGACCAAACACAATCCGGTCAGCACGGCCGCCAGATTCTTATGCATCCCGCATCCCCTCCGTTCGAGTCCGCCACGTGTACAGGTGTCCATATCATTCTATCGAACCGAAAGAAAGTTGCAATCTCAAGATATGGGTGTTTCTCACTGCGAACGGCAGACGGACCGATTTTAGACACATTGTGCTGGTGCAAATGGAAAACCGAAGGTATAATGGCCCCATCACATTCCGGGAAGGACGGTCCTCGCGCATGAAATCATCTCTGTTTTGGCGCATCTGTTCTTTGCTTCTGCTTTTTCTTCTGATCATCTCCACCGCATCGTCTCTGGCCGACAGTATGCTGCTTGGCACCTGGGAACAGGACGGCGACACCTCCAACGGGCGGGAGCCCATTGAGTGGCTGATCCTCGATGAGAAGGACGGCAGTCTCTTCCTGCTCTCAAGATACGCCCTCGACTGTCAGCGCTACAACCTGAAATACAACAACAATACCACCTATGAGACCAGTACCGTGCGCACCTTCCTCAATGAGACCTTTTACGGAAGTGCCTTCTCCGAGGAAGAAAAGGACCGGATCCTGCTGACACTCAATCAGCAGCCGAGGAAGCGGAACTATAAATCCAAGAGCGGCAATGATACGGAAGACTATGTGTTCCTCCTGAGTTTTGAGGAACTGGAGACCTACCTTCCGACCAAGAAGGACCGAATCTGTGAACCCACGCCCTATACCAAGGCTCAGGGCGTGCGTGTCAAGCGCGGTGCCTGTCCCTGGTGGCTCCGTACCCCCGGACAGAAGCAGCATCACGCGTGCACGGTGACCATCGACGGTGGCTACTATGACTACTTTGACATCTCCTGCCCCACCAATGGGATCCGGCCGGCTCTGTGGGTCCGAAAAGAATGACGAAAACAGACAGTCCGCATGGGCTGTCTGTTTTGCTTTGCGCGCTATTCAATGGTTGGCTGTTGCCTGAGGATAGGATGGCAACACACACTTCAGATATGCTTTTGGCATTACACTCGGTATGATCACAGCACAAAAAACCTGCCGTCAGGCAGGCTTTATTTGAATCCGGCAGTGACCTATCCTCCCGGGCCGTCTCCAGCCAAGTACTTTCGGCACTGAAGGGCTTAACTTCTGTGTTCGGGATGGGAACAGGTGGAACCCCTTCGTCAT
>JAFUBA010000154.1 GCA_017460395.1 Clostridia bacterium | reverse complement strand
CACTGCTGGCCAAGGCCGTGGCCGGTGAGGCGGAGGTTCCGTTCTTCTCCATCTCGGGTTCTGACTTTGTGGAGATGTATGTGGGCGTCGGCGCGAGCCGTGTAAGGGACCTGTTTGACCAGGCGAAGAAAATGGCGCCGTCCATCGTCTTTATAGATGAGATCGATGCCGTCGGCAGAAAGCGCGGCGCAGGCCTTGGCGGCGGACACGACGAGCGGGAGCAGACCCTCAACCAGCTTCTCGTGGAGATGGACGGCTTTGTGGGCAACGAGGGCGTCATCGTCATGGCGGCCACCAACCGCAGGGATATTCTGGATCCGGCGCTCATGCGCCCCGGGCGCTTTGACCGGCAGGTGACGGTGAACTTCCCGGACCACAGCGGCCGCGTAGAGATCCTCAAGGTCCATGCCAGGGGAAAACCGCTGGATTCGGACGTGGATCTTGAAAACATCGCCAAGCGCATGCCCTATGCCAGCGGCGCAGATCTTGAAAATGTGATGAACGAGGCGGCGATCCTGGCCGCCCGGGCCCGGGCAAAGAAGATCAGCCACCAGATGCTGGTGGACGCCATCGCCCGGGTGCAGATGGGCCCGGAAAAGCGGAGCCACAAGGTGAATGAGGAGGACCGGCGGCTGGTGGCCGTGCACGAGAGCGGGCACGCGATCGTGGGCCACTTTACGGCGGGCTGCGACGAGGTGCATCTGGTGACCATCGTGCCGCGCGGCCAGAGCGCCGGGCACACGCTGTCGCTGCCGGATGAGGAGCATGACAATCTCTCCCGGACACGCATGCTGGCCATGGTGGTCATGGCGCTCGGCGGTCATGCCGCGGAGGAGGTCATCCTCGGCGAAATGTACACCGGCTCTTCCTCGGACCTCAAGCATGCAAACAATCTCTGCCGGCAGATGGTCACACGCTACGGCATGAGCGACCGTCTCGGCACCCTGTACACGGCCAGCGACGAAGAGGTCTTCGTGGGCATGGAGTTTGGGCAGACGAGGGAGTACTCTGAGGAGACGGCACAGGTCATCGATGCGGAGGTCAAGCAGCTGCTGGACGCATGCTACGCAAGGGCACGCCAGCTGATCGAGGAGCAGCGGGAGACTCTCCTGAGGCTCGTGGACGTGCTTCTCAGGGAGGAGACTGTCGGACGGCAGGAATTCGTGGCCATCATGGAGGGAAGGGAAGCTTCCCAGGAGATGGACCTGGACCGGCCGCGTCCGGCACCGCAGATTCCGGAGGAGACGCCGGAAGAAAAAAGGGCGAGGGAGAAGAAGAAGCGCCAGATGGCGGACCGGCCCCAGTTGCCGGAAGGCTTTGTACCAGGAGACAGCTTCAAATGATGCGCGCTGATTTTCACATGCATTCCACGGCCAGCGACGGCGTCATGTCGCCGGAGCTCCTGGTCTGGGAGGCCAGGCAGGCGGGCGTTCAGTGGATGGCGATCACGGATCATGATACCTTCTATGGGACCGACAGCCTGAGGGAGGAAGACAAGGTGATCCCGGTGCTGCCGGGTGTGGAACTGAGCCTCAGGGACATGCCGGGCCTGCACCTGCTGGCCTACGGCACGGCGCCAGCGCCGGCACTTCGGCGGGCCGTGGAGGATCTGGAGGAAAAGAGGGTTGTCCGGGCAAGGGAGATGGCGAGAAAGCTGGAAGCACTCGGGATGCCCCTGGATTTTCCGGCGCTTATCAAAAAGCGGCGGCGGGAGGGCGGCAGCCATGCCACCATCGGGCGGCCGCACCTGGCAAGGGCGCTGGTTCGGGCAGGATACGTAAAGAACATGCAGGCTGCCTTCGAGCAGTTTCTTGGGGAGCATGGCCCCGCCTATGTGCCCTGCGAGCGGCTGAGCATGGAGGAAGCGCTTCCTCTGATTCTGAAAAGCGGTTTTGTGCCGGTGATCGCCCATCCCAGGGAGCTGAAGCTTCCGGACGAACAGCTTTTGAGCCTGATAAAAAAGTGGCAGGGTCTTGGCTTAATGGGCCTGGAGGTGTATCATCCATCTGCCGCAGCAGGCGGTTTCGACGGTCTGGAGCATATGGCCAGGACGCTTGGCCTGCTCGTGACGGGCGGCAGTGATTTTCACATGCCACATGACGGCAAGCATGGGCTCATCGGGGCCATGTCGGATGAATGGGCCGGGATTGAGGCGGATGTGACATGTCTCATGGAAGCTGTGCGGGAGATGCACAGGAAAGCAACGGAACAATGACAGTATACATACAAATGGATTTCCTTGAGAGAAGAGAAGGGAGGTGCAGCGGATGCAGGACCAGGGACCGGCGGTCGTGAGACGCCGTAGAAGTGCAAAATATGTACAGCAGGTCACTGAAGAGCCACAGGCACAGGAAGCGGCATCTGCTGCGTCTGAATCCCTTCAGACGGGTGCGCAGGCACCCGTACAGCAGACATCCGGGCCGCAGGTGCCCGTGCAGCAGCCGTCCGGTGCCTATCGGGTACAGCAGACATCCGGGCCGCAGGTGCCCGTGCAGCAGCCGTCGGGTGCCTATCGGGTGCAGCAGTCGTCGGGTGCGCAGGTGCCCGTGCAGCAGCCGTCCGGCGCCTATCGGGTACAGCAGACATCCGGGCCACAGGTGCCCGTGCAGCAGCAGTCTGGAGCCTATCGGGTACAGCAGACGTCCGGTGCGCAGGTACCTGTCCAGCTGATGTCCGGCGCCTATCGGGTACAGCAGACATCTGGAGCCCAGGTGCCCGTGCAGCAACCGTCCGGGCCTTACCGCGTCCAACAGACATCCGGACCGCAGGCACCCGTACAGCAGCCGTCCGGGCCTTACCGTGTCCAGCAGCTCTCCGGGGCCCAGGTACCTGTCCAGCAGCCATCCGGACCCTACCGTGTTCAGCAGCCTTCTGGGACACAGATGTATCCCCAGCAGCAGATGGGCGGGGCATATCAGATGCAGGGACAGGTTCCTCCGCAGCAGTGGCAGGGAGCCACACCCTATCAGGCGCCCATGGCGGGGAACCAGACCTTTCAGGGGCAGAGCAGCATGAATCCCCAGCCAATGCAGGGCACCTATATGGGGTACGGAGCGCCTGCTCCGACGTCCCAGCAGCAGGGATACCATCCGGGTTATCCTCAGGGACAGGGCGTGCAGCGAAATGGCGCCCAGGAAAGCGTCCAGAGGAATCATCAGGAGGCAAAACCGGAAGCATCCGGAAAGCCTTTCCAGGGATATTTTCCCCAGTCGAATCGGTCTTCCGGAGGTCAGGGCGACAGAAAGCCGGACAGAGCACCGGGAAAAGGCCTGCCGGTCTGGATGAAGGTCTTGAGCGCCGTGGGCGCCCTCGCCATGGTGGCGGTCGTGGTCATGGTGATTTCCAACAACGTGCAGCGAAACCGCCGGGCACAGGCCATCGAGATGGCCGTGGCTCCCTATGACGACCGATATGTGGAGGGCGTCTATGTGGACGGCATCTCCCTGGGCGGGATGACACGGGATCAGGCGTACCAGGCGGTGAACAATAACGCGGTTCTCCGCTCCAATGCGTGGTCCGTGTCCCTGACCTATCAGGGGCAGCTGGTGCGCTCCATCTCCTCCTCCGATCTGAGCATGAAGGTGGACATTCAGGAAACCATGGCCGCCGCCTGGCAGCAGGGCCATGTGGGCACCATGGAGGAGCGCAAGGCCGAGATGGACCGGATCGCCATCGAGCGGTACGAGGCCTATACGGCCAATCCCAGCGGGGATACGTCCCAGCTGGACAGCATCCTGCAGGAGATCGCGAACCAGGTGTATCGGGCGCCGTCCGATGCGACCATCGCCTCCTTTGATCCGAACCTGACATATCCCTTCACCTTCAACGAGGAGGTTGTCGGTCGCAGTCTGAATATCGAGCCGGTGAAGGAAGAGATTTACCATCATCTGTCGACCATGGAGACGGGCGATATTGAGCTGGAGGTCACCATGACCCAGCCGAACGTCACCGTGGAGGATCTCAAGACGAATACGGTGGCCCTCAGGGGCAGTGCAGAGACGCCCATCGCCTCCTTCTCCACCGACAACAGAAACGAGAACATCCGCCTCGCTTTTTCCAAGATCAGCGGCATCATCCTTCAGCCGGGCGCACAGTTCTCCTTTAACAACGTGGTGGGACAGAGAACGGAGAAGAACGGCTTCCTGCCGGCCATCGAGTATGCCTACGGGGACCATGTGGAGGGCATTGGCGGCGGTGTCTGCCAGGCATCCACCACGGTCTATCTGGCAGCCGTCCGCTCGGGCATGGAGATATTGAAGCGGGAGCCCCACTCCGACAGCGTGAGCTACATCGACTATGGCAAGGATGCCACGGTCTACTGGTATTCCAACCACAAGATCGACATGGTCTTCAAGAATACCTCATCCAGTCCGATCTATATCACGGCCGCTGTGCAGTCGGCGAGGACCAAGAAGTCCAATCTGACGTGTGTTGTTCGGATGTATGGCGCCGGGATGGATGGCATCAGCTATGATATCGAGACCGTGGAGACCCCGATCGATCCCCCGTCCGAACCGGAATACATCAAGGACAAGAAGGCCGAATATGTAACGTACACAGATCAGCAGAAGACCGTCAGCAAGGCACAGCCGGGCTGTGTGGTGGAAAGCTATCTGGTGACGTACCAGAACGGTGTGCCGGTGGACAGGAAGTATATGTACACAGACACCTACAAGGCAAAAGCCGAGAGAATCTACGTGGGTGTGACATCAAGGTAGACGACGACAGCCGTCCGGGAAAGAGCGAATCTGACTCGGACGGCTGTTTTGTATACAGAAAGGAAAAATGCGCCGGCACAGCCGGCGCATAACTGTTATCTGACAAGAAAGAAATAACCAATCAGGGAAATGAGCCCGAGGACAATCAGTGCAGCGGGAACAAACACGAGCAGCGCCGAGAGGATCAGGGCCAGTGTGTCGTTCTTCTCCAGCTGACCTTCCAGGTTCTCATTCTCAAAGGCCAGATCTTTTCCTTCCTGCTGCTCTTTCTGCAGCTTTCTGGCTCTGTCAAAGCGGCCCTGGAAAATCATTTGTTTTCCTCCGCCTGGTTGAGCATGTGATGACATGCCACAAAGTGATTCGGCGCAGCCTCCACCCATTCAGGTTCCACGTGCTGGCACACCTCCGTGCAGTACTTGCAGCGGGTATGGAACTTACAGCCCTTGGGGGGCTTGACGGGGCTCGGGATATCACCCTCGAGGATCTGAATTTCCCTGCCGGAATCAATGTCGGTGGTGGGGATGGCGTTCATCAGGGCTTCCGTATAGGGGTGCATCGGGTGATCGAAGATCTCCTGGGAGGAGGCGAGCTCCACCATGTTGCCCAGATACATGACGCCGATACGGTCGGAAATGTACTTGACCACCGACAGATCGTGGGTGATGAACAGATATGTCAGATTCTGCTGTTCCTTCAGGTCCTGCAGGAGGTTGATGATCTGGCTCTGGATCGACACGTCCAGGGCGCTGACAGCCTCGTCGCACACCACGAACTTGGGGCGTACTGCCAGGGAACGGGCGATGCCGATACGCTGACGCTGGCCGCCGGAGAACTGATGCGGATAGCGATGGATGAAGTAGGACTGGAGACCTGCAGCCTCCATGACGCGGATGATCTCATCCTGGAGCCTGGCATCTGCCTTCTTGAACATCTTGTGGGCCATCATGCCCTCAGAGATGATCTGGCCAACCGTCATGCGGGGGTTCAGGGAAGAGTAGGGATCCTGGAAGATCATCTGAAGATCGCTGCGCAAAAGGCGGATCTCATTGTATGTGAGGCGGGCCAGGTCGATACCGTCATCGCGGTACTCTTCCAGGCGCTGGAACTCAGGGTCGTTAAGCAGGGGCTTTCTCAGGGCATCCACGCCCGCCCTTGCAGCTGCCAGTTCCTCGCGGACCTTGCTGAGCTCTCCGTTGAGTCTGTCGACCTTCTCCTGAGCTTTCTGCTGCTTTGCTGCGGCGGAGCCAGGTGCATTGTCCTGCTTTGCCACATAGGCGGCATCGTCCAGATCCAGCTGTGCATCCTCCAGGTTCTGAAGGAGGGCACACTGGCGGGCAGATACCTCATAGACCTTGGAGAAGGCGGCCATGACGGGCTTCAGGTCCTCCTGGATGATGAGGCCGCCCACGATGTTGGTCAGGTCCAGGAAGGCATCGTTGGTCTGCTTCTTGAGCTGATTAAGCTCGTTGAGCTTCTGGAACTTGTCTTTGCCATCCTGCATGGCATCGACTTCCTTCTGGAGCGCATCCCGCTTCTTTTCCAGTTCTCTGTATTTTGCGCGGAGCTTGTCCAGGGACTTGATGGTCTGACCCACATACTTGGGTGCGATCTCGTCCAGAGTCTTGCCGTAGTACATGGTTCTGCCGTCCGTCTGGCGGTAGAGCTGAAGGAGGGTTCTGCCGAAGGTGCTCTTGCCGCAGCCGGACTCGCCGACCAGACCCAGCGTCTCGCCCTGGTAAATATCCAGGGTGATACCATCGTTGGCCTTTACATAGAGGCCCTTGGTTTTGAGAGGGAAATACTGCTTGAGGTTGCTGATCCTCAGAAGGGGCTTCTGGTTATTTTGCAAGGTTGGCATGACGCTCCTCCTTTCTGGGATAGAAGCAGCGGACCTGCTGTCCGGGGGCAACCTCTGTCAGCTGAGGCTCTTCCTCCATGCAGCGCTTGGTGCAGTACTTGCATCTCGGGCCGAACTTGCAGCCCTTGGGCAGATCCAGAGGGTGCGGCACAGCACCCGGGATTGCGTCCAGACGCTCGTTGGCAGGCGTATCCAGGCGCGGGATGGACACCATGAGTCCCTCGGTGTAGGGATGGGAATATTCAGAGATTGAGAAGATCGTCCGGGCAGGTGCCATCTCCACCACCTGGCCGCAGTACATGACGGCGACATCATCCGCCATCTGGGCAATCACGCCCAGGTCGTGGGTGATGAACAGGATGGAGGTACCGTGCTCCTTCTTGAGATCATTCATGAGCTTGAGGATCTGTGCCTGAATGGTCACGTCCAGAGCTGTGGTGGGTTCGTCTGCGATCAGGAGCTTGGGCTGGCAGGCGAGGGCCATGGCGATCATGACGCGCTGGCGCATACCGCCGGAGAGCTGGTGCGGATACTGCTTGGCGACGGTTTCCGGGTTCGGAATCTTCACGTCTGCCAGCATCTCCACCACCTTTTTCTTGGCTTCCTTCTTGGAGAGGCCCTGGTGGATGATGAAGGGCTCTGAGACCTGCTTCTCAATGGAGAAGACAGGGTTCAGGCTGGTCATGGGCTCCTGGAAGATGACGGAAATATCATTGCCGCGGATGGTGCGCATCTCCGCCTTGGAGAGCTTGCTCACATCCCGGCCGTTGAACATGATGGTGCCGGAATCGATGTACCCGTTGCCGTCCAGAAGCTGAAGAATGCTCATGGCGGACACGCTCTTGCCGGAGCCGGACTCACCGACGACGCCCAGGGTGCGGCCGGATTCCACGGAGTAGGAGACGCCGTTCACCGCTTTGACAATACCGCGCTTGGTGGTAAAGAAGGTATGAAGATCCTGAAGTTCAAGCAATGCCATGGGTTCCACCTCCTTATCTTTCTGCACTCTTGGGATCCACGGCGTCTCTGAGACCATCGCCGATCATGTTGATGCAGATGGTGCAGACACCGAAGATGGCTGCCGGGAAGACCCACTGCCACCAGTACTGCTGGATGACGATGGAGTTGTTGGCACCGTTGAGCAGGTTGCCCCAGGTGGGGGTGGGCAGCGGAATGCCAAAGCCCAGGTAGGAAAGGGAAGACTCGGTCAGCATGCAGGTGGCAAAGTCCAGCGTCATGGACACGAGAAGGAGAGAAATGACGTTGGGCAGGATGTGGCGGAACACGATGGTCCGCTCCCGGATGCCCATGGCCTTGGCGGCCGTCACATATTCCATCTCGCGCTGAGCCAGGATCTGCGCACGCACCAGACGGCAGGTGCCGGTCCATGAGAGGACACCCAGCACGACCATGATCAGGTACATTCGCTGCGTGGGATCCAGTCTCGAGCCGATGACGGCGGAGAGGATCATGGCGAAGGGGATGAAGGGAAGGCCGCCCACGATCTCGGCGATACGCATGATGATGATGTCTGCGTGTCCGCCGAAGTATCCGGCGAGGCCGCCCAGCAGCACGCCGATGATGGTTGCGATGATGACCGAGATGGCGCCGACCGTCATGGTGACGCGGCCGCCGTTGACAATACGGTTGAGCATGTCACGGCCGAGACTGTCGGTGCCAAGGACGAAGCCTTTCAGGCCCCAGGTGACGGTGTTTCCGTCTGAGAGGACAGCGTAATTCTGGAAGTTGCCCACATAGATTTCACGCACGTCAGCACCATGCTGAATGGATGCAGGCACAGCTGCCTGATGATATTTATTGGATCCCCAGGAAATCACATCGCCATTTTGCAGCAGGGCCACATAGTGGAATCTGCCGCCGTAGAGCTTCTTGACGGGCGAGGAAAGCTCAGGGATACGGTTCTCGCCGAATTTCGGATTGCCCCAGACAACCACCTGACCGTCCTCGGTGACAGCTGCCACGGTGGAGGAGGTGGATGCAATATCCACCACGGTTTTTCCGCTCAGCTCCTCAGGAATGGCGGCAAAGGCGGAACCCTTGTCCTTGTAGCCGGTGTAGGCCACGGTCCCATCCTTGAGGAGACAGATGTACTCGTTGGATGTGAGGGCGACCTTGGCAATGTTGCCCTGATACTGCTTGCGCAGCTTGATGTCAGCAAGGTTCGTGTTACCCCAAAGGTACAAGGTGCCGTCGGAGGACAGGGCGGCGGAGAACTGGTTGCTGGCCTCCAGCTGGATGATATCCCACGAGGGGTCATCCGGGTCTTTCATGCCCTTTTTCATCTCGCTGGAGAAGTTGCCCTGCTGGAGCCTTGTGTTGCCCCAGACATAGAGCTGCTTGTTCTCATCCATGGCCACGACGTGGTCGTCGCCGGCAGCAAACATGACAAGGTCAGCTTCCTGCACCTCGTCCGGGATATTGCCGATATCGATCTTTTCTGTGATCTTGGTATATCCCCAGGTATGAAGGTGACCGTCTGTGTCCACGGCGATGCCGTAGGTTCTGCCGGCCGCGATGTCCGCGATCTTGCCCTTGAGCTCGGAGGGAATGGACATCATGTTCTGACTCGGGGGCAGGTTGACAAGGGTGGAGTCCTGATCGGACAGGTCCAGCACCCAGTAGTAGGGGCCGATCAGCACAAAGAGGAAGATCAGAATGAATCCTACGAGACCGACGCGCACGGTGCGCTTACTCAGGAAGTTTCTGAGCATGGTCTTGAAAGGTGTCTGAACCTGCTCTTCCTTCATGATGTCCTGTACTTCCTGATCGGAGCCCATGACACCACGCTTCAGCCAGCGGGTGAGGAAGAAGCCTTTTTTCTTTGACATGTTCTCATTCCTCCTTATTTGTCCACCCGCACACGGGGATCCACAAGACCATAGCTGATGTCAATGAGCAGGGAACCGACAAGTGAAACCACAGAGTAGAACATCTGGATGGCAAGCACCAGTTCAAAGTCCAGATTGTTCAGGCCTGCCCAGTACAGCTTACCCATGCCATTGAGGGAGAAGGTGTTCTCAATGATGACCGAGCCGCTGAATACGCCCAGGAACCATCCGAGAATGGAGGTGATGACGGGCAGAAGGGCATTGCGCCATGCATGGGAGTAGATGACGACCTTCTCCTTGAGACCCTTGGCGCGGGCCGTGCGGATATAATCCATGCTGAGGGCATCGATCATGGAGGAACGGACATATCTGGTCATGCCGCCGAGGGAGCCAAAGGTCATGACGATGACCGGCAGGCAGATATGGTAGAGCATGTCCACAAACTCTTCCCAGGCGTTGGCGTACACTGCGCCGGCCGTCTTCTGCCCCATGATGGGGAAGATACGCCAGAAAACGCAGAACACGAACATGAAAATCAGAGCAATGATATAGACAGGGATGGAGTAGCCCAGCATTGTCACCACCTGCGTGACGCTGTCAAAGCGCTTTCCCTTGTGCACGGCACAGTAGATGCCAAGAGGAATCGTGATGCCAAGGGCAGCAATGGTGGAGAAGATATTGATGAAAATCGTATTGCCCATGGGGGCCTGAATGACCTCAATGACATTGCGCTTGTAGAGATTGGAATATCCGAAGTTCCCCTCTACAATGCCGTTGAAGGTTCCGTCCATGTCCTTCCACAGGCCCATCCACCTCAGGTAGCGGACCACCAGCGGATCGTCCAGGCCCATTCGGGCACGGGTCTGCTTATAGAGCACCTCGTACTCATCAGCCTTCAGTCCCTGGCGCATGGGTTCCAGTTCCTGCCTTGCAGGATCGGTGGGGATCAGGTTATAGAGCGAATACATGAGAAACGAGAGAATCAGGAACACGATGACTATGTATCCGCATCGTTTGAGTATATATTTGCCCATCTGGCACCTCTCCTTATGCGATCATCTCCCTTTCGGGCCATGTTTTGGATGTAGGATGCCCTGCATTCAAAACATGGTCCCATTGGGCGATTTTTAAAGAAGGGGCGAACACCCAGGTGCCCGCCCCTTGAAATTACGGAGACTTATAAACCAGCCAGAGCTGAATTATTCAGCGATGGTAGCGTACAGGATGGCCTGTTCGAAATCCCAGTAGGAATCCTGAGTGTAGTTCTCCAGCCAGTCAGGATACACGGAGACGTACACGTTGGAGTACAGGGGCAGTTCGGGGAGAAGCTCGTTCCAGCGAGCGATGAACTGCTGCCACAGATCCAGATAAGTCTCGGAATCGCCAGCTTCCACACCGTAGACCATGTCCATGGAGAGCTTATCCAGCTGCTCGTCGAAGATGAAGTCGGTGTTGTAGCCCTGAGCGACCATGTCGGGATCCAGCGTGAAGCTGTAGGACTGGTCATATTCGGGGGTGAAGTTGGTGGCAAGGTTGAACATGCCGTAGGTGGGCACGCCGTACTTGTCGCCCTGGGAAGCGTCACGATACATATAGTTGAGGAGCTCGGAGAAGGTCATGACGTTCTGGTTGATCTTCACGCCGGCAGCGGCAGTCTGCTCGCCATTGGCCAGCATAACGGCCAGAAGGTCGGACACGGAGTTACCTTCAGAGGAGGACCACTCGATGATCAGGGGCATGAGGATGGTGCCGTCGTCCAGGGTCACATTGTGCACATACTGGCCGGCTTCCTCAGCGGTGACCTTCTTGTAACGAATGCCTTCGACGTAGTCGTTGCCGTTCTCGTCGAGCACCCAGCCGTCGTTGACCAGGAGTTCCACAGCCTGATCAGGATTGTAGGCATAGTTGTCCAGGTTCTCGTCGAGCCATTCCTCGGCGTCCTGATACATCCACATGGCAGTGCCATAAGGTCCGTTCACCACGCCGCCCCAGCCAGCGCAGAAGGTGTTGGCGAATTCGGCACGGTCGAGGAGGTGAGCGATGGCCTTGCGGACAGCGACAAACTGGGTGGGGCCAAAGTCGGACTGGAACATGATCTTGCCGTAGCCGGGACGGTTGAACTGGGTGAAGTCAAAACCATAACCCAGGGCAGCCTTGTTGGCTTCGTCTTCGATGATGTCCATGGCCTGGTTGATCTGGGTGCCATCGGTCATGGTGTCGTAGAAGTTGAAAGCGCCGGTCTTGAGAGCATCAGCCCAGGTGGCGTCTTCAGCCTTGGTGATGATGATCTTCTCGATGGAAGGCTTCTGGCCTTCGAAGTTGCCAGCATAGTAGGGGTTGATCACCAGCGTGGCCTGCTTGGAAGCCTGATCGAACTCAACGAGGTTGTAGGGGCCAGCGGAAACGCGGGTCTCAGAAGCGTTGAAGCGGGCAGCTTCCAGAGTGTCAGCGATGGCATCCTTGGTGAGGCCTTCGAAGTACACGCCATTGCCGTCGTCCTTGATGTCCACGGCATCACCCAGCCAGTACTTCATGGAGAAAGCGGTGAAACCGGCATAGGTGATATCGAAGTAATAGGGAACCTTGTCGGCCACAACCTGAATGGACAGGGTGTTGTCGTCCACGATGTGCAGACCGGTGATGGTGTCGGCAGTGCCGTCATAGTACTCCTGGCCGCCAACCACGGTCAGATAGCTGGTCAGCTTGGCGCCCACATCAGCGGCGACAGAGGAGCAGCCGAAAGCGGTGGCCCACACGAAGTCCTTGATGGTGATGTCTTCACCATTGTTGAACTTGAGGCCGTCCTTGATCTTCACGGTGTAGGTCTTGGTGCCGTCATCGTTCATGACGCCTTCCACAGACTCAGCCACCGTGTAGTTGACGATGTCAGCACCGCCCTGGTCGGTCACGACCGTGGAGCAGTCATTGGTGAAGTCACGGAGCATCTTGTCGGTGGCGTTGTTGGTCCACCATGCGCCGGGAGCGAAGTCACCGCTGATTTCGGTGGTAGCACCATAAATCAGCTGATGTGCATCTTCCGCCTGAGCACCGACGAGACCCATCAGCATCATTGCGGCAAGAAGCAGAGCTACAATCTTTTTCATGCAGTTGTATCCTCCTGTAAAAATATTGAGCATGGAAGCTCATGTTCTGTAGTCTACCATGGGGGGGTGCGAAAAATCAAGATAATTCCCCGGAAGGGGAGCCCCAAAAATGCTCAGAGAAGGAAAAAACTGCAGGATTGGGCTGAAAAATGCAAAAAAAAAACAATCTGGCATGCAAAAACGGGCATGATTCTGCAGGAAACTGCCTTCTCACATGCAAAAAGGCTGCAGGATGACCTGCAGCCTCAAGGATCAATGATGTACTTTGACGCCGAACACGGCTTTTTCGCCGTTGATGTCCCATTCCTGGGTGTAGAAGCCCTCAGTGGGTACCTCTGACACATTGGTGAGGGTCAGGGCCAGGGTGGCCTTCTCGATCATCTCGCGCCGGGCATCGATGGCGCCTGTCAGGCGGTCGCCTGCGCAGAAGACCACGTCGATGCGGTCTGTCACCTCAAACCCTGCATCCTTGCGCATGGTCTGCACCTTGGAGATGACTTCGCGGGCAAAGCCCTCCAGGATCAGATCTTCGGTGAGATTGGTGTCCAGGACCACGGTCACCCCATGATTTTCCTGGGCAAGGAAGCCGGGCTTCTGTGTGGGCTCTGTGAGGACATCGGCCTTTTCAAGCTCCACCAGGGTGCCGTCCAGCTCAAAGGAGACCTTTTCGCCCTTTTCAAAGGCATCCACCACATCGTTGCCGTCCATTTCGCCAAGGTGCGCGCCGATCTTACCCAGGAGCTTTCCATAGCGCGGTCCGAGGGTGCGCATCTGGGGCTTGAGCCTGTAGGTGGTGAAGGCACGCGCATCGTCTGTAAAGATGACCTCGCGGACATTGAGTTCATCCTCGCACAGCACCTGGTAGGCTTCGGAGAAGGAGACACCCTTGACGTACAGCTTCTGCAGCGGCTGGCGCACCTTGAGGGAGCCCAGGTTTCTGCAGGAGCGGCCAAGCTGAATGACCTCCAGGAGCGCTTCCATCTGCTCCTCCATGTCGCGGTCGATGCGGGACTCGTCAGCCTCGGGGAAGCGGCAGAGATGCACGGAATCCACGGAGCCGGGGACATTGTTGACCACCAGGTTCTGGTAGATCTCCTCGCTCATGTAGGGGATGAAGGGGGCGGAAACCTTGCTCAGGGTTACCAGCACGTGATAGAGCGTGGCAAAAGCGGCTTCCTTGTCGCCGGCCATGCCCTTACCCCAGAAACGCTCGCGGCCGCGGCGCACATACCAGTTGGACAGCTCGTCCACAAAGTCCGCAATGGCTGTGGCGGGCTCGGTCACCCGGTAGTTCTCCAGGTCATCGTTCACCTGAAGGATCAGGGAATTGAGGCGGGAGAGGATCCAGCGGTCCATCAGGGACAGCTCCACCTTCTCCAGCGGATGAGCCTGGGGATCGAAGCCATCGATCTGGGCATACATGGCGAAGAAGGCGTAGACGTTTTGAAGGGTAGCCAGGAAACGGCAGGGGCCTTCCTGTACATACTTTTCTGAGAAACGGGTGGGCAGCCAGGGCGCGGAGGTGGTGTAGAAATACCATCTGAGTGCATCGGCGCCATACTTCTGGAGCATCTGGAAGGGATCCACGACGTTGCCCAGGTGCTTGGACATTTTGTGTCCCTCGGCATCCTGCACATGGCCCATGACGATGACGTTCTGGAAGGGTGCCCGCTCAAAGAGCAGGGTGGAGATGGCCTCGAGGGTGTAGAACCAGCCTCTTGTCTGGTCGATGGCCTCAGAGATGAAGTTGGCAGGGAAATTCTGCTCGAACACGTCCCTGTTTTCAAAGGGATAGTGCCACTGGGCGAAGGGCATGGAGCCGGAGTCGTACCAGCAGTCGATGACTTCCTTGACACGGGTCATGTTTTCGCCGCACTCGGGGCAGCGCAGGTAGACCTTGTCGATGAAGGGACGGTGAAGCTCGATATCCTTGCCCGGATCCTCCACAGCCATCTGCCGGAGCTCCTCGATGGAACCCACCACATGGGTGTGGCCGTGCGCGCAGCGCCATACAGGCAGGGGCGTGCCCCAGTAGCGCTCGCGGCTCAGGCCCCAGTCGATGACGTTTTCAAGGAAGTTGCCCATGCGGCCGTCCTTGATGTTGTCAGGGATCCAGTTGATGGTCTGGTTGTTTGCCACCAGCTGATCGCGGACCTTGGTCATCTCGATGAACCAGGTGGGCCGTGCATAGTAGAGCAGGGGCGTGTCGCAGCGCCAGCAGAAGGGATAGTCATGGGCGAAGGGCAGGGCGGCAAAGAGCAGGCCGCGCTCCTTGAGGTCCTGGAGCACCAGGGGATCTGCATCCTTCACAAAGATGCCGGGCCACTTGGTCTCACTCTTCATGCAGCCACGGTCATCTACCAGGTTCACAAAGGGCAGACCGTTCTGGCGGCAGACGCGGTTGTCGTCCTCACCGAAGGCAGGGGCAATGTGCACGATGCCGGTACCGTCCTCTGTGGTGACATAGTCGTCGGCCACGACAAACCATGCATCCCCGTCCGGCTGGACAAACTGGTACAGCGGCTCATAGTGGGTCCCGCAAAGATCCTGACCGGTCATCTCCTGAAGGATTTCTACCGTCTTGTCCGGGAAGACGGAGGGGATGAGGGCCTTTGCCATGATGAAGGTTTCGCCCTCGCAGTTGAACTTTGCGTAGGTCTCCCTGGGGTTGACGCACAGGGCCAGGTTGCTTGGCAGCGTCCACGGCGTGGTGGTCCAGGCAAGCAGGGAGGTGTTCTCCTCGCCCTTGACGTGGAAGCGGGCGATGGCGGAGGTTTCCTTCACATTCTTGTAGCCCTGGGCGACCTCGTGGCTGGACAGGGCGGTGCCGCAGCGGGGGCAGTAGGGCACGACCTTGTGGCCCTGATAGAGCAGTCCCTTCTCCCAGATCTTTTTGAGGGACCACCATTCGGACTCGATATAGGGATTTTCATAGGTGACATAAGGATGTTCCATATCCACCCAGTAGCCTACCTGGTTGGACATGTCCTCCCACTCGTGCAGGTACTTCCATACACTCTCCTTGCACTTGCCGATAAAGGGCTCGATGCCGTAGGCTTCGATCTGGGGCTTTCCGTCAAGGCCGAGCTGCTTTTCGACTTCCAGCTCCACCGGCAGACCGTGCGTATCCCAGCCAGCCTTTCTTGTGACCTGGCGGCCCTTCATGGACTGGAAGCGGGGGAACAGGTCCTTGATGACGCGGGTCTCGATATGGCCGATATGCGGACGGCCGTTGGCCGTGGGCGGGCCGTCAAAGAAAGTGAAATGTTCCTTGCTGTCCTGATTGGACTGGAAGGAGCGGCGGACAATGTCGCGCTGCTTCCACATGGCCCGGACAACTTCCTCGCGCTCCACAAATTTCATGTCTGTGGATACTTTGTCGTACATGGGTACTCTCCTCCTGAACAGGGATATAGATAGGGAATAAATAAGAAAATAAGGGAAGCCGCTGCCGGAACATAAAAAACGTCCCGGTCTTTGACCTGGGACGGAAATACACTTCATTTCCGCGGTACCACCCAAATTGACGGACGAGCCGCCCACTCAGTGCAGAAAACCTGCGTGCCCTGTATCGGGGGCAACCGGACCGCCCTACATATCGGGCGGACGTGCTCCGAGGTGATCTGCACATCGCTTCCGTGCTCAGGCTTCCACTGTCCCTGATTCGCTGCCACTTTCACGGTGTGCCGTCCTCATCGCGGCACCTGTTTACGAGGAGGTATTATAAAGAAGAAAGAGGAAAAAGCAAGAGACATGACTGAATTTGGCGTGCCTGCGGCCATGAAGAATATGGCAAAGAAGATCTGTCAGAGCGGGATGAAAGGCAGAAAAAGAGCGCTCCGGATGAACCGGAGCGCTACTTGTTTCATGATTTTCAGGCTTTGCCGTTGCAGCCCAGCACGTCCACGATCTTGTGCTTGACCATTTCCTTGATGGCGGTCCTGGCTTCGCCCAGATAGAGACGGGGATCGAAGTCAGCGGGCTTCTCCATGTAGTGCTTGCGGACGCTGGCGGTGAAGGCCAGACGCAGGTCGGAGTCGATGTTGATCTTGCACACGGCCATGGAGGCAGCCTTGCGCAGCTGTTCTTCCGGCACGCCCACAGCATCGGGCATCTTGCCGCCGTTCTCGTTGATGATCTTCACGAATTCCTGGGGCACGGAAGATGCACCGTGGAGCACGATGGGGAAGCCGGGCAGACGGCGGGAGACTTCTTCCAGCACGTCGAAGCGCAGGGGCGGGGGCACCAGGATGCCGTCGGCATTGCGGGTGCACTGCTCAGCGGTGAACTTGTAGGCGCCGTGGGAGGTGCCGATGGCGATGGCCAGGGAGTCGCAGCCGGTGCGGGTCACGAACTCTTCCACTTCCTCAGGACGGGTGTAGGAGGAATCCTCAGCGGATACCTGCACGTCGTCTTCCACGCCGGCCAGGGTGCCAAGCTCAGCTTCCACCACCACGCCGTGGTCATGGGCATATTCCACAACCTTGCGGGTCTCGCGGATGTTGTCCTCAAAGGACAGGCCGCTCTTGTCGATCATGACAGAGGAGAAACCGCCGTCGATGCAGCTCTTGCAGGTCTCGAAATCGGGACCATGGTCAAGGTGCACAGCGATGGGCAGATCGGTGTCTGCCACGGCAGCCTCGATCATCTTCATCAGGTATACGTGCTTGGCGTACTTGCGGGCGCCGGCAGATACCTGAAGGATCAGGGGAGCGTTCTCTTCCTTGGCAGCTTCGGTGATGCCCTGGATGATCTCCATGTTGTTGACGTTGAAAGCGCCAATGGCATAGTGACCTTCATAGGCTTTTTTGAACATTTCGGTCGTGGTAACAATGGCCATGGGAATCTTCCTCCTTGCATGTTACAGGCGCCTGAGCACCTGCGAAAACTCTTTATGCCCCTTCGGGAGACGGGGAGAGTATAGCACATCTTTTCCTGTGAAAAAAGGAGGAAGGAGCCGGATTGGTGCCCAAAGAGGGGAGAGATTGACAGAATTTTCACATTTTCCTGCCCGGCAGGAAAAGCGAGGCGGACAGAGAAAACAATATAAATACAAAATCTGATCCGTGAATCCATTTGTGGCAGCCATGTATTTACAAAATGAGGAGGGAATCCCATGCTGGATGAAACAAGCAGAATCAACCACGCCAGTATTGCTCTTCTGGTGACGGGCAGGGAGATTGATGCGCAGAAGATTACGGAGCTTCTGGAGATGGAGCCGACCCGGGTGATTCACGAGGGGGACCTGCTCAACCGCCTGCCGGAGATCCGGGCCAGGGACGATGAGTGGATGTATGTGCTGCAGCTGGAAAAGCCAAAGGGCAGGGATGAAACGCTGCTGGGGCTGCTGCAGCACCTGATGGACAAGAAAGCCGAGCTCCAGGAAATCCGGGACTTTGGGGCGGTGGCGCTGCGCCTGACCGTGCAGAGCAACCGGGCACAGATGGCCTACAGCCTCTCGCCGGATACGATTGAGGCCCTCCACCGTGTGGGGCTTCCGCTGGATGTGTCCTCCCTCAGCTGGGGCGAGGTCGGCATGTGAAAATCGCCTCTGTCTTCCAAAAGACAGAGGCTTTTCTCATGCGCTCTTCAGCCGGTATCCCATGCGGTAGATGGTTTCAATGCTGTCCATGCCGAGCTTCTGTCGAAGCCGCTGCACGTGCACATCCACGGTCCTGGTGATGCCGTCTGCCTGAAAGCCCCAGGCATTCCTGAGCAGTTCCTGACGGGTGTGGATCTTCTGGGGATTGGACATGAGCGCACAGAGCAGGTCAAACTCTTGCCCGGTGAGCATCAGCGGCTCGTCATTGAGGAAGGCCTTGCGCGTCCCTGCGTCAAGATCCAGGGGACCAGAGGACAGCCTTGCATGCTTTCTGGAAAGGAAATTGCGGCAGGACCGCAGAATTTCCGCCATCTGCGGTGCAGTCCCGAACACGGCGCAGGGCCCCGCGTAGATGTTTTCTATGTGCTGCATGTTCTCCCGTTCGCACCCAAGGAAGATGACGGGCACGCGGTACCGCTCCAGGTGCGAGAGAAGGCCAGAGCCGGACGTCCAGGGCATCAGGACGTCCAGGACGGCAAGGTCCGGGACGGACTGCTTTGAAAGCGCCAGGGCCTCCAGGGGCGTCTTTGCGCACTCGCAGGTCCGATCGGGGGAGGAGAGCGTCCGGCTGAGCGCTTCGGACATGGGGGTGCTGGTGTGAAGAATCAGAATCTTGGCCATCATATTCACCTCATCATATCAGACGATGTTTGCCTGCAGATTGTTCCTCGTCTGTCCCGAGTCCGAAAAGTTTCACACTGTTTTCACATGATGTTCACAAAACAGGACGGCCCAATCTGGCAGATCGGAAGAGGGATTTCGGAAGTGCACCCTTTCCGGGAAGCAGGAAAACGGGGCCATGCCTCACGGCATGGCCCCGTCTGCGAATTTCTATATATTTCGGCTTCTGTTCCCTGCGGACAGAGCAGGAATGACCAGAAAGATCCGGATTATACCTCTTCATCCAACTCCATCCAGAAATCCTGTAAAGGAGTGGACCTGCGACCGCTGTCAACATATTCCCTGTACGCTGATTCTGCGAACGCTCTGTCATATTCGTCTTCTATCTTTTCAAATAATGCTTTCTTGAAGGCTTCGGACAGAGAATAAGAATGGATTATCGCATAGCTTTCTGCAAGCATACGTTCATCATCTGTTAATTGGATAGAAAGCGTCAATGAAATCACCTCCACAAAGTGTGTATACCTGCGATCAGGCGATTTCTGTCGAGCAACAACTTTGTTTCAATCACCCACGACAAGGTGGTCAAGATCAGGTGATGTCAGATGCAGCAGTTTCCGTCAGCGCGTCCTCAATCAGCAGCCGGTAGAGGGCTGCGGCATTGTCCGGATTTGCGCTGTTGACGCGGATGGACAGGTACATTTCATCAGACGAGTAGGTCCAGGAGGAGAGGAAGCCCAGAGAACTGGTGGGGATCCCGTAGAGGTGTCGCTCCCCAAGGTCCTGGTTCTTCCGCCAGCCGCGCTCGAGATTGATCCCGTGCGCCTGGCACTCCTCTTCAAGATCGCTGAGGCCATCCTCCGTATCCAGGGCCAGGAACAGGCCCTCTGCGGCATAGGACTGGAAGTTGTCCCGCGGCAGGAGGAACAGATCGCCTTCCCCTGCAAAAATGTGGGTGGTCAGCACCATGATGCCGCTGCTGTCATCGGGCATGATGTACATGGGGTTGATCTCCCGAACATCCGGGAGCTGCTCCTGCCGCACACCTTCCAGGTACTCCGTGGCTACCTCGTCCGGCCCATAGGCATAGATGAAGAAGTCCAGCTTCTCCTCCGGGGGCACGCGCGGGGTGGTCACGGCATAAATCAGGTTCCAGGCAAAGATCACCAGGACCACACTCCCGATGTACTTCCACCAGGAGTAGGTGAGGTGCTGCCGGAGCGTCTGTTTATTGATCTTCGTCTTCATGGCTTTCATCATCCCTGGCTTTTGTCTGGCCAAGGGGTTTCATGGTGGGGAACAGAAGAACGTCGCGGATCGTGGGGCTGTCGGTGAGCAGCATCACCAGACGGTCCACGCCAAAGCCCAGACCGGCTGTGGGCGGCATGCCCAGCTCCAGTGCGTTCACAAAGTCCTCGTCCACCTCAGCAAAGGCACCCTCTGCGATCCTGGCGGCAGCCTGAAGTTCAAAGCGTCTGCGCTGGTCGATGGGATCGTTGAGCTCAGAGAAGGCGTTGCCCATCTCATGGCCCGTGATGAAGTACTCAAAGCGCTCGGTCAGGTCGGGGTTCTCGGGCTTGCGCTTGGCAAGGGGAGAGATCTCCACCGGGTAGTCCATGATGAAGGTGGGCTGGACCAGGGTCTTTTCCACGAACTCATCAAACAGGGCCTCCAGGCATTTGCCCTTCCCAAAGCTCTTTTCCACGTGGACACCCAGGGCTTCGCAGGCGGCCTGTGCTTCCTCGGCGCTCTGCCAGGAAGTGTAGTCCGCACCGCATGCTTCCTTCACGGCATCGGCCATGGTGATCTTCTTCCAGGGCGCCTTCATGTGAATGACCTGGCCCTGATATGTGACATCGGTGGTGCCAAGGGCCTTCATGCAGATGAACTCATACATCTGCTCCACCAGTTCCATGTATTGGTGATAGTTGGAGAAGGCTTCGTACATTTCGACGGATGTGAACTCCGGATTGTGCGTGGCGTCCATGCCCTCGTTGCGGAAGATGCGGCCCACCTCGTACACGCGCTCAAAGCCGCCGACAATCAGGCGCTTTAAGTAGAGCTCCGTTTCAATGCGCAGGAACATGTCAAGGTCCAGGGCATTGTGATGGGTCCTGAAGGGCTTGGCGCTGGCACCGATCTCCACGGTCTGAAGGACAGGGGTGTCCACCTCGAGGTAGCCCCGGTTGTCCAGGAACTCGCGGATGGCGGAGATGATCCTGCTGCGCTTGACGAACGTGTCCCGGACCTCGGGATTTACGATCGTGTCCACATACCGCTGGCGGTACCGAAGGTCTGTGTCCTGCAGTCCGTGGAACTTTTCGGGCAGCACCTTCAGGGACTTGCAAAGAAGGGTCACGGACTCCGCGTGCACGGAGATCTCACCGGTCTGGGTCCTGAAGACCTTGCCCGTGATGCCGAGAATGTCGCCGATGTCATCCTGCTTGAAGGCCATGTAGCTCTCCTGCCCGATATCATCGCGGCGCACGTAGATCTGGATGTCGCCTGCACCGTCCAGGATGTGGGCAAAGCTGGCCTTGCCCATGACGCGCTTGGACATCATACGGCCGGCAAGGGAGACGGTCTGTCCCTCGAGCTCGTCAAAGTGCTCCAGGATGTCCCTGGAGTGATGTGTGACGTCAAAGCGGGTGATTAAATAGGGGTTATGACCCTCGTCGAGGAGCACCTGGAGCTTTTGCCGGCGGATGATCTCCTGCTCGGTGAGCTCAGGCGTCTGGGGGGTCGTGGGATAGTTTGCTGCCATGTTCCTGACTCCTTTTAGCCGCTCAGTCCTTCTCGGTCATGGTAATTTCCAGAACCTTGTAATGGAAGACGCCGGCCGGGGCTTCCACCTCCGCCACATCGCCCACATGGAGCCCGATCAGGGCATGACCGATGGCGGATTCATCGGAGATCCTGCCGCGCAGGGGATCCACTTCCTGGGAACCCACGATATCGTAGGTCTTCTCCCGGTTGTGGTCGATGTCCAGAAGGCGAACGGTGAGACCGAGGGAGATGGTATCGGTGGTGATATCCTTGTCCTCGATGACCACCAGATTGCTGATCTGGTCCTGCAGAAGAGCAATCCTGGTTTCGTTGGCGCTCTGCTTGTTTTTGGCCTCGGTATATTCTGCGTTTTCGGAAAGGTCGCCGTAGGAACGGGCGAATTCAATTTCCTTTGCGATGGCCACGCGCTCCACGCTGATGAGCCGGTCCAGTTCCTCCTGCAGGGCTGCAAGACCCTGGGCGGTAATATATCTCTTCTGCTGCTCAGCCATTTTGATACTCCCTCCTGAAAAAGGTGTAAAGAATTGACACCGCACAAAAAGCGCAGGTGTCATAAATTACGCGAAACAAGCGGCATTATACAAACCGCGCTATTCTTTGTCAAACTGTATGCAGCCGTTTCCGGGCTTGCCGAATGGGCGAAAGGTGGTAGGATGTGCACAGGACATCTGAAATGGAGGGACAGTTTTGCAGGAGGTCCGAAGAAAGAAGAAGCGATCGCACAGGAAACTGAAGATACTTATATTTCCGCTTTTGGCACTTGCGATTCTCGCGGTGGTGCTTTTCCAGAAAACGGAGACGGAGCATATCCAGGCGGACATTCAAAAGCAGATTGATGCCCATGTACTGAAGGACCGGGTCCTGCTGCAAAAGGACGAGGTGGAAGTTGAGGACATTTCCGTGAGTCTTCGAGGCGGGGAGGGCTGGCACATCACCAGGCAGGAGGATGGAAGCTTTCAGGAAGACAGCGGCTTTCAGGTCTCAGACCGCTATGTGCGGCTCTTTTTGCAGGACGCATCCAACATCGCCTGCGAGGAGGTCTTCTCGGAGGATACGGAGGAGTTCCGGGAAAGGCTTGATGAGTTTGGGCTTTCGGACCCAAGGGCCGATGTGCGGATCCGATACGCGGGGGGTGTTGAGGTACACCTGCTGATCGGTGACAGGAGCGCCCAGGAAGAGAAGATGTATTACTATTTTACCCTGGATCTGGGGGCGGGACTGACCGGGCTCTACGGGATGGACAGCGGCACGGCCGGGGACTGGATGACCGGACGAATGGCCCTGCATGAGGTGGTGCAGCCGAATTTCCACAGTGCCCGTATGGATCATATCATTCTGAAGACGGGGGACGAAACGAAGGAGTGGAAGCTTGATGCAAACGTTGAGGATGAGGACGCTTCAGACCACTGGGAGCTGCTTTCCCCGTATCTTTATCCCGTGGACGGGACGGAGATGCGCTCTTTCCTCAGTGCCATCGGGCAGATGACCCTGGGTACCTTTGAGGCGGAGGGCACGGAGGAGAACCTCACGCGCTACGGGTTTGACCAGCCGCGCTGCAGCCTCTATGTACACATGGCCGAGGGCATGACCGCGCGCACCGACAGTTCGGGCGTGGTGTCGACGGTGATGCTTGAGGAGGAGACGGTGGAGATGAAGGTGGGCGGCCAAAAGAGTGACCTGGTGGACTATGTCCTCTATGAGGGGGAGATTTTCCTGATGAGCCACCTGATCCTCGGGCCTGTGGTGGAAAAGGATCCCATGACTACACTCTCGCGTTATCTTGTGAACGTCCCCTCGGCCTACGTGCGGCGGCTCACGGTGGAGGAGGAAGGTGAGCGGCGGGTCTATGAGATCCTGACAGAGGAACAGGAGGAAGAGGCGACGGACGGGGAGGAAAGCGGAACCGTGCGCCGATGCTTTCTGAACGGACAGGAGATTCCCTATGAAACCTTTGAGGCCCGCTACAGTGCCCTGGAGGTGGCCCGCGTCTCCGGCACGCTGCCGGAGGGGGAGGAAGTGTCAGGAGAGGAGATGCGAAAGATCGAGATATGGGACGTGACGGGGCGCCACTACACGATCACGCTCTCCTGGTTTGATGCGTTCCACGACGCCCTGACCATCTGGCGCGAGGGAGAGGAACAGTATGACACGGTCTTCTACGTCTACAGGACGGACCTGGGGCTGTGACACGCAAAAAGAGGCATCCAAAAGGATGTCTCTTTTTGCGTGCTTATCGATGCATGATCAGGATCAGAATGACGCCCACCAGGCCCATGGCCAGCAGCAGCAGGCCGAAGGACACGGAGTGGAGGATCTGCCCGGCCTCCCGGGCCGCCTCCTCGTGGGAAGCGTCGAAGACGTACTCAAAATCGGTGCGGATGGGCTTCTTTCTGCGCACAGTCCTGTTGAGGAAGCGGGCGATGTGATTCAGGGCAGATCCGCAGGCATAGGTGAGCCGGTTGCCCACGGGCGGCGGGGCCGCCAGGGTGCGCGCGGCAAAGAGCGTCCTGCGGAAAAACAGCACCAGGTACTCCGGGATCTGGGAAAGGAAGCGGGTGATGAGGGTCACCGTGTTCGGAATCCACCGGAGCACCGCTGCACTCTCGGGCAGATGTGCGAGGAAGGCGGTCACGTGCGTGAACAGCGCCGGGATCCAGACGCGCACGGGCCTCGAATCGGGAATGGTGGCCACAAAGGAGGTGATGCGGTAGAGGACCTCTGTGAGGAAGGCGCCGAAGGGGCGGTAGACCCGGTCTTCCAGATCCAGCCATGCGGGCCAGCGGTTCACGTAGGCACTCCTGCCATCCGCGGTCTTCTGCATGAGGAGCCTGCGCACGGGGAAGAGGTAGACGATCGCACCGATCGCCATGCTCTCCAGGGCGCCCAGCAGGTTTTCCCCGGAGAAGTAATGGATCTCGTGGGAAAGGACCTCTCTTGAAAAGAAGGGCATGGCGCGCTCTGCCAGCGGGGTCATGAGCCTGCTGCCGAGAAGGCCCAGCGGGAGCAGGAGGAGGGAGGAACACAGGAGCGCGATGATGCCGCCCAGGTCCATGTAGTGTTTCATCCCGTCAAATGCTTCCTGGCGCTCTTCGTCTTCGTTCTTTTCGTGGAACAGACAGATGTAAAGCTTGGTCATGTAGGCGATGGTGAGGCCGCCGGAGAAGAGGAAGAGGAGCTCCACGATCTTGTAGGGCACCCATGCGAGTCCCTCCTCCTTGGCCACCTCGATCCATTCCAGCAGTCCCTCGTGAATGAGGGACTTGCTGTTAAAGCCGCTGCCGAGGGGCGGGATGCACCCGATGGCCACCGCCCCGATGAGGAAGCACACGTGGAAGATCGGCTTTTTCCTTCCGAAGCCGCGGATGCGGTTCAGGTCCAGCTCCTCCAGATTCATGAACACGACACCCGCGCACATGAACAGGCACAGCTTGATCAGCGAGTGGTTCACCATGTGAAGGAGCGTCCCGTAGGCGGCAAGGGAACCTTCCTCGCCCAGGAGCACCGTGGTGGCAAGACCGACCGTGATAAACCCGATCTGGCTGACCGAGGAGGAGGCGAGGGTGCGCTTCAGGTCCACAGAGAAGAGGGCCAGCAGCGCGCCCAGCAGCATGGTGATGGCGCCCAGCACCAGGAGCTCATTGCCAAACAGTCGGTTCCCCTCCATCAGGCGCGTGGACACCACGATCATCCCGAAGACGCCGGACTTGGTGAGAATGCCGGAGAGCAGGGCCGAGGCCGGGGCCGGGGCGACGGGGTGGGCCTTGGGGAGCCAGATGTGGATGGGGAAGAGGCCGGCCTTGGCGGCAAACCCGAAGAGGGTCAGCCAGGCGGCGCAGGTGATGATCCCCTCGCGGCCATCGCCCGCGCGCAGCGCTGTCTGCATGCCGGAAAAGGAGAGCGTGCCGAGCTCGCGGTAGAGGAGGAAGAGGCCCATCAGGGTGGTGAGGCCGCCGATGACCGCCACCGCAAGGTACGTCTGCCCGGCGCGCATGGCGGCCGGGGTTTCCTCCTGCACCACCCAGGTGTAGCTGGTGAAGGACATGATCTCAAAGAAGATGAGGGTCGTGTACAGGTCCGAGGACAGGAACACGCCGAGGGTGGCGCCCAGGGTCAGAAGGTTAAAGAAAATGTAGCGGGGAAAGTGATGGTCGTGATGAAAATAGCGCGGGGCGAAGAGCGTGGTCATGAGCCACATGAAGGAGGCCACGCACACATACACGGACCGGAACCCGTCCATCTCAAGGTGCAGCCCAAGGGAGCAGAAACCCTCCCAGGAAAAGTCAAAGGGCATGCCGGGATATGTGACAAAAAGGTACACGCAGGCCCCAAAGGTCAGCCCCGCTGCAACCGTCCAGAGGACGATCTGCCCGACAGATGATCTCTTGGAGAGAAGGCGGCAGAGAGGCGCTGCGATCATGGGGAAAAAGACGAGAAAGGGAAGAAGCATTGAAGCGCTCAGCAATTCCGTAACCTCCTCTCTTTAGATTACCCCTGCGATTCCCTGGAGGAAATGCAGAAGGGGCGAAGAGTAGACGCCGAGGAGAACGATGACAACCAGGCAGAAAAGCAGCGGCAGGAGGATCAGGAGCCCCGGGTCGCGGGACGCCGTGCCGCTGCCCTCCGGCAGGGGCCTGAAGTACATCTCAAAGGAGATGCTCAGGGCATAGACGGCCGAGAGGACGGCGGAGACGATGAGGGCCACCGTGGCCACGATCCCGCCCCAGCCGGAGATGGCGTTGGCGGCCGTGAGCAGCTGCCACTTGGACACGAACCCGCAAAGGGGCGGTGTGCCGGTGAGCGCGATGGCTGCGACGGTGTAGCAAAGGCAGGTCTTCGGCATGATGCGATTTAGGCCCCGCACCTCCTGCACCCTTGTCTTTCCGGTATAGATCATGACCGCGCCCACGCACCAGAAGAGAGTAATCTTCATGAACCCGTGGCAGACCATGTGCATGAGGCTTCCGACAAGACCTGCCGGTGTACACAGGCAGGCGCCCATGAGCATGTAGGCAAGGTTGGCGGAGGTGGAGTAGGCGAGGCGGCGCTTCAGGTGCTGTTCTTTTACGGCCATCACCGAGGAATAGACGATGGTGAAGGAGGTGAGGCAGAGCGCAATCGTCTGCGCGAAGGAGCCGTAGAGAAGATCCGGCCCGAAGGAATAGTAGATCAGGCGGATCACGGCGAAGGCGCCCGCGTTCACCACGGCCACTGCATGCAGGAGGGCCGTGACAGGGGTCGGTGCCACGGAGACCATGGGCAGCCAGGCGTGCATCGGGAAGATGGCGGCCTTGGTGCCAAAGCCGACGAGGGAGAGAAGGAAGATCCACCGCAGGGCATCCTCCCGTCCCGCGATCTTCGTGGGATCCAGGTTGCCGCCGAGAACGAAGTCCACGGACAGGCCGTAGTGCACCATGAAGATCATGCCCACGAAGGCCATGGCGGCACCGGTCACGGAGAAGATCACGTAGTTGCGCGCGGCCAGCTGGCTCTCGGGGTCCCGCTTATGGGCCACGAGGGGCAGGGTGATCATGGTCAGGCACTCATAGAACATGTACAGGGTAAACAGGTTTGCCGAAAAGCAGATCCCCATGGTCACCCCGTAGGTCATGGTGTAGAAGACGAAAAAGGTGTTGGGACGCTCCTCGTGCATCATGTATTCCATGCCGTAGAAGGTGGCAAGGGGCCAGAGAATGGCCACAAGCCCCGCAAACACGCTGCCGCACCCGTCCACGCGAAGCGCGATGGGCAGATGGTCCATGATGGAATACAGGACGAGGGGCTCGGTGGAGGGGTTCAGGAGGCAGTACAGGCAGAGCATGCTTGTGCACAGGACGACACCCTCCACGTACCACAGCCGGACCTTCTGTGAGGAGGGCCGGATGAGGTGCAGTGCAAATCCTCCCACAAGGGGCAGGAGAATCGTCAGAAGAAGGATCATAGCATACCTCCATCACATCCAAAGTACGTTGGTCTGTTCCAGGGTCCCGGGATCAGATAACGAGAGATGTGATCAGAGAAAAGAGCTGAAGAAGGGCGCCCGGGAACATGCCGAGCAGCACGCTGAGCACGGTCAGGATCAGCATGGGCACGAGCATCTGTAAGGTGGGCTCTTTGTTTTCAAGGACGGGTTCTGCGGCCTCCTCGCCGTGGCCTCCTGCCTTCCTCGGGAAGAAGCCGTGGATCGAAACGGTCATCAGGTAGCCCGCGGTCAGAAGGGCCGAGATGAGGAGCACGGCGGGGGCAAGATAGCTGAAGAAGGCGGGCACGCCGGCCATGGACAGGGCTCCCTGGGCCAGATACCACTTGGACACGAAGCCCAGGCACGGCGGGATGCCGATGAGGCCGATGGAGACGATGGTAAAGCAGCCCATGACCACGGGCATCTGTTTTCCGATGCCGTCCAGCTCGGACACTCTGGTTTTTCCCGTCTTGTGGATCACGGCGCCGGCGGACATGAAGAGGGTGTCCTTGATGAGGCTGTGGGCACACACATGAAGGAGGGCACCGGTGACGCCGAGGGGATGCATGGTGCTCAGGCCAAAGAGCACGTAGGACACCTGGCTGACGGACGAGTAGGCAAGGCGCTTTTTGAAGATCTCCTCCTTGTAGGCAAGAAGGGAGCCCATGAAGACGGTGAACAGCGTCAGGCTCATGAAGGTCACCTGCACCCAGGTGCCGCGAAGGTGGCTTACGCCGATGAAGTCATAGATCACGCGGAAGACGCCCAGGACGCCCGCCTTGGTGATGATGCCCGACAGCACGGCGGAGGCAGGTGCCGGCGCCACGGGATGGGCCGTGGGCAGCCAGCCGTGGAGCGGGAACATGCCGGCCTTGGTGCCAAAGCCGAGGATCATGAGCATGGAGACGGCGAGAACCCGCCCCTGCATGCCCTCGGCACTCTCGGACAGAACGCCCCCGTGGGTGAAGGAGAAGGTGGTGACCAGGGGGGAGATCAGGAAGACGCCGAGGAGCACCAGGGAGGCACCAAGGACCGAGTAGATCAGGTACTTGATGCCCGCTGCCACCGCGTCTTTTTCCATGGTATGCATGACCAGGGGCACGGTGAGCAGGGTCATCATCTCATAGAACATGTAGTAGGTGATGATGGAGCCCGCAAAGCACAGGCCCACCAGCACGCCGAGGGTGATCACATAGAACGAATAGTAGCGCTCGAGGTGCTCCTCGTGCTCCATGTATTCAAAGGAGTAGATCCCCGCGATGCCCCACACGAAGACCATGAGGGTGGCAAAGAACTTGCCGGTGGGGTCTGCGTGCAGAAGGACCGGCAGGCGGTCGGAGAAGCGGAAGAGGGTGACCTCCAGATCCCCGGAGAAAAGGACGGGGAGCAGAAGCAGCAATGTCACGCCCATGGCGATGAGGGTGACCTTACGCCGCTCGCCGAAGTCTTTTAGGTTAGGCACAAAGGCGATGCACAGCCCTGCCACCACCGGCAGGAGCACGGGCAGAAGCAGATACCAGGAAAACGCTGCGGACAGCATGAGCTTATCCTCCTTGTTTTTGGATAAATGGGCCGATGTTCATCCGGGGAACGCGGCGGAAAATGCGGGAAGCGCATCGAAGAAGGCGGTGATCAGGCGCTGGGCACCGATGCCGAGATAGAAATTCAGCGCAATCAGTGCG
Organism: Clostridia bacterium; assembly: GCA_017460395.1. Classification (GTDB taxonomy): domain Bacteria; phylum Bacillota; class Clostridia; order Christensenellales; family Aristaeellaceae; genus UBA2943. Next base: position 80,302 of record JAFUBA010000154.1, on the reverse strand, counting down.
ACCAGGGCAAAGGTATAGAGGACGCCCCGGTGGATGCTCTTCTCCTGCACCTCTTCCTCCGGCTTTGTGTAGATGAGAATGACCACCCGAAGGAAATACCAGGTGTTCAGCCAGGTGGAGATGACCAGCCCCAGGAGCACGAGGTAGCGGTGGAAGCGGTGGAAGTCCATGGCGGCGAGGGCAAAATTGACCTTGCTGACAAACCCGCCAAGGAAGGGGAAGCCGATCATGCTCAGGGCGCCCACGACGAAGGCGATGCCGGTGAGGGGCGCCCGGTGGCCGGAGCCCCGAAGCGCATGCAGGCTCGTCTTCCCGCCGGATGCCTCGATGAGGCCGGAGGCGGAGAGGAAGAGCATGGACTTGCAGGCCGCATGGCAGATGATGTGAAAGAGGGCGGCCATGAGGCCGTACTCGCTTCCAAGGCCGATGCCGAGGTACACATAGCCGATCTGCGCGACGGAGGAGTAGGCGATCATGCGGCGGACATCCCGCTGCCGCACGGCCGATACCGACCCCAGGATCATCCCGAGGAGGGCAAACACGAACAGGATATCGTCCATGCCGCTCAGGCGGAACAGGGACGGACCCATGCAGCGGCAGATGATCTTGAGCAGCACGAAGATGTAGCCCTTGGAGACCAGGGAGGAGAGAATCGCGCTGCTTGCGGGGGTGGAGGAGCCGTAGGCATCCGGCACCCAGGTGTGGAAGGGGAACAGCGCGCTCTTGATGCTCAGGCCCACAGTCATGAGGGCCACGGTGACGATGAGCGCCAGATGGTTTTCACCGCTGCTCACCAGCACGTCCACCGCCTCCCGGATGTGTCCCATCAGCAGATGACCCGTCAGGTCATAGAGAAATACGAGGCCGAGGAGGAAGAGGGAGGACCCCAGCATGTTCATGATCATGTACCTGGCAGAGGCCAGGACGGTCCTTCCGCGGGCCCTGGATGCGATGAGCGCCGAGGAGGAGAGGGTCATGATCTCCACAAATACGTAGCTGGTGAACAGGTCGTTGGTGAAGACCTGGGCGCTCAGCGCCGCGCTCATGAGCAGGATCATGACGCAGTAGAGGCTCTGCTTGTCCTCCACGATGTCCTGGTCAAGCCTTCGCATGCCGCCTAGGAAGGACAGGAGCATGACGAGGGAGAAGAAGAGGCAGATCAGGCACTCCACCATCCCGATGCGAAGCTCGTTTCCCCAGGGGGCGGGAAAGTGGCCCATGGGAAAGGTGTAGCTGCGCGAGGGATCCCGGAGGAAAAGGGTGAGAAGGATGGATGCAAGAAACTGCAGGGAGAGCACGATCGCCGTCCAGCACCTGGCGGTGCGCTTCGGCAGAACCGAGGTGACGGCCGCGCTCCCGAGGGGCAGCAGAATGCACACCAGGGGCAGGCTCTGCCAGAGGGCGAGGGAGGAAGCGTCCGTCATACTTCTTCCTCCTTCTGTGCAAGGGATGTGATCTCGTCAATGTCCAGGGTATGGTACTGCCGGTACAGCCGGACCGTGAGGGCCAGGAGCACGGCGCTGGAGGCCACCGACACCACGATGCCCGTGAGCACGAGGCCTGCGGGGATGGGATTGATGTAGTAGGCCATCTGCTCGATGCCGTCCACGACGATGGGCGCCTTCCGGCCGGAGATATACCCCTTGGCCGCCAGAAAGAGATAGATGGCGGAGTCCGTCATGGAAAAGCCGATGTTCTTTTTGATCATGTTCCGGCTCAGCATCAGGAGGGTGATCCCGATGCCAAAGAGGATGATGGCGCTGATCTCGGCCAGATGCGCGCTCAGATCTTCCAGGAAATGTACACCGGTCATCACAGGTCCCCCTTTCTGAACAGGGTGTAGAGCGCATACATGGTGCAGCACACCACCAGGCCCACCGCGATATTCAGGTACGGGATCAGGCCCGCGGAAAAGATCTTCCCGGGGATGCCCGTCTGGATGATGCTGGGCAGATGGTTGGCGCCGGTAAAGAAGGAATAGCTCTTGCTGAGGGCATAGAAGCTCAGGGAGATGACGGACACCGTCTGGAAGGTGCGGAAGGTGAAGAAGCGCTCAGCCTTTTCAAACCCGAAGGCATTGAGGTAAAGGATGAGACCTGCACCCATGACGGCACCGCCCGAGAACCCGCCGCCGGGGGAGATGTGTCCGTTCAGGATCACATAGATGCCAAAGAGCAGGATCAGGGGGACCAGGAGACGGACCATGGTCTGCAATATCAGGTCGTCCTGCGGCTCATACATCCGGTCGTCCGCCTCGAGTTCCAGCATGGCGGTGGCGTCCGAGTGCTCTTTGGAGATTCTGAGAAGAATCAGCACGGCGCAGACTGCGGTGAACAGCACGTTGCTCTCCCCGAGCGTATCGAAGGCACGGTAGTCAAGGATCATGCCGGCCACCAGGTTCACGGCGCCTGTCTCCTCCATGCCGTCCTCGATATAGCGCCGGGCCACATCGTTGTGCATGGGATTGTCCGGGTTTCCGAAGGGCGGAAGGGTGGCCGTGGCACGCAGGAGGACGGCGATCAGGGCAAGACAGAAGAGGACGGCCAGGACGATGTAGGCTCGGCGGAAGAATCTGCTGCCGCGGACACTGCCCCAGGTCCGGATCCGGTCGTAGGTCGCCTGCTCCTGAAGGAGCATGTGATGCTTCATGCGGTCATCCCGGTCCATCCGCCGCTCCAGCTCCTTTTGCGGAAGAGAAGCTGCGGGTGGCGGCGGCGATGCGAGGTCATCCATCATGCGCTGGTCAAGGCCGCTCTCGCCCGACTGCGTCCATCTGTCCAGGCGGCCAAGGAGGCTTTCTTCATAATGCTCATTCTTCCTGGCCATCTTGCTTCGCCTCCTCGCATGGATCCGCTTCGGTGCTGAATGCCTTTTCCTGAAGGGATGCATTTTCCTTTATTTCATGATTTTCTGTGGACATATCCGTGGTCTTCTCAATAGAAATTTCAGTGGCATGGTCGATGGAGCTGTCGATGGCGTGGATCTTCTTGAGCGCCACGAACAGGAGCAGACTGTCGATGCCGGCACCGACGGCGGCCTCGGTAATGCCAAGGTCCGGGCTCTCCAGGATCAGCCAGATGATGCTCATGACAAGACTTTGCCCCATGAAGACCACGGCCGCGGTCAGAAGGTCCCTGGTGAAGGCAACGGCCAGGGCACAGCCGATGGTAAACACAAGAAGCAGGCCCATAATCAGCTGAGAGACGGGCAACGCTTATCCCTCCTTCTTGATCTCCTCCAGCATATCGCCGGATTCGATCTCCATGTGCTCTGAAAGATGCTCATCGGTGGTCAGCTGCAGCCGCCCGATGAGGTGGGAGGCGACCGGGCTGGTCATCCAGAGGAACACCACCAGGATGACGGCCTTGAGGGAGGCCACCTGGAACCCGAGGGCGATGATGATCCCCAGGAGCATGAAGAGGATCCCCAGGGTATCAAGAAGCGCTGCGGCGTGGATCCGGTTCAGGGCGTAGCGGAAGCGGAAGACGCCAAGGACCGAGGTGATCGTGACAAAAAGGCCGGCGAGGGTAAAGAGGGCCGAGAGGAGAAAACGGATGATATCACTCATGCTGACCTGCCTCCTTTTCCCCGTGTTCCCGGGCCGTTTCCGGCCGATCGCTGCCTGCATGCTTCTGACGGTACACACCCATGTAGATCTTGGTCAGTAAAACCACCGCCAGGAAGGAGAGCATGGTGTAGATCATGGCAATGTCCATCAGGTAGCCCTCCTCCAGGAGGAAGGCCAGGATGGCGATGCTGATGATGGTCAGGGTGCCCATCATGTTGATGGCGATGATCCGGTCCGCGATCTGCGGTCCCCGGATGGCCCGGATGAGGCACAGGAGGAGTGCGACGGCAAGGATCACGAGGGATCCCTGATAGAGTACGGTATAGGCACCTGCCATGGAACCGCTCATGTCCTGTCACCTCCCGTGGCCGAATTTGTGTCGGCGGCGCTTACATCTTCGATCCGTGCAATTCTCTCTTCCATCTCTCCGCCGCACAGGCCCTCTGCCATGGGCTTGTCCAGGCAGTGGACCACAAAGAGATCGTCCCTGAGGTGGGCCGTGATCGTGCCCGGCGTCAGGGTGATGGAGTTGGCAAAGAGCACACGCCCCTCCTTTGTGCGAAGGCGGCTGCGGAACATGGTCAGCTTCGGTTCTGTGACCTCCCGGGCCGTCCAGATGAGGCGCATGGTCTCCCCGGCCGACTGGAAGATCTGCCCAAGGAGAAAGCATGCATAGGAGAGGCACTTTCCCAATCGCCGTATGATCTGCCATTCTCTTTTTGGCGAATAGCCCATGAAGCGCCAGACGAAGAGGTACAGAAGCGCGCTCAGCACGACCCCGATGACGGCGATCTCACTCGTCCAGGTGCCGTTTAAGATGATCCAGAAAGCAAAAAAAATGAGGAACATGGAATCCCCCCAAGGCTTGTCAAATGTAACTGCATGATGTGCAGGCCCGTGCCATTATAGGGCGCAGAATATAGAAAGTCAAAACTCCCGGTCATTGAAAAAGGGGGCTGTGCATGCTAGAATCGCCAGCACAAAAGGTACCAGAAAAGTGACAGGCTGGATACGAGAAAACGGAGGATAAAAACAATGACAGATACGGTGAAAAATCCCAGGGAACGCTTCGCATGGATGGGCCGCATCAAGCCCGGCCAGCAGGCAGAATACAAGCGCCGCCACGATGAAATCTGGCCGGAGATGAAGGCACTTTTAAAGGAAGCCGGCATCTGCAACTACACCATCTGGTCTGACGGAGACAGGCTCTTTGGGTATTATGAGTGCGAGAAGGGCATCGAGTTTGCGGAAAAGACACAGGCGAACAGCCCCATCGTTGACAGATGGAACGAGTACATGCAGGACGTGCTGGAGCTGGAGATGGATCCTGAGACCGGCGCACAGCCAAAGCTCAGGCAGATGTTCTGCCTGGAATAACGTAAGGAAAGCCAAAGGCTCACGGGAGGACAGGGATTTTGGGAAGCTTTTCAAACGACGGGAAACTCATGGCGCTGGGGGCTACGCCCCTGATGAACCATTTCATCAGCACGTATCTGCCATCTGCCAGTGAACTGCAGCTGAAGGTGTATATCTACGGCCTTCTGGCGGCCACCTATCCCACGAAGGAGATGACCATCCAGGTGATGGCCAGGGACCTGGATGCCACGGAGGCAGACATCATCCGCGCCTACCGCTACTGGGAGAGACTGGGGCTTGTGGTGCGGGTGTCGGACAATCCGCCCGCCTACAGCTATCAGCCGGTGGACCCCAATGCCCTGACGGGAGAGAGGGACCTCAAGTACGAAAAGTTCTCCGAGCAGGTCTTTGCCCTGTTTGGTAATTCTGAGCGCATCCACGGAAAGACTGTGCTACAGTACTACGAGTGGGTGGAGGACATGGGGCTGAGCGAGGGCGTCGTGCTGGAGCTTCTCCGCTACATGATCTCCACCCGCGGCAAGCACTTCTCCATGGAGAGTGCAAGGAAGCTTGCGGTGACGCTCTCTGAGCAGAAGGTTATCAGCGAGGAGGATGCAAAGCGGGTCCTTGAATACAATCGCCAGGCCCTCGAGTGCAGCCGCAGGATCCTCCGCCGCTTCAATTTCCGCCGCGAACCCACCGAGGTGGAGATGGAGATGGCGGAAAAGTGGATGAAGGAGTGGGGCTTTACGCCCGATGAGATCCTGGATGCGGTGAACGCGACCGGCAACGCCATGACGCCGAGCTTCGGCTATGTGGAGGGCGTCCTTAAGGGCCGCATGAAGGGCGGCGCACCCATGGACCGGGCGTCGATCTCCAGGGAGGAAGAGGAGCGGGAGATGCTCAAGGCCGTCTACATGGCCCTCGGGCAGACAAATGGTCCCATGTCAAAGGGCATGCTGGACCTCCTTCGGGACATGCGCTCCAAGTACCCGGACGATATCATTCTCATCGCCTCGGCCGAGTGCGCCAAGCGCGGCGGGAAGCTGGCGGATGCCATGACGCTCCTGGAGAGCTGGAAGAAGAAAAACCTCGAGACCCGCGAGCAGATCGAGCAGTACATCCGCCATATCGATGAGTGTGACCGGGTGATCCACCAGCTGGGAGAAATCTGGGGCGTGGCCCTCAAGGGCGGCGAGGTCAACCGGGAGCACGTGGACCGGTGGAGTGGCAATTACGGCTTTTCGCAGGAGCAGATCCTGCATGCAGCGCCGTGGGCCAGCGGGACCGCCAGGCCCATGAGCTACCTTGACAGGATCCTGAAAAACTTCTTTGACCGGGGCATCAGAACCGCAGAGCAGATGGATGCGGACCACGTACAGGCAAAATCCACGGGCCAGAGTGCCCAGACCGGCTCCAGATGGGGCAGCGGCACGGTCATCGAGCAGCGGTATGAACAGCGGCCCAACACCGAGCCCGATGCGGACGAGGTTCCCGAGTGGATCCGGAAGATCGCAGAGGAGCAGGAGAGAAAGAAAGCTGCCGAGGGCCAGGAGGAGGAAGGGCATGTACCAGGAAGCACTACGTAAGGTGGAGGCAGAGTATACACTTCTCCGGGAGGAAAACAGCGCTACGGATCTGGAGCGTGAAATCGCAGTGCGGGCAAGGGTGCCCGAGATCGGACGGCTCATGGACCAGAGAAAGGACCTGATCTTCCGCTCCTTCCGCAGCTTTTTTTCGGGGGAACAGGCGACCGGTCAGGTCAGCATCCCGGAGGAGACGGAGCGCCTCAGCCGGGAGATCCGGCGCCTGCTGAGAGTGAGCGGGTACCCGGAGGACTACCTGCAGCCCGTATGCCACTGCCAGGTCTGTCAGGACAGGGGGTATGTGGGCGAGCCCATCCGCGAGATGTGCTCGTGCATGAAAAACCGCCTCTACCGGATGATCTACGAGGAATCCGGCATCGGGCCCAACCCACCGAGCTTTGAGACCTTCGATGAGAAGGTCTTCCCGGATGACATCGTGCCGGAACTCAAAATCAGTCAGCGGATGGAGATGGTGACCCTCCGGGACCAGCTGCAGAACTGGGCCCAAAAGTGGCCGGACACTGAGAAGAGCGGCGGCGTCGTCCTCTCGGGTGCCTCCGGACTTGGGAAGACGTTCCTCATCCACTGCATGGCCAGGGAGCTCCTGGACCGGGGCAAGAGCGTCTCCGTCCTGACCGCCTACCGGGCCCTCGACATTCTTCGGGAGAGCTACTTCCAGGGGCATGCGGAGGACCAGGACCTCCTCTTTGAGCCGGACGTGCTGTTCCTCGATGACCTCGGGACGGAGCCGCTGCTCAATAATGTCACGATCACTCAGCTCTTCAATCTCCTCAACGAGCGTGAACGGATGAGCAGCAAAAAGAAAAAGGCCTTTGTGGTGTCCACCAACTACTCACAAAGCGGCCTTCGGGAGCGCTACACGGAGCGCCTGACCAGCAGGCTTCTGGACAGCCGGAATGTCCTGATCTTTGCGCTGCGCGGCGCTGATGTGCGAAAGAGGGGATGAAAGATGCTGAACCTTCAGATCTACATGGGCAAGAAGAACTTTGACACCCAGAAGGCCATCCGCTTTTTCAAGGAGCGGAGGATCCGGGTGCAGGAGATGGATCTGAAAAAGCACCCGCTGGGCGAGCGGGAGGTGCAGACCTTCGCAAGGGGCGTGGGCGGGGCCAGGGCCCTTCTGGACCTGGATGACCCGAAGGTGCAGGGACACACCGCAGCCCACAATGATGACCCTGACTACATCCTGTCCGCCATCCGGGAGGACCCATGGCTCATGCGGACGCCGGTTGTGAGGAACGGGAACCGGGTGACGGTGGGCTACTGCCCGGACACGTGGGAGGAATGGATCCGGGCGGAGAAAGCCTGATGTGGACCTATCTTCTCAGGTGCCGGGACGGGACGCTGTACTGCGGCTGGACGACGGATTTCCCGCGGCGCCTCAGGAACCATAACGAGGGAAAGGGCGCCAAGTATACAGCCGCACGGCTCCCTGCAAGGCCTGTCTACCTCGAGTGGTCGGAGACGAAGCAGGAGGCCATGCGCCGGGAATGGGCCATCAAGCAGATGACCAGAAGGGAAAAGGAGCGCATGCTGGAGGAGCAGCTGGAGAGAACGCAGACGTATCTTGCCGGGATGCATCTGGACGGGGGAGAAGCATGACGCACGTAAGACTCCTGCAGGGCGGCAGGCAGACGGATCTTAAGCCGGGGGACTGCAGCCCGGGCGCGCAAGTACCGGACCTTGCCATCGTCTGGGCGAGCGGGGAGGTGGGCAGCGACAAGGCTGTCTTTGCCCTGAACAGGCTCTCCGGGGACGGCTATGACGTCTATCCCGACATGATCTGGGACACAGGTTTTCCGGAAAAGGGAAGCAAGGATGCGGAGATGGCCGCCCTGGCCAGGACATTTCCTCCGGACCGCCTGGTGTGCCTGCGCTTTGAGGGCGGGGGAGAGGAGCGCCTCCCGGAGATCACGGAGCGTCTTCTGGCGCAGATCCCGTCATCTCGCGTCCGGGAAGACGGTGCCGCGGACGTGGAGGCCATCGCGGGGTGGTTTCGCGCCTCCCAGACCATGCGTCTGGACATTGAAAAGCTCCTGCGATTCTCCATTTCAGCAGGCCTGCCTTCGGACGCGATCCTTCAAAAGCTGGAGGCGGAGGGCGCGCTGCCGGTCAGCTGCAGGGCCGATGGAAAGAAGGCGCTGGAACGCTTCCGAAATGCCCTCACGCAGGCCTACCTCGCGGGCGAGGGGATGGGTGGGACCGCAGAGGCGCCGCGCCGGAAACCCCGGGACATGTTCCGCCACGTGTACGTGGAAAGGGGTCTTCTCGAGAACCCCGAGGCCCGGGCGATCCTGGAGCGCCTTCGGGCGAGAAACGCGGACACGCAGGTGATCGAGATCGATCACTACAAGGATGTCTTCAACCGCCTTCATCAGAGCCCCGCGCGGCAGCGGGAACAACCATCTCTGATCCTGGCAAAAAAGCAGGGGACGCTCATCTACCCGGGCGCGCCGGTCTGCCAGTCCTTCGGTCACACGAGGTTCTTCTACACGTCCTCGGTGATGAACTGCCCCTATGACTGCAGCTACTGCTACTTAAAGGGCATGTATCCCTCCGGCAACCTGACCGTGTTCGTGAATCTCCCTGACATCTTCCGGGAGACCGAGCGCCTTCTGGAGGAGGGACCGCTGTACCTCTGTGTCTCCTACGACACGGACCTCATGGCCCTGGAAGGGCTCATCGGCTACACGGAAAGGTGGATCGAGTTTACCAGGAGCCATTCCGCGCTCACGGTGGAGATCCGCACCAAGTGTGCCTCCACGGAGCTTTTACGTCGGGTACAGCCCTGCGAGCGGGCTATATTGGCCTACACGCTGAGCCCGGATGAGGTGGCAGAGCGGTTCGAAGGGCGGGCGCCGGGACTTTCCTTCAGGCTTCAGGCCGCGCGCGTGGCCATGGAGCAGGGGCATCCCGTCCGGCTGTGCTTTGACCCCATCCTCCTCTTTCCGGGGGCTGAGGCGGCCTACGTGTCCCTCTGGAGGAAGGTTCGGGACACGCTGGATACCGGGAAGCTTCAGGATGTGTCCGTCGGCACCTTCCGCATGGCCAAGGATTACCTGAAGCGCATGCGGGAGCAGTCGCCCGGGGAGGCACTCATCCAGTATCCCTTCCGCCAGGCGGGCGGCTACTGCAGCTATGGACAGGAGGCGGGGGACATCGTGGATGCCTTCCTTCGGGAGGTGCGGCGGGATCTTCGGGAAGAACAGATTTTCCTGTGGGAGGCGGGCGAGTGACAGAACATGCGCTGGTGACAGGCTGCACCTCCGGCATCGGGCAGGAGATCGCAGCGCGGCTTCTTGCACGGGGCTATCAGGTATGGGGCGTTGGCCGGGACTTTTCGAGGGAGGGCACGAAGAAGCTGCTGGAAAGCCCTGCGTTTCACTCATTCCAGTGTGATCTCACGGAAGACGGGGAGATTGACCGTCTTGTCCGAAAGGTGAAAGAGGCCACCGGGGGCGATGTGCACCTCCTGATCCACAACGCCGGGGAGGCATGGTACGGGATGCATGAGACCATCTCGGAGGATGCGATCCGAAAAATGGTCCGCATCCACGTCGAGGTCCCGATGATCCTGACCGGGAAGCTGCTTCGGGCTATGCGAAACACGAAGGGGCAGATCATCTTCATCTCCTCCGTGACGGCCACCCATCCGAGCCCCCACGGGGCAGTGTACGGATCCTGCAAGGCGGCGATGCGAAGCTTCGCCGCGAGCCTGTTTGAGGAGAACAGAAAGACGGGCCTCCGGGTGACCACGATCATGCCGGACATGACGAGGACGGAGCTCTACCGTCACGCAGACTTTGAGGCGGATGCGGAGGAGGACTGCAGCCTCACGCCGGAGGACGTGGCAGAGGCCGTGGAAAACGTGCTGGATCTGAGAGACGGCATGGTCCTGACGGAGATGATCCTGCGGCCGCAGAGGATGCGGATCAGGAAAAAAGTGTGAGACACGCGGGTGACAGGATCGCCCGCTGAGGAATGTTTGGGAACAACAGGGAAAAAGGAGATGTGTGTTTTGGAGACGAATGTGTGGCGCGAGGAGGCCCTCCGGGAACTGACGGGCAGGCTTCTGCCCTTCTGGCGGGGGCTGAGGGATGACAGGAACGGCGGTTACATCGGCGGTGTGTCCTTCGATCTGACGGCAGACCCGCTTTCGGAGAAGGGCTGCATCCTCAACAGCCGGATCCTCTATTTCTTCTCGGGTGCCTTCAGGCTCCTGCGGGACCCGGCGCTCCTTGAGGAGGCAGAGCACGCGTATGCGGAGCTTCTGCGGATGGTGGACGTGGAAAACGGCGGCGTGTTCTGGTCGCTCACCGCAGACGGGCAGGTGCTGGACGATACGAAGCACACCTACAACCAGGCCTTTGCGATCTATGCCCTTTCCTCCTTCTACGATGTGTCCGGTCGAAAGGACGCTCTGGAGAAGGCCATGGGTCTCTACCGGATGGTGGAGAAGCGCTGCCGGGACAGCGAGGGATATCTGGAGGCCTTTCACCGGGACTTCACGGTGGCGGACAACGATAAGCTCTCGGAGAACGGTGTCATGGCCTACAGAACCATGAACACCATGCTCCACGTGCTGGAGGGGTACACCGAGCTGTATCGGGTGAGCGGGAATGAGGACGTGAAGCGCAGCCTCCTCGCGATCCTGAAGAGCTGGGAGGAGCACGTATATAACGAGGAGAAGCACCGCCAGGAAGTCTTCTTTGACATCTCCTGGAATACGCTCATCGACCTTCACTCCTTTGGCCACGACATCGAGACGTCCTGGCTCATGGACCGCACGCTGGAGGTGCTGGGGGATGCGGAGCTGACCGCGCGCATCCGTCCAAAGCTCATGTCTCTGGCCGATGAAACCTACCGTCTGGCCTTCACGCCCGAGGGCTTCCTCAACGAGATGGAGAAGGGCGTGATCGACAGAAAGCGGATCTGGTGGGTGCAGGCGGAGGCCCTTCTGGGCTTTCTGAACGCCTACCAGAAGACAGGGGAGGAGCGGTACCTGAAGGCGGCCGAGTCCCAGTGGCACTATATCCTGGAAAAGGTCACGGACCACAGGCCGGGCGGCGAATGGTTCTGGGCTGTGCAGGATGACGGCACGCCCACCACACAGCCGATCGTGGAGCCCTGGAAGTGCCCCTATCACAACGGGCGCATGATCTTTGAGATGGCCAGCCGGCTCCAAAACATCAAATGAGAAAAGGGGATACGCAGATGAGGACCTACGAGGAAATCTGCTCAAGGTACGAGCGCCTGATTGCAACGCCCAATGCGGTGGACGAAACATTCTACAACGGGATCTATGACCGCTACGTGCACCCGGTCCTGACACGGGATCACATCCCGCCCTTCTGGATGTATGACCCGAACCCCGCCACCAATCCCTTCATGATGCAGCGCCTGGGTGTGAATGCCGTGTTCAACAGCGGTGCCATCGAGATGGACGGAAAGATCCTGCTGGTGGCAAGGGTCGAGGGCAACGACCGCAAGAGCTTCTTTGCCGTGGCGGAGTCCGAGAGCGGCGTGGACGGCTTCCGCTTCTGGGACGAGCCGATCCTCCTGCCGGACACGGATCCGGAGGAGACCAACGTCTACGATATGCGCCTGACAAGGCATGAGGACGGCTGGATCTACGGCGTGTTCTGCTCAGAGTCCAAGGACAAAACCGTATCCGACCTGTCGGCGGCCGTCGCCAAGGCCGGCATCGTGCGCACGAAGGACCTGAGAAAATGGGAGCGGCTCCCGAACCTTCAGACCCTCCGTAGCCCGCAGCAGCGGAACGTCTGCCTGCATCCGAAATTCGTGGATGGAAAGTATGCCTTCTACACCCGCCCCATGGATGACTTTATCGAGACGGGCTCGGGTGGCGGCATCGGTTTTGGCCTGTGCGACGACATCACTCATGCGGTGATCGACGAGGAGAAGATGACCAGTATCCGGCGCTATCACACGATCACCGAATCCAAGAACGGTGCTGGTGCCGTCCCGATCGAGACGGACAGGGGCTGGATCCATATCGCCCACGGCGTGCGCAACACGGCGGCGGGCCTGCGGTACGTGGTCTATGCCTTCGCCACGGCCCTCGATGATCCATCCCGTGTGATCGCGGAGCCCGGTGGCTTCCTGATCGTTCCCCTGGGCCACGAGCGGGTCGGCGATGTGAGCAACGTGGTCTTCACCAACGGCGCTGTGGTGCGGGATGGTATAGTCTACATCTACTATGCCTCCAGCGACACGAGGCTGCATGTGGCGACCACCACCCTGGAGCAGCTGAGGGACTACGTCTTCAATACGCCCAAGGATCCTATGAGGTCCGTGGACTGCGTGAAGCAGCGCGTGGAGTTTATCAGGAAGAACCTTTCCTATCTGCGGTGAGAAGTCAGAAAACGGGGCACCACGAACTCTTCGTGGTGCCCCGTTTTCATCCGGGACGGGCCGGCTTTGAGGCAACGCCCCGTGCGGCTTTTCCATCATCTCAACCCCTCGTGCAGGGCACGCAGCAGTGTACCGCTCTGATCGCAGCTATGCTCCCAGTACATGAGGCCACGAAGGCCCTTGTCCCGAACATACCGGCACTTTTCCTGAATGGATGCCTCATCCTCATAGGTGATAAAGGTGCTTCCGTCAAAGAGCCAGGGCGCCTTTGCGGTGTCATCGAAATAGCGGACGAAGCCGTCCTTCCCGAGGTACCCGTCCCGGAGCTCCTGGTAGCTGGGCCCATACCCTCCGATGCTCTCTGCCTCCTGCAGAAGGCCGTGGCATGCATCCTTCACGCCCGTCCACTTCCTGGAGTAGAAGGCGACGCCCAGGACCATCTTCTCCCGAGGTACGCCGGCGGCCTCGAAGATCCTGGCACAGTAGTCGGCATTGCCCTGGGGATAGGAGCCTTCCATGGCGTAGAGGCTCGTGTGGTGCCGGGTGGTGTGGGTGAAGCAGTTGAGATCATAGGTCATGATCTGCACATAATCACAGATGGCGGCGACCCTGTCCATCTCGGTGTCCCGCACAAAGTAGTCCCCGCCGCCGGCCGCAATGGACACGATGCGATCCTTTCCGGCGGCCCTTCGCATTTCCTCAAGAAGCAGGGTGAAGTTCTCCCGGTCGGAGGGATCGCAGTCGATACCGGCCTCATCCGAGCATGGGTATTCCCAGTCGATGTCCACACCGTCCAGGGCGTTTTCGTCCAGGGCCTTCTTCACGGATGCTCCGAAGGCACGCCGGCCCTCCTCGGTGCGGCTCATGAGGGAGAACCCTCCGGCTGTCCATCCCCCGATGGACAGTACCACCCGAAGGGACGGGTTCAGCTCCTTCAATCGGTCCCTGAGTCCCCGCAGATCCGGAAGCCCGGACAGGGAGAGAAGACCGTCCCGGATGAGGCCGAAGGCCAGGTTCACATGGGTGAGCATCCGGGCCTCCTCGCGCGTCATCTGCTGTACGCCGCGGGGTGTGGCATAGCCAAGCAGCATGGGTTTCATATGCATCAAGCCCCCTGATTGGTTCACAGATTGTTTGATGAACAGAGTCAGTCCTTTTCCATGGTGGATCCGCCGATGAACTCCCGCAGCAGCGACAGCGGGGGAATCTCCTCCAGTAGCTCCTCGCTGAAGTCCGGAACATAGTTGAGGATCTTTCGGAGCACGGAGGCGAGGGGATAGCACTCGAGGGTGGGATCAATCTCGCAGAGCAGGTCATAGGAAAAGTGCCTCAGCACCGGGAGCTCATAGTGGAGGGCGGTGTTGAAGAAGGTGTCCGCCGTCTCCTGGTAGGGGAAGATCCACTTTTCCTCGCCCCGCCGGACGCTGTCCCACATCCTGAGCGTCTCCACCGGCGTGGTCCCGCGGAACTGGTAATCCCGCACGATCCGCCGAAGCAGCCGGACATCCGTTGTGCGGATGCGGTTGTGGTCATCGAGGTTCAGGCAGGTAAGGGCGGAGACGAAGATCCGGTAGATGCTCTCCCCCGGGACGCCCTCTGTGAGGCGCGGGTTCAGGGCATGGATGCCCTCAAAGATCACGATGTCCTGCTCAGAGAGCTCCACATGCATGGTCTCTTTAGCCCTTTTGCCCGTCTGGAAGGAGAAGACGGGCACGTCGATGGGCTCGCCCTTCAGGAGGGAGGCAATGTGCTGCCGGATCAGGGGGAGATCCAGGCCCTCAATGTGCTCAAAGTCCTTCTCCCCGTGTTCATCCAGCGGAATGTCACTGCGGTTCCGGTAATAGTTGTCCAGGCTGATGCGCACGGCCTTCCGTCCCAGCACCTGCAGCTGCACAGCCAGACGCCCGGAGAAGGTGGTCTTGCCGGAGGAGGAGGGACCCGCGACCAGCACGACCCTTCGGGCTCTTGTGACGATCTCCCGCGCCACGTCCACCAGCGCCTGATCATGCAGCGCCTCGTTGACGCGGATGAAGGAGCGCATGTCGTGGCGGGTCATGTCCGCCAGGTCGCTGATGTTTTCTGCCCCCAGGATCGAGCACCAGCGGGCGCTCTGCTCAAAGACGCTCAGGTGCCGCGGCCGGTCGACATAGGGTGCGGGTCTGTCCGGATGCGTGTGATCCGGCAGCTGGAGCACCAGGCCGTCCGCGTGGAGGAGCAGATCGTACACCGACACGTACCCGGTGGAGGGCACCATGGGACCGTAGAAGTACTCCCACATGTCGTCGTTGCCCTCGCAGTGGTACATCTGCATCGTGGGCAGGCTGCGGTAGCGAAGGAGCTGGACCTTGTCCTGCTGTCCCTCGCGGGCAAAGTACGCCCGGGCCTTCTCCGTCGTCCAGGTCTGGGAGAGGAAGGGGAGGTCCCGTAGGCAGAGCTTGGCCATCAGGTGATCAAGGTCTGCGATGTCGCGGCTGCTGAGCGCATGTCCCGGCATGCGGACCAGGATGCCGTTTGACACGGAGTACTCCATGCGCACCCGCTGCCCCGGAAAGAGCTTTTTCAGGGCGAGCAGCAGGATGAAGCGGAGGGATCGCTCATAGATCCGCCGGCCCTCGGAGGAAGCCAGGGTCACAAAGGAGAGTTCTCCGCCCCTGTTCATTAGGCCGCTTCGCTCCACCGTCTCGCCGCCGATGCGCACGGCAAGGATCTCGCGTCTGGTCTGAGAAAAGGCTTCCAGGACGCGCTCTGCCGGTATGCCGGAGGGGAAGACACGGCTCTGGCCCTGACAGGTGACGGTGATGGACATGGCGGCCATTTGGTTCCCTTCTTTCATGAGGACATGTGGCTTGACAATCAGAACAATCAGATCGTGGCTTCCGCCCGCGCCAGTGCGATCTCGGGATCCTGCATCCGGCCGTCCCTCCGTTTTTCCTCCGCCTGCTGCCACTTGGTGTGGACATAGGCGATCATGGGACGGTCGGCCTTGGTGGTGGTCACCTGCATGGTGCGCATGCCGTCCCGGATGTGGAACTGGAGCTTGACCATGACATTCCCGTGGCGGCGGCACTGGGAGAGGGTCACGTACCTGTTGGCGCTCTGGGGCACATAGGGTCCCTGGGTCTGGCAGGGACGGGCGCAGACAGGGCAGTGGGGCTGAGCGGCGGCAGGGCTCTTCAGGGCATCCGAGATGCTCTCATAGAGGTCTCCCTTCCGGCTCTTTGCGCTCTTCCCGGCCCGGAAGAGCGGACGCACCTCCACGGGGAAGCGCGTGACGGACTCGGGGGAGGGAAGGCGGGAGAAGATCTCCGCGGAATAGTATGCATCGTGGAGGGCGTTATGGAAAAACCGCGAGGGGTCCTCCTCAATGCCCATCAGCTCCATGGCGGCGGAGAGATTCATCCGCTGGGGGAGCTGATAGTGCTCCATGAACAGAGGCTGAATGTCGAAGGCTGTGGGGAGGGGGCGGGCGACCTCATAGAAATCCATGTTCTGCCTGAGCACACTGAAATCATCGCAGCCCCAGGTGAGAAAGACGGTCTCCTCCGTGCCGCAGAACGCCTGCAGCTCCTGCATGGCCTCCGGGAAGGTGACGGCTGTGGAGAGCTCCTCCTCGGTCAGGTGCGTCATCTTCCGGACGATGGGATGGATGACGCGGTACACCTGCGGCCGGATCGGAATGGAGAGGGTGTCCAGGATCTCGGCCCTGTCGGAGAGCCGGACGGCACCGATCTGGATCAGCTCAAACATCAGCCGGTCGCCGTACTTTTTGAAGGCGGCGGTGGAGAAATTGATGGGCTGGTTCCATTCCAGATCCAGAATGACATACTGCAAGTCAGATCACCTTTTCATGCAAATCTTGTGTGTATTTCCTCACGCACCGAGGACGGCATGCTGCCCTGCCAGGAAGCCGGTGGAGAAGGCGATGTGGAGGTTGTATCCGCCGGTGTGGGCATCCACATCCATGACCTCCCCGGCAAAGTAGAGCCCGTGCACGAGGCGGCTCTCCATGGTGGAGGGATTGATCTCGCGGACGGAAACGCCCCCGCGGGTGACGATGGCCTCCTGGATGGTCCGGTAGCCTGTGACATGAAGCGGCAGCTGCTGGAGGGCACCCGCCAGGGTATGCCGCTCCTCCCGCGTGAGCTCACCGGCCGGCTTTCTCGGGTCCAGATCGATGATCGACGGGAAGACAGCTGCAAAGCGGGAGGGCAGAAGGGCACAGAGGAGGTTGCCGAGCTGCCGGCGCTCCTGGCCCTGAATCTCCCTCAGGAGCCGTGCGTCCAGCTGCTCGGGGGTGAGGGCCGGCTTCAGGTTCAGGAAGATGGCGCTCTCGCATGGATCGTCCGGGAGGTGTGAGGACAGCTCCAGCACCAGCGGACCCGAGATCCCAAAGTGGGTGAAGAGCATTTCGCCCTCCTCGCGGTAGATGGTCTTTTTGCCTGTCCTGGCGGACAGCTCCACGTGCTGGAGGCTGAGCCCCTGAAGCTCGTGCATCCACGTTTCATCTGACTCAAGGGCCGAGAGGGAGGGGCGGAGGGGCGTGACGGTGTGCCCTGCTTCCCGCGCCAGGCGGTAGCCGTCACCCGTGGAACCGGTGCCGGAGGCGGAGAGTCCGCCGGTGGCGACGATCACGGCATCGGCAGGGATTTCGTGCCCGGAGGCCAGGCGCACGCCGCGGCATGTGTCCCCGTCAAGGAGCAGATGCTGGACGTCCGCGTGCAGCTGCACCTGAACGCCCCTTCTCTCCAGATCCCGCGTGAGTGCCCTTGTCACATCGCTGGCCTTCTCGGAGGCGGGGAACACGCGCCGGCCCCGCTGCACGGTGACGGGACACCCCATCTCCTCCAGATCGTCCATGAGACGCTGGGGGGACAGGGCGGCCAGGGCCGCATAGAGGAAGCGGGGGTTGCGGGGGACTTCCCGGAGGAACTCGTCCCGCGTGCAGTCGTTGGTCGCGTTGCACCGGCCCTTGCCGGTGATGTAGATCTTCCGCCCGCACTTTTCCATGTGCTCGAGGATCGTGATCTGAGCATCGCTTCCGCCTGAGATGGCGGCCGACCGGGCGGCCATCAGGCCAGCGGCACCGCCGCCGACAATGAGGATCTTACGCATGCCTGTCCTCCTGAGAATAGACCTGATACCTGGCCTGGATGGATTCCAGCTGCTTGAGGTGCTGGGAGAGGGCGTCCCGCCGGTGAAGCCCCAGGGACACCAGGAGCGCGTTGATCAGAGACAGCGGGGCGGAGAGGGAATCCACGAAGGAGGCCAGGTCCGTCTGGGCCAGGAGGGTGGAGTCTGCGATGGAACACAGGGGCGACATGGGCCCGTCGGTGATGGCCACGACCTGTGCGCCAAGACGCTTGGCAAAGGCCATGGCATCCAGGGTTCTGGTGGAATAGCGGGGGAAGGAGATGCCGATGAGCACATCCCCGTTTCGGATCTTGGAGATCTCTTCAAACACGTCCGTGGATCCGGAGGACACCAGGCGCACGTCATCAAAGATATAGTGGAGGTAATAGCCCATGAACATGGCAAGGGGAGAGGCAGACCGAAGACCCATGACGTAGATGGTGTGGGAGGAGAGGATCATGCTCACGACCCGGTTGTATTCCTCCCGGTCGATGCCCTCCAGCGTGGCCTTGAGGTTTGCGGCATCGGACTTGAGCACCAGGTCCAGCACATCCTCCTCGGTCTGGGCGGCGGTCATCTCCATGCGCTCCAGGCCCGTGAGGTGGTGGCGCATGACCTCGTGCAGGGCGCGGATCAGCTCCGGATACCCTTCATAGCCGAGCGCGGAGGCAAAGCGGACCACGGTGGACTCGCTGACCCCCACCTCGCCGGCAAGGCGTGCAGCGGTCATGGGGCGGACTCTGTCATAGTGGGCGCACATATACTCCGCGATCCGCTGGTGACTCTTGGTCAGACGGCGGCCGGAGCGGTTGAGGGCTGAGATGATCTCCTGGGTGTCCTGCATGCCACGTGTTCCTCCAATAGATGGTCTGCGGGCCTGTACGATGTTTCAGCCAAAGATCCCCTCTGGATCCTCTCTGAAAATCGGTACAGTATCCGGCGAACGTGCAGAAAGGTTTACAGAAACAGGGCCCGGACCATGGGCTCGTTCTTTTCAGTGGAGAAGGTCCAGGCGTGACGCGTGTGAAGCCCCACCTCCGCGTGCGCAAGTGCGCAGCCCAGGTCAAACTGTGTCCTCTCGGAGGAGTCGATGGAGAAGGTGTCCTTGATATAATCCATCTTCCAGGGCTGCAGGTTCATGGCGGAGGGCGCAAGGCGCACAAGCTCCGCCGCGGTGCGCACCTCCTCCGGCCACTGGGCGGGGTCTGACAGGCACAATTGCCTCAGATCCTTCCGCCTGCGCTCATAGCGCTGCCCCTTCTCCGCAGGGCGCCCGATGGCCAGGATGCACAGGAGCTCCTCGCCGGCCTTTCCATAGGGCTGGATCTGCTTTTTCTGATATCCGCCGGTCATGTAGCAGGTGCCAAGACCGAGAGAGGTGCACTCAAGGCACAGGGCCTCGGCGGAAAAGCCGGCGGCAATTCTGCCAAGCGGCACGGAGGTGTGTGCAAACACGGCCACGATGCACCGGCAGCCGGACACGCGGGAGAAGGTCAGAAGTGTGCCGGAGAAGAGGCTCTCCTCGGCGGGGAGAAGGCAGAGATGCACGCCCTCCGTCTCCATCCTTGCGCAGAGATAGGCGAGGGTGGGCAAAAGGTCCCGCGGGGCATTCCCGTCAAAGAGCTGACAGGAGACGCGCAGCGGGACCGCGTCCTTCAGGCGCTGCTGCCGTGATGCATCCAGCAGAAGTTCTGGTCGAAACATGTCAAGCCTCCGTCAGCGGATGCGCCTTGATGGCGCGCAGCACTTCACCGACCTTTTCGTGGAACACGAGATCTGCCTCCGCGTCCATGTGCGTGGCATCCCGGTTGATGAGCACCAGGTGCTGTCCGCGGAAATAGCGGATGAGGCCCGCCGCCGGGTATACCGTCAGGCTGGTGCCGGCCACGATCAGGCAGTCGGCGGAGCGGATGTCATGGATCGCCCCGGAGAGGGTGTCATCGTCCAGGCCCTCCTCGTAGAGGACGACGTCCGGCTTGATGACCCCGCCGCAGGTGCACCTGGGTACCCCGGCGGAAGCCTTTATGACGTATGGATCGTAGAACTTCCCGCAGTCACGGCAGTGATTGCGCCACACGCTCCCGTGCAGCTCCCACACGCGCTTCGAGCCTGCCTTCTGGTGGAGGTTATCGATGTTCTGCGTGACAACGGACAGAAGGCGGCCGGCCGCCTCAAGTTCAGAAAGCTTCTTGTGGGCCGCGTTGGGCTCGGCCTCCAGGGGCAGCATCTTCTCGCGGTAAAACCGGAAAAACTCCTCGGGATTCGTATCAAAGAAGGTGCGGGAGAGAATCTCCTCCGGCGGCCAGGGGTATTTCTGGTGGTACAGGCCGTCCGTGGAGCGAAAGTCCGGGATCCCGCTCTCGGTGGACACACCGGCACCGCCGAAAAAGACAATCCGGCGGGAAGAATCGATGAACTCCTGAAGCGCCGCAAGGCGCTTTTCAAGCGTCAGATTTGCAGATGTATCCATGAGGCCTGCTCCTTTCGTGCAGCTGTATCAGAGATGATAGAGCGCTCTGTATTTGTCTTTGAGATAGTCTGTATATTTGCTCGGATCAAAGGGGGCAACGCCTGCGTTTTTCAGAACCTCCGCTGGCGTCAGGAACTTTCCGTGCCGGTGGATCCGCTCGCGCAGCCATGCGGTGACGGGCGTCAGGTCGCCTGCGCGGACGGCACCCTCCACATCCACCGTCTTTTTCATTTCTTCCAGCATCTGCACGCCGTAGGCGCTGCCGAGGGCGTAGGAGGGGAAGTAGCCGAAGTACCCGGTGGACCAGTGGCTGTCCTGGAGGACGCCGCGGCGGTCATCCGGGACGGTGAGGCCAAGGTGCTCCTTGTACATCTCATTCCACACCTGCGGCAGGTCCTCCACCTTCACGTCTCCTGAGAAGATCTTCTTTTCGATCTCGTAGCGGATCATGACGTGGAGGGGATAGGTGAGCTCATCGGCCTCCGTGCGGATGAGGCCGGGCCGGGAAAGGTTCATGGCAAGGTACCATTCGTCCTCTGTGACGCCCTGCAGCTGATCCGGAAAGATGCGCCGCGCGATCTCAAAGGTCCTGTCGCAGAAGGGCCTTGAGCGGCCGATCAGGTTTTCATAGAAGCGGGACTGGCTTTCGTGGATGCCCATGGTGACCCCGCCCTGGAGGCGGGTGAACTGATATTCGTCCTGGACGCCCAGCTCATAGATGGCATGCCCGCCTTCGTGGATGACGGAGTACATGCTGAGGGACACGTCGTCCTCGTGATAGTGGGTGGAGATCCGCACGTCCCACTTGTTGATGCCGGAGGTGTAGGGGTGCTCCGTCTCGGCGATGGCGCACCGGTCCTTCGGAAGCCCCAGGAGCCCCATGAGCTCCCCGGAGAACTGCTCCTGCAGGTGCCTGGGATATACGCGGTGAAGGAAATCACTCCGCGGGGGCACCTTTTCTGTGACGGCCTGAATGACCGGCGGCAGCTCTCTTGCGCACAGGGCGAAGAACACGTCCAGGTCCTGCATGCAGGCGCCCTTCTCGTAGGTGTCCAGGAGGACATCGTAGGGGCGGCGCGAAGGATCCTTGCGCTCGGCAAAGGTCCTCTTGTAGGCGATCATTTTTTCAAGGCAGGGTTTGAAGCGCGAGAAATCGCTCTTTACCTTGCTCTCCCGCCACACGGCGTCCGCCTCGGTGAGCAGCTGCTGGTTCCGGATGGCCTCCTCCCGGGAGAAGAGCAGGGTATTCAGGAGGTCTTCCCTGAGAAGCTCAGCCTTCCGCGCGGCGACGGGGCCTGCCTCGGCGCTGTTATCCAGGATCGTCTCCACGGTCTCCCGGGTCTCGGGGCGGGCCATCAGATCATGAAGCTCGCCCGAGAGGTACCCGGCGGACCGGGCACGGCCAAGATAGGACTTTGCGGGCGCCTTCGTGGAACCGTCCACGGTCATGACGGACAGGGCATGCTGATACGCATAGCGCACTGCCTCCAGCGTCTGCAGTTTTTCCAGGGCTTCCTTCACGGTCATGTGGACCATCCCTCCCAGGGCTTATTTCTTGATGCTGGTGTCGCCATCGGCGCAGCGGAAATAGACCTTCTCGTTTTCGAGCGTGATGCCGTCTTTTGCAAACAGCTCATCGATAGTGAGCAGCATATAGCCGTTCTCGGTCAGATACTCGCAGATCTTCTGTGCGGATGCGGGTGTGTTGTCCTTGATGTCGTGGCACAGGATGATGTCCCCGTCCTGGATCTGCCTTTTCACCTCGCTCAGGACCGTGGCGGTGGAAAGGCCGCGCCAGTCGTAGGTGTCAAGACTCCACTGGATATAGGGCCAGCCGGCCTTGGCGGAAATCATCTGATGGTACAGCCCGTAGGGCACCCGGTCATAGCGGGCCGGGATCCCGATGGCTTTGATCAGCGCACTGTCGCACTTTTCCTTCATGGCGCGCAGGGCGGCCCCGCTGGACTTGCTCACGTTCCCGTGGTGCCAGTTGTGCATGGCCACCGCGTGGCCCTCATCGTGCTCCCGCTGCACCAGGTCCTCGTAGGAGGAGATGCGGTTGCCCACAACAAAAAAGGTGGCCCTGCAGCCCTCCTGCATGAGGGACTGGAGCACCAGGGTGGTGTTGGTGCGCACGGGGCCGTCATCGAAGGTGAGGGCACAGGTCTTGTAGTAGCTGAGGTTGTCGGTCTGGATCTGCGCTTCCTCCTGCATGTCATCGTGAATGCTGCCGTACATCACGGTGACCTCCATGAGGGTATGGTGGTCCGGGTAGAGGAGCTCAGATGGGTAGTGCAGCACCAGCGAATATCCGTGCAGGGAAAACTCGGCCGCCTGCAGGGCCTCGAGGGTGCACAGTTCATCCAGGGCGGCCTCGTCAGCGATCTCCGACGGGAAGTAGGCACTCAGCTGGCGGCGGACCTCCTGCGCGATGACGCGCCAGGCGGGGGAATCGTCCTCGAACAGGTCCCGCATGGTGATGCGCTCGCCGCTTTCCATGTCATAGGTGCGGGTGGTGAAGGACTGAGATGTGAGCTTTCTGTGGTAGGACACCCTCGCCTGGATGACAAAGCTCATCCAGCTCAGGCCCGTCCTTGAGTAGCGGATCTCCACATCCACGCGGCTTGAGGAGGAGGTGGCGTTCCCGCCCTTGGGGAGGGTGGGTGCAATGTCTGCCACATAGGCATCCTCAATCGCCGTCAGCTCCTCCGTCACGGACGAAAGGGCCGTGGTCGGGCGCCAGACACGCACGATGGACTTGTTTGCCTGCGTCTCATCGACCTTTTCGAGCGTCACCCGGTGGCAGTCCCGAAGGCCCTCCGCGCCGGCCGCCCCAAGGAGGGACAGAAGGACCAGCGTGAAAGCAAGGACGAGTGCGATGAGGTTAGTCTTCCTCATCGTCATCGTCTCCATCATCCCCCAGCACCTTCCACTCATCGGGGGTCAGCTGGTCCATGTCACCATCCAGGGCCTCCTGGGCCTTCTCGATGATGACTGCGCACAGTTCCTCGTCCTCCACGGGCTCATAGTACTCTTCGCCGCCCTCGCCCCGGACGATGTGCAGCACGACGACAAAGTCGCCCTCCTCATTGTCATCCTCGGACTGAAGCAGCTCCTCCGGGGGCGTCTCGGGCTCTGCGACGATATAGTACTCGCCCTTCTCCTCCACCGTGGCCAGGTGGGTGAAAACCTCTTCATGGTCGTTCTCGTCAAACAGAGAAAAAGATTCAAATTCCTGCATCTTTATATAGCTCCTTGTGGCTTTTGCCGTTCTTCGTCGAGATAGCTCTGCAAGATGATTGCAGCCGCCACCTTGTCCACATGGCCCTTCCTGTCCTGGCGCGACATGCCGCTCTCCAGCAGCGCGTCCTCTGCGCGCACGGTGGTCAGCCGTTCATCCTGATAATATACTGTCACCCCTCTTTTTTCAAGCTGGGCACACAGTTCCCGGACCTTGCGGGCCTGGAATCCCTCGCTGCCGTCCATGTTCAGCGGGAGGCCGCTGACGGCGATGCGGGTGTCGTAGCGGTCCATGATTTCCAGGATCTTCTTGCAGTCGGGGCCCCAGCCGACCCGGGTGATGACGTCTACGGGATTTGCGATCAGGCGGGTGCGGTCCGAGACCGCGACTCCGATGCGCACATCCCCGATATCAAGGCCGATGATCTGTTCGTTCATACGCTTTCTCCTTTCAGCCAAGCATCGCCTTCAGTTTGGGAAGCTCCAGCGCTTCCGAGGAGAGGAGGCAGAGGGTGGGCTCGTGGGAGAAGGTCTGAGAGGCCAGTGCCTGCACGGTCTCCAGGGTGACATCCCGGATCGATTCCTCCATCGTCTCCCAGGCGGGGGCGTGATTCAGGATCAGGAGGGAGCGGCCGTTGGACATCATGCGGCCGGAGGTGCTCTCCAGGCCCATCAGGAGGCCTGCGCGCAGGAGCGTCTTTGCGTCCTGCAGCTCCTTCTCCCGGATGCCGTGCTCCTTGAGATCGGCAATGCACCCCATGATCTCCCGCAGCGTGGTCTCCAGGTTCTGCTCGCCGATGCTCGCATAGATCCCAAGGGATCCGGCGCCCTCCATGGAGGAGAGCCAGGCGTACACGTTGTAGCTGAGCCCCAGGTCCTCGCGGATCCTCTGAAAGAGCCTCGAGGAGGCGGCGCCGCCCAGGACCGAGGAGAGCACGGACATGGGATGAATCATGGGATCGCCCGGGACAGGGGCGGGGTAGCCGAGGCAGAGGTGCACCTGCTCGGTGGTGTGGGTTTTGTGATAGATGACGCCGTCGCGGACGGGCAGGAGGGGCAGCGCGTCCTGCGCCTGGCCCTTTTCCCAGGAACCGAACCATTCCTCTGCCAGGTCCCGGACCATCTCGGGGTCATAGTTGCCGGCCAGGGACAGGACGATCCGGTCAGGGGAGTAGTGCCGGTCACGGAAGGCGCGAAGATCGTCCGATGAATAGCCCCGGATCTGCTCCTTTGTGCCGAGGATGCTGTGCTCGGCCCTCGTGCCCTCCCACTGCTTTTCGCCCAGCAGGTCGCAGCACAGCGTCTCCGGGTCATCCTGGTCCATGGCGATCTCCTCGATGATGACGCCCTTCTCCTTCTCCAGCTCCTGCGGGTCGAGGGCCGCAAAGCGGGTCATGTCGCTGAGCATGTCAAAGGCGAGGGCGATGTCGGAGTCGATCACCTTGCAGTAAAAGACGGTGGCATCCTTGCCGGTGAAGGCATTGATCTGCCCGCCGCAGGCATCCATCTCCTCGGCCTGCTGGCGAGTGGAGCGACGAAAGGTGCCCTTGAAGACCATGTGTTCCATGAAGTGGGAGAGCCCTTCCTCCTCGGGAGACTCCATCATGGAACCTGTGTGAACAAAGACGCCGACGGACACCGTGCGGACAAAGGGCATCCGCTCGCCGATGACCCGAAGGCCGTTGGGAAGGGTAAACTGATCCCGGATGGCAGCATCCGGCCGTAGAATCTGTTCCAATGAAGCACCTCTTCTGATCTGCGATAGAAATCCAATGCGATAGAAACCCAAATGGGAGAAAAAAGGCGCAAAAGTCGTGAAGGACTTTTGCGCCAGTATATATCAGCTGTTCCGTCCGTCACGGCGGGGAGGACGACCGCGGAAGTTGCCTGCGCCGGTTCTCGGGGCAGGGGCTGCAGCGGGATAGGTGATGTCATTGCGGATCAGGTTGATCCTGCCCTGAGCATCGATCTCGGTGACCTTCACTTCCAGCTCATCGCCGATCTTGACCACATCCTCGACCTTTTCGACGCGGTGGTCTGCGAGCTTGGAGATGTGGACCATGCCGTCCTTGCCGGGAGCAATCTCCACGAAGGCGCCGAAGTTCATGATCCGGACCACCTTGCCGGTGTACACATCGCCCACTTCCACATCCCGGGCAATGCCGGTGATGATCTGCTGTGCCTTTGCGGCACCGCGCTCATCGGGTGTGGCAATGAATACGCGGCCATCATCCTCGATGTCGATCTTGGCACCGGTCTCGGCGATGATCTTGTTGATCATCTTGCCGCCAGGTCCGATGACGTCGCGGATCTTGTCGGGATTGATGGTGAACTGGATGATCCTGGGCGCATACTTGGACAGGTTCTCCCTGGGCTGGGGCAGGGTATCCAGCATGAGCTTGAGGATATACAGTCTGCCCTGCAGGGCCTGTTCCAGTGCCCGCTTGAGGATGGCGCGGTCGATACCGGCGATCTTGATATCCATCTGGATGGCGGTGATACCGTTCATGGTGCCGGCCACCTTGAAGTCCATGTCGCCCAGGAAGTCTTCCAGGCCCTGGATGTCGGTGAGCACGGCCACCTTGTCGCTCTCGGTGTCCTTGATCAGACCCATGGCCACACCAGCCACAGGCGCGTGGATCGGCACGCCCGCATCCATCAGGGAGAGGGTGGAGCCGCACACGGAGGCCATGGAGGAGGAACCGTTGGAGGAGAGGATCTCGCTCACCAGACGCATGGCGTAGGGGAACTCTTCCTCGGTGGGAATGACGGGCAGCAGTGCGCGCTCGGCAAGAGCACCGTGGCCGATCTCGCGGCGGCCGGGGCTCTTGAGACGTCCTGCCTCACCGGTGGCATACGGGGGCATGTTGTACTGGTGGATGTAGCGCTTGAAGGTCTCCGAGGTGGACAGGCCGTCCAGGGTCTGGCCGTCGGAGATGGGGCCCAGGGTGGTGACCGTCAGGGCCTGGGTCTGACCGCGGGTGAAGACGGCGGAGCCGTGAACACGCGGCAGGACACCGGTCTCGCACCAGATGGGGCGGATCTCGGTGGCCTTGCGGCCGTCGGCGCGGATGCCCTCATCCAGGATCCTTCTGCGCATGACTTCCTTGTTGAGGTAGTAGAGGGCGTCGGCGATCTCGCTCTCCCGCTCCGGGAACTGCTCAGCGAGGGCGGCAAGGACTTCTTCCTTCACCTGGGCCTCGCGCTCCTGCCGCTCGTAGCGGTCGAAGGTATCGAAGGTCCAGCGGGCCTTTTCGAGGCCGACTTCGCGCACGGCTGCCTTCACGTCATCGCCGGTGGTGATCAGCGGAACCTCGGCCTTTTCCTTGCCGATTTCAGAGACGATCATGTCCTGGAACTCCACCAGCTTCTTGATGGCCTCGTGGGCGAACATGATGCCGTCCAGCATCACGTCCTCGCTCAGCTCATTGGCACCGGCTTCCACCATCATGATGGCTTCCTTGGTGCCGGCCACATACAGGCTCATGTCGGACTTGGCGCGCTCCTCCTCATTGGGCATGAGCACGTACTTTCCGTCCACGCGGCCCACATACACGGAGCCGGTGGGGCCACCCCACGGGATATCGCTGACGGCGATGGCGATGGACGAGCCGATCATGGCGGGGATTTCCGGGGGCACGTCCTGCTCCACGGACAGAATCGTCACCACGACCTGCACGTCATTGCGCATGCCCTTGGCAAACAGGGGGCGCAGGGGACGGTCGATCAGGCGGCAGGTGAGGGTCGCCTTGTCGGTGGGACGGCCTTCACGCTTGATGAAGCCGCCGGGGATCTTGCCCACAGAGTACTGCTTTTCTTCCACGTCCACTGCGAGCGGGAAGAAGTCCACACCCTCGCGGGGGGTGGGGGCCATGGTGGCGTTGACCATGACGACGGTGTCGCCCAGGTGCACCCACACAGAGCCGTTGGCCTGACCGCAGTATTTGCCGAACTCCAGCGTCAGCGTTTTGCCGGCCAGGTCCATGGAATAGCTTTTCGATTCCATAGTTCCTCCTGATGGTCCCGTCTATCGGGACCCAAATCCAATAGTTTGAGAAGTCTTTCCGGTGAGGCCGGAAAGTGAGGAGCCCTGATGCGGGTGTTATCATGTGAAAACCCCCTCACTTGTGGGATTTCCAATTGATAACATCCGCCGGGAGGGCACAAGGAAAGCCGCCGGGATCAGCTGAATGGCCCCGGCGGCATCGTTGATCATCCATCGGTGTTCCTGAAGGCAAGAACCTTGCACAGAACATGCGACGCCAATCAACCCCGGGGCGCCTTTCCTTACTTTCTCAGGTTCAGGCGGGCGATCAGGGCACGATAGCGCTCGATGTCGGTCTTCTTCAGGTACTCCAGCATGCCGCGGCGGCGGCCGACCATCAGAAGCAGACCACGGTTGGAGTGGTGGTCGTTCTTGTTGTTCTTCAGATGCTCGTTGAGGTGGTTGATCCGGTAGGTCAGAAGTGCAATCTGCACCTCGGGAGAACCGGTGTCGCCCTCATGCTGGGCATATTCCTTGATGATCTCGGACTTGGTCATGGGTAATTCCTCCATATTCCCCTGAAAACGGGGTCATAATAGAATCAATCGCCGTCAGCACAGTACGCCGTCGGAGTGATCGGCAGCCCGTGCCCACGGTTCAAAATCCGCGGACGATTGTAACAAATCAGAAAAGGTTTGTAAACCGCCTTTTTCAGGGGGCTGAGATTTTCTATTCGCAAATCCCGGGAAGAAAGGCGGGGAAGGGGATCTTATCTGTGCTTTTCCACCTGGGCAAAACGGTCGCGGCTCTGCTTTTCAGGGGCCACGGGCGCAATCTCGCCTGCCTTCTGAAGGGCCATCTTGGTGAGCATGGGTCCGAAGAGCTCATAAATCAGGACAGAGAAGAGGATGATGTTTCGAATCAGACCGCCCAGGGAGGCGCCGAGGGCCTGGGCGCTCAGGACCATGCCGAGGGCCACGCCGGCCTGCGGGAAGAGGGTGATACCAAGATATTTGCGCACATTCTCGCTGCAGCCCATGACCACGGCCGAGAAGTGGGCGCCGTAGTATTTGCCGAGGCACCTCACGAGAATGTAGACAACGCCGACCAGGATGATGGACGGGTACTTAAACACGCCAAGGTCCAGCTCCGCGCCTGAGAGCACAAAGAACACGGCATAGAGAGGCGCGGTCCATTTTTCGGAGCGCTTCATGATGTCATCGGAGAAATCGCTCATGTTGCAGAAGATGGTGCCGAGCATCATGCACACAAGGAGGGAGGAGAAGCCGATCTTCACGGGACCGAGCGTAAACTCCATAGACGAGAGGGCGATGGTCATGAGGACGAACCCGATCGTCATGGAAAGACGGTTGGAGTTGGAATAAAAGAGCTTTTCCAGCTGCGTCATGAGATAGCCCATGAGGGACCCGAGCAGGAGGGAGCAGATGATCTCAAGGAGCGGGTTGACGATGATGCTGATCACATTGAGGGCACCGCCGTCCATGGCCTGGGCGATCCCGAAGGACACGGCAAAGAGCACGAGGCCCACGGCGTCATCCAGGGCCACGATCGGGAGCAGCAGGTCCGTCAAGGGGCCCTTGGCCTTGTACTGGCGAACCACCATCAGGGTCGCGGCCGGGGCTGTGGCGCTGGCGATGGCACCCAGGGTGATGGCCGCCGGCAGCGGCAGGACGTCAGGACCGAGGATAAAGTGCAGGGCGATGAGGGCCGCGTCCACCAGAAGCGTCGCAGCCACGGCCTGGAAGATGCCGATCACCGTGGCCACCTTGCCGGTCTGTTTGAGCTGGCTTAAGCGGAACTCGTTTCCGATGTCAAAGGCGATAAAGCCAAGGGCTGCATTGGAGAGGACGGAGACACGCTCCGCATCCTCCATGGTTGAAAAACCAAGACCCGGAATTCCGAGGCGGCCGATCACATATGGGCCCACGCAGACGCCGGCGATGAGAAAGGCCGTGACGTCCGGAAGGTGCAGGTGCAGGAGCTTAAATAGACGCGTCATCAGCAGTCCGGCCAGCAGAGCAAAGGCAACGGACAGAAGCATTGGCATAAAAAATCCATCTCTTTCTATTTTGCAGAGCAATCAGTGTTCAGCTGCCGCAGGGCAGCCGCCGTATTTTACCACGAAATGCGAGGAAGTGAAGGGGAAAAAAGCCCCGGCAGGGCCGGGGCGGTAAAGAGCTTTTTCAGAGAAACTGCGTGTCGTCCGAAAAGTCCTCCCATGTGAGGGCATGGCCATGGAAGGTGATGCACCCGCCATCTTTTGTGGCAGATGGAGGACTCTTTCGAAGGGCAGATGCGAAGTCTTCCAGCGTGTCACCTGGGGAAAGCGTATCGCAGATCACGCAGCAGGCTATCTCATCCCCGTACATCCGTATCTCACACCCGGCGTTCATACCGCCCTCATACGGCTCCATGGGAACCGAGGACCAGAAGGCGATCAGGCCCTTTCCCTTTCGCACAAAGAGCCAGTGCTGCTCCAGAAGATACTCGTCAAAGCGGAAGGCCGGGGCGTAGAGGTGGATAAAATGGAGGGGATGGGTATCAGGAAGACGGTAGATCATGAGAAGCTCATTGCCCCACTGGTGAAGGGCCGGCATGACGCCGTTCCCGTGCCAGTAGCCGGGCCGCATGTCCCCGTGCTCGGAGGTGGAACCGGGGTGGGTGGCAAAGAGGACCGCACTGGATGTGAGGGCCGCGGTCCACAGGTGCTGCTGGTAGCCCCAGGTGCCTGGCCTGAAGAAGGTGGTGCCGTGAAAGCGCTCGTTGAAGGATTTGACGTAGAGATGGCTCCTCGTGTCCTCCGCTTGAAGGGGCACGTTCTCCCATCTTACGAGCCTCTCTGCGGGGGACTCCACGGAGGTGAGACAGTAATCGTCTGTCTTTAACAGGTGGATGCGGGCGTTTCCGCTGCGATACGTCTTTTCGCAGGGGGCATCCATCAGCGACTTCAGCCCGTCCGGCACGCGGTAGGAAGAGGAGGCGAGGAAGCCCAGCCACCCCTCTCCATAGCTCCAGGGCTGTGTGGGGTCGGCAAGGTTCATGAGCGCCATGGCCTCAGACTGGAAGGGATAGAGCACGCTTCGATAGACCCGGCCCTGGGGCGAGATGATGCCGCCCCGGAAGGTGTGAAGGGCGAGGGTGCGAAGGAGAAGGTCGGTCAGCTTTTCTGCCCGCTCGGACAGCTCCTCCCCGCCAAAGTCGACGATGTTGAGCAGTGCCGCAAACGTCACGCACATGTAGACCGTGGACTGGAACTCCTCGTACCCGTATGTCTCCACGTCCGAGAGCCAGTCCTCGATCTTCCCGCGTCCCCAGGCAGAAAGGGCTTCGCCCTTCATGCCGGCCCTCGGGAACAGATCCTCCGGGTAGAGCCTGCCTGCGAGCATGGCGCAGGTGTAGAACATGAGGCAGTGGTTCTCGCTCCAGAAGCACATGCCGTCCATGCCCTCCATGTCCATCCAGTAGCGGAAGGAGAGGATCACCTCTTTGGCCCTTACGCCCAGCGCGCCTGTGAGGGGGCGGATCATCATCAGGCGAAGGAGGCCGGAGAGGATGAAGTCTGCGCAGTCAACCCGGGCTTCTATGAGGGACAGCATGTCAAGCAGCCGCGCCTCGTCCTTTGGATCATGCACACCCAGATGCAGCCGGGCCAGGATGTTTGAGACGGGGAACCCAAACTCGCCCCGGTTGAGGCTGGAGACGGCGGCGATGCGTGTGTATATGTCGCGGAGGTTTTCCTCGATGGAATCCGGGTGCGGGGCGTACGCCTCCCGGATCTCCTCCGTGCGCTCGAAGGTCCGCTGAAGCCCCGGGTACTCGGGGCGCTGGATGCGAAGACAGATCAGTGCCTCCCCGCGCGGAAGCTCCAGAGAGGTCAGATGCTCGCAGGAGGTCCATACGGGCGGCACGAGGGAGCGCTCATAGTCCGGTGTGGGGTGCAGACAGGTATATTCTGCGCCTGCCGGCGCGGGTCCTGGGAAGAGGAGGCGGCCGCCATCGAGGCGCGTGTCTTCAAGGAACCTCAGGAACGGCAGGACGAGGGAGGTGTCGTGCGCGCTTGGCAGGGCCGAGCGCACGAGGCCGCCCGTGCCTATCAGCTGCAGGGCAAAGCTCATGTGCGTGTCCCGGACGCCAAGGTTTTCGAGGGTGATGTACACGGGATTGGCGCCCTTTTTGAGGGAGAAGCTCATCTCGCACCGCTGGATGGGCTTGTAGACCGCATCTTCGATCCTGCCTGCGTGTGCCCCGCGAAGGTACACATCGCAGGCGCTCCAGGACCAGACCGTCGCGCGGACGGTCAGATCCGTCTCGGCATACAGCCACGTCACAGCATCCGCATCCACCCGCTTCATGGTGGAGTAAAACTCGCTCAGGTCCACGAACACGGCCCCTGGATCGATATGGACGTGGAAGGGGAGGGAGAGGCGGCTCGTGTCGCCCGAGCAGAAGGCCCTGGTCAGGTCCTTTTCGGGCGGCATCTCGTGCCGGGGCAACTCCCTTCGAAGGCGCGGCTCCATGAGCAGCTGGTTCCCTGATGTGGCCCCGTCATATCCCGCAAAATCTGTCACGCGGGGGCCGCTCACCAGAAACGAGGTCACAAACCCGCTTCGGCTGAGCGGCCAGGTCTCCATCTCATCGTGTGTCATACTTTCCTCCTCAGGGACTGGACACGGCTCATTCCGTCACGTCCTCGTAGATGATGACCTCGCGCTCATCGTCCGGGCGCGTGACAATGCGGATGTCGCTCAGCTGGATCCCCTCTGCGTGGCGCAGGTACATGCCGCTGGCCGGCACATCGCCGTGGGCGTTGCATTCCGGGTATCCGGTGAGAAACTCCGGCGTTTCGTCCATGACCTGCACGATGGCGGGCCGCTCGTCCTGATGGACATGGAAGCCTCGGATGGAGATGTTCCTGAGGAGGCGGCGGAGCGTGCGGCCCTGGCGGTTTCTGTCCATGAAGCCCGTGATGATGCAGGGCAGATCCGTGTGCTCTGCGCGGATGTCTTCCAGCGTGATGCCGGAAACACTGCCGCCCCACCAGGCGTTCTCGCCCGGAAGGTCGGTGTATGGGTCCCCGGCCTCGTTCCGTCTGTCCAGGATGATGTAGAGGGGGCACTGCACGTGGTCCATGGAAATATCCTTCAGGTGGATATCCGTCACCTCCGACCCGTCGCACGACTCGATGGAGATGCCGCACACGGACCCGGGATACAGGTCCGGCATGAAGAAAGAGCAGCGCTCGACACGGACATTCCGGATCGGATGCACGGTGGCCGTGCCGATCTTGAAGGCACTCATGACCGTGCATACCCGGCAGTCATGGATCTGAATATCCTCCGTGGCGCGGCCGGTGGAGGCCGGATTTTTCAGGCAGATGCCGTCATCTGCGCAGGAGATGAAGCAGTGCTCCACCAGAGCCTTCCGGCAGCCAGACAGGTCGATGCCGTCCGTGTTGGCCACGTGGCGGTTGTCGTCGATCACAAGATCCCGGATCACGACATCGTCGCAGCACTCCATGTGCAGCGTCCAGCACATGGCATCCCTGAGGCAGATGTTTTCGACGCGCACGTTCCGGCACCCATGGAACCAGACCATGTAGCTCGGGCGCCGGAGCACGGGCAGATCCTCCTCGTACTTGTCCTCGGCGTATCGGATCCTGTCGCGGTAGGCGGTCCGGATGCTGCCGGGGAGGGTGTTCAGCTCCTTCACCTGGTCCATGCGGGGAAGGAGCACCACGTCCTGAAGATGGTCCTCCCAGAAGGCGGGCAGCATGCGGGGCTCATGGACGAACCATTCTCCTCTTCCGCAGATCGTGCCGCCGCCGGTGATGGTCACATCCTCCGCGTCCGCGATCTCGATGAAAGCACCACCCGAGGATTCAGGGTCCTCCCGCACCTCGCGGTCGCCCAGAAGCGCATGCACATCCCTCGAGGCCACAAGCGAGCTGCCTCTCTGTATGTGCAGGGTGCAGTGGGAGGGGAGCGTGAAGGATCCCGTCACAAAGTCGCCGCCGGAGACCAGAATGACGCCGCCGCCAGCTTTCCCGCAGGCTGCAGCGCAATCACGCAATGCCTCTGTGTTCAGGGTTTCACCGTCCGGTACGGCGCCAAAGTCCCGGATATCAAAGATCTGCAGACCTTCCTGTACAGGCTGCTCTTTCAGGTACTCCTCATAGGGGATGTTCTCCAGATAATCTCCAGGGTAGATCTGACCCAGATGCTTGTAGGTCGGCACATCCTTTGCCATGGTTTCCTCCGTCTGCATTCAACTCGCACGTCTCAGGTATGAGAAAGGGGCCTGCCACAGGGCAGGTCCCAAAGATTTTAACCCTTCACGGCGCCTGCCGTCAAACCGCCCATGAAGTAGCGGCTGAAGCAGATGAAGACGATCAGGATCGGGATGATGGCGATGGTGGCGCCGGCGAACATGATGTTCCATGCGGCGGCACCGTCACCGGCATTTTTGAGCATGTTGACGCCCACGGTCAGGGGCCGGAGGCTGTCGTTGGTCATGGTGAAGACGCGGGGCATGATGTACTCGTTCCAGCCCTGGCGGAAGGACAGAATCGCGATGGTGGCAAGCACGGGCTTGAGCATCGGCATGATGATCCTGTAGTAGATCTGGAAGAAGGAGCAGCCGTCAATGCGGGCAGCCTCGTCCAGCTCCTTGGGTACGGAGTTTACATACCCGCGGCAGAGGAAAATGTAGGTGGCCTGGCCACCGCCGGCGGAGAAGAGCACCACGGGCCAGAGGCTTGTGTTGATCTTCATCTGGGTGGCCAGTTCATACAGGGGGCGCAGGGACACGGAGCCCACGTTGATGAACATGAAGGCCGTGAAGATACCGTAGATCAGCTCTTTCCCTGCAAAGGTCTTTCTGGAGAAGACATAGCCGGCCATGGAGGAGACCACGAGGGAGATGACCATGACGCCGACGGAGAGCAGGAGGGAGTTCTTGGTATAGACCGCGAAGTTTGCCTGGTTCCAGGCATCCACGTAGTTCTGCACGATCCAGCTCTGGGGGAAGATGTTGCTTCCGCCAAGAAGCAGCTCCTGGTTCTGCTTGAAGGAACCCAGGATGATGTAGAGCACCGGGAAAATGACCAGAAGGGCAAACAACACGAGGAACAGCCACAGAAGACCGCGGATGGCCTTCTGCCTGGGGGAGTACACGATCTGCGCTTTATTCTTTGCCATACACTCCACCTCCTTACACGACATCGTCCAGCTTCTTTGCCACCAGGTTGTACACGATGGTGACAGCGCCCACGATCACGGCTGCGACCAGGCTCAGAAGCGCGCCATAACCGATCTGGCGGGTGGCGTTGGAGCCGGTGCCGAAGATCAGGTTATAGATGTAGAGGAACATGACGTTGGTGCGGGTGCCGGGGCCGCCGTTGGTGAGCACCATGATGGCCTCATAGTCCTTGAAGGCGCCGGTGATGGCGAGCATCAGAACGACCTTGAGGACAGGAGCAAGCATCGGCAGGGTGATGCGGAAGAAGGTCTGCACACCGTTGGCACCGTCGATGCGGCTGGACTCGTACACGTCCTCGGAGATGGATGTCATGCCGGTGACAAAGTAGAGCATGTAGTTACCAAAGCCTGCCCACACCGACATGATGATGACCGCTGCCATGACCACGGATGTGTCCGTGAGCCAGCCGACCGGCTGGCTGATGAGGCCTATGCTCTTCAGGATTCCGTTGAGGATGCCGTTTCCGGTGGCGAAGATGAAGGTGAAGATCATGCCCGAGATGGAGGATGAGATGACGGTGGGCATGAAGAAGACGCCGCGGAAGAAGGAGGAGCCCTTCAGCTTCTGGTTGAGGAGCACGGCCATGATCAGGGCCAGGGGAATGATGAAGATGAGCTTGAGGAGGGCATATTCAAAGGTC
The DNA here is from genome assembly GCA_017460395.1 of Clostridia bacterium. Lineage (GTDB taxonomy): Bacteria > Bacillota > Clostridia > Christensenellales > Aristaeellaceae > UBA2943. Next base: position 44,653 of record JAFUBA010000154.1, on the reverse strand, counting down.
ACGCCCACGCTTCCCCAGAATTTGGCGTCCGAGAGCATGGTGGTGATGTTACGCATGCCCGTGAAGCGGGTATGGTTGGGAATGCCGTCATAGTTATAGAGGATGTAGCGGAAGATCCAGATGAAGGGATAGATGGAGCAGACGCACAGGAAGACAAGCGAGGGGGAGAGCATCAGCCAGGATGCCACGCCGCCGCTTTCCTTGAGCCGCATCTTTTTGTTGACCGGACGCGGCGGACGATTGGTGGGCGCCAGCTGAGGATTGACGTATTCTTTGGCCAAGTTTGGTTCCCTCCTTATGACAGATTCAAAACCCGGGGTACAGGAAACCGCCTGCCGGATGACGGGCATCCCAGCAGGCGGTCAGACTGACGCAGGGCGTCAGATGTCAGTGCGACTTATTTGGTTTCCCAAGTCACGGTGCCTGCAGAGGGGTGAAGCGGATCATAGTCTGCAATCACCAGACGCTGCACGAAGCCCAGGGAGACGTCCTCGTCATAGGCCTGATTGTAACGGGTGTTCAGGTCAGCGATGGCATCGTCGATCTCAGCATAGCCCATGATGGCGTTCCACAGCACGGTCCTGTAGTCATCACCGATGAGGTTGATGGTGGGCACGGCGGGATACACAGACTCATAGTCCAGGAGGGAGAAATCAGCCATACGGCCCATCTTGCTCTTGTCGATGATGCTGTCGATGTAGGAGGTGATGGGCAGATCGTAGCCGCCCTCCATGTAGCCCTTGAGCACGTCTTCGCTCTGGAGGTAACGGATCACTTCCCATGCGGCATCGCGGTTCTTGCAGGAGCTCATCATGAGATAGCCCTTGTTGGGGTTGGTCTGCAGAGCGCCCTTGATCTCGCCGTCGAGGGAGGGAACAGGGGAGACGCCCCACTCAAAATCGTTGACCGGGAACTGGCTGGTGAACACGCCTGCTTCCTGGGAGGCATTTCCCCACAGGGCGAAGGAACCGGCAGCAAATTGAGCGCGCATGTTGTCCACGCCCTGCTGATCCGGATAGGCGACGGCCACCAGCTCACGGCCGGCTTCCAGGAAGGGCTTGTAGCCGGTGAAGTCGAACTTGCCGTTTGCGTAGTCATAGTAGAACACACCGGACACCTGAGCCATCATCTCCAGCTGACGCTCGAAGGGGGAGGAGGAGGTGAAGCCGATGCCGTAGGTCTGAGGAGTGTTGGCTGCGCCGTCCTCAGAGATCTTCTTGGCCATCTCGATGTACTCGGGGAGGCTGGAAGGAATGCCGGAGAAGCCGGAAGCTTCCAGGAGCGCCTTGTTGTACTCAATGCGCACGCCGGAACGCATGCCGGAGGGCACCCAGTAGATGGCATCGCCGATGGCGTTGAGGCCTTCATACTTGTGGTTGAAAGGATCGTTGACCTTCTGATACTCTTCATCCTTCTCGATGTAGGGTGCCAGGTCCACGACGGCCTCATAGTCCACCATGTTCTTGAGGGTGACGGACTGGCCGATGATGTCCGGGGCGGTGCCGCCGTCATAGGCCAGCAGGATGGAATTCTCGAAGTCGTCGGTCATGATGACCATGTTGATTTCGATGTCGTCATGCTCGGCGTTGAACTTGTTGATGACTTCGTTCATGTACGCTTCGTCGTGACGGTCATTGGACCAGTAGGTGATGACGGTCTTGTCAGCCAGGGCGGGCACGGCAGAAAGAGCCAGCACGGCCAGCATGACGAGGGCAACCAGCATACTGAGTTTACGCATGAAAGTCCTCCTTGATGAAATTGTTGGGGATAAGTGGTACGGAAAGGAAACGTGGCACCGGTCATCCCGCCTGTGGGGCGGTAATGTGTGTGAAAGTTATCACAAAATGGACAAATACGCAAGGACTTTTGAGTATTTTCTGAACAATATACACGGATAGTATAAAAATATGGGCATTTCCTTTCAGGAAATGCCCATAAGGTTCTCATACGAGATATTTTGTGATATCCTTGAGGCGCTGCATGGCAACCTCTCTCCCGATGTCATAGACGCGCTGAAGCTGTCTTGGATCGTGCTCCGTATGCCCGATCTGAAGGGCCGCGGGCGGCCTGATCACAAGTGCCTGCCCGCTTGCTTCAAGGCTGTCGATCTCCTCCATCTGCCGGTTATAGAGTTCCGGCCGACCGGCCATGGCCTCTGCCAGCTTCGGTGTTTTGCGAAGCGCTGCGCGAAAGACGCCGCCGAGGGCGGATGACTTCTTCCGATAGCCTCTTGGCTGTGTGAGGATCAGCACAAGGCGGTCATACCCCTTTTTCTGCATGAAGGCGTACGGTACAGGATCCGAGATCCCGCCGTCAAGAAGCTGCAGACCGTCCACCTCGACCTTTCTCGATACAAAGGGCATGGAGGCGGATGCCTGAAAGTAGAGCATATCATGCGCTTCCCCGTTCCGGCACAGGTGATAGACGGGCTTTCCTGTGGCGACATCCGTCGCACCCACGAAAAAGTCCATGGGATTTTCTCTGAATGCCTTCCTGTCAAAAGGGTCCAGGCGGTCCGGGATCTCATGGTAGCAGAAGTCCACGCCGTACAGGTCACCGGTTTTGAGATAGGATCTCAGAGAACAGTACCTGGGATCCCTGCAGTAGGCAAGATTGTAGCGGATGGCGCGGCCAATCTGGCGGGACTGGTAGTTGCAGCCAAAGACTGCACCGGCAGAAATGCCGATGGCTCCGTCAAAGGAGATGTCATGTTCCATCAGGGTGTCGATGACGCCGCACGTGAACATGCCGCGCATGGCGCCACCCTCCATGACCAGACCTGTCTTCAAAGCGCTCATGAAATCACTTCCTATTTATTGTATTAGATTTTGGACTCGGGATTCTGAATTCGTCAGATCCCCATCTTCCACATGATCCCATCCACCGTCACACCGGGATGGGTTACATAGAGCCTGGCGATCTGTTCACACATATCCGGATCCCATCCGTGCTTTCTCGCGATCTCAGAAGGACTTACGCCCTTCTGGGTGGCCTTCACGACTGCCTCGATCTGGGAGCGCACATCCGCATCGGGCACAGTCTTTGGCAGGGCGTGGGCGATGTCGATCCTGTGGACATTGATATCCCTGCCTGATACATCAGCCACAGCCAACGTGATGGCCTGATGAAAGCGCCTGGGCCCGCAGGAGCCTGGATTCAGGAAGACGGTGCCGCCAAGGCGGCTTTCCAGATACTGGTGGGAGTGCCCGCAGATCACGAGGTCGTAGGGGGAGAGGTCCTCCGGAAGATCTTTCTTTTTGTGGGTCATGAAGACGCGAATCTCCCCGAGCACAAGGTCCAGTTCGGCGGGCAGGTGCTCGGCCCACGCCTTGTCGGCATTCCCGCGCACGGCATGCGTCGGGGCGATCGCGCTCAGGCGCTCCAGGATCTTTTCTGAGCAGATGTCGCCGGCATGCAGAATCACATCTGCCCCGGAAAGGGCATGGAGAACCTCCATCCGCAGAAGGTCGTGGGTATCCGAGAGAATGCCAAGCTTCATGGAAGTACCTCCAGAGAGTATCACCCGCGCAGCATGTGGCAAGGGCGCTTTGGCGGAGTATAGCACAATCAGGCGTGACCGGCCAAATCCTGGACAGGTGCGACAGGACGTATTGCGCCGGAAAAGAAGATAGGATAAGATTTTACCAGATTTTTATTTCACAGGGGGCTGTTTCTATGGGTGAAAACAGGGGTATCACTGCCGGAGAAGATGTACAGACGTACATAGAAGCGAACCTGGCGCCAAGGCTCCAGGGCGACGGCGGATGGGTAGAATTCCAGGGCATGGATGGCGATACACTGCAGATGGTATTCCGCGGCGAGTGTTCCAAGTGCCTGATCCTGGACCGCTGCTGCCACTGGATGGAGGAGAAAATCTACCAGGGTCTGGGGGAGCGGGTCCGGATTCAGGCAATCCGCAGGAAACCCTTCTTCTGGGACAACCAGTAAAACAGTACGGGTACACACGGTGACCGAGATGAAGAGACCTAAAGGAGAAATTTCATGGCACATGTGAAAGTAGTCCGCAGGAGCATGCGTCCCGAGGAGTGGACAGACCTGAGGTTTGTGTGGCTGAAGCGGGGCATCTATGAGGAGAAGGTGGAGGTCACGGACCTGACCATCCGGGATGCCAGACAGATCACGGAAAATCAGTACGTCTTTGAGGACGGGGAGGAACGGACCCTCAGAAAGGGCGACATGTACTTTACGCCCGACGGCACGGCGTTTATCAGAGGAAAGGCCGTGATCCCGGAACACATGCGCGGCAAGAATGTGTATCTGACCCTCTGGACGGCCGCGGAGATGATCGTGAAGATCAATGGAAAGTTTGTGGGCGGCCTTGACCCCAACCGGGAGCGGATCCTCCTGAACCCCTATATCGACAGGCCGGAACTGATGATTGAGATTGAGGCCTACAACCGCTCCAAGCCAGATGACGAGCGCAACCCTGAGTCCATGGCGATCCGCGGCTGCCGTCAGGTGTTTGAGGGCATGTATCTTGCCACCGTCCGGGACAGCGTACAGGCGCTGGTCTATGACTACACCCTCCTCATGGATATCGCCCACAGCGAGTACTTCAATGAGGATTATCGGACATTCCTCTTCAGGGAGCTTTCAAAGGGCCTGGATCTGGTGGACTTTGACACGTATGAGGGCGTGGACGAGGCGCTCAGGTATGTGGAGGAGCATATCTATCAGAATACAGACTTTGGCGGCAGCGGCAATGTGGCACTGGTGGGCCACTCCCACCTGGATCTTGCCTACTACTGGCGCAGGATCCATGCCGTGCAGAAAAATGCCAGGACCATCCTCATTCAGCTGCGCCTCATGGACCGGTACCCGTGGTTCAAGTATACCCACACCCAGGCCTACACCTATGAGACACTGGAAAAGTATTATCCGGAGCTGTTTGCGGAGCTCAGGGAGAAGGTGGCGAGGGGACAGTTTGAGCCGGTCGGTGCCATGTATGTGGAACCCGACTGCAACATCCCCTGCGCGGAGTCTCTCACGCGCCAGCTTCTTTACGGCCAGCACTATTTCCGGAAGGCCTTCGGGAAGACCATCGACAACGCGTGGCTGCCGGATGTGTTCGGCAACAGCTGGATCATGCCCCAGATCCTGAAAAAGAGCGGTGTGAACTATTTTGTGTCCAACAAGATGTCCACCTGGAACGATACCAACCGCTTCCCGCACAATAACTTCATCTGGCGGGGCATCGATGGGAGCGAGGTGTATGCCTGCGTGCCGCCGACCCACTTTATCACCTGGAACATGCCTTCCCAGATCCAGGAGAACTGGGAGGCCTATCAGGACAAGGAAGTCGGCGGGCAGACGCTGAGCATGTACGGATACGGCGACGGCGGCAGCGGTGTCACGGAGGAGATGCTGGAGCTGGCTAGCCGCTTTGAAAAGCTGTCCGTCATGCCGAAGACCGAAATCATGGGCGGCAGCGAGTTTCTGCACAGGAACCTGGAGGGAAATAAAAACCTGAGCGTCTGGGACGGGGAACTGTACCTTGAGATGCACAGAGGCACCTTCACCACCAAGAGCAACATCAAGCGGGCCAACAGGAAGCTGGAGGAGCTCCTGAGGGAGACGGAGATCATCTCCACCCTCAGATGGCTGAAGGGTGAAGCGTATCCGCAGGAACAGCTGCGGAGCCTGTGGAAGAAGCTGCTCCTCAACCAGTTCCACGATATTCTCCCCGGCAGTCACATCCATCCCGTCTACGAGGATGCCATGGCAGACTATGCCCAGATCGAAAAAGAACTGATGGAGATCCTCGAGGGTGGACGGGATCTGTCGGACTGCGATATCCTGAATACGCTGCCCTGGAACGTGAGTGTCCTGTGCGGCTTCGTTCAGGATGAGAAGGGCTTAGCCTGCAGAAACGGCGTAAAGGGATCCTACACACTCATCGGCGAGAGTCTGGATACCATACATGTCATCGACGGCTATGACTTTGATGAGTATGACGATGACGAATATGAGTATGGTGACGAGGATGCCGACGAAGAAGAGGATGAAGATGACACGTTCACCGTCCATCTCCTGAGCAACGGTAACCTGCACGTCACGGGATTGCTTGTCGACGCTGTCCTCCGTCCGGACGGCAGCTTCGTATCGCTGAAAAATGCCGAGACCAGATACGAGGAAGAGTATGTCCGTGAGGGGGGCGGCTTCAACAAGCTGCACCTGTATGCAGACAATCCCGGTGTCTATGATGCCTGGGACATTCTCCCGAACTACAAGGACAAAGAGATTCCGCTGACGCTGGAAAAGCCCCTGCATGTGGTTCGGCAGGATGAGCTGACGCTGGAGCTTTCCTGCACGTTTACCACCGGGAAGAGCACATGGGAGATGATCATCCGCTTCTTTGATGAGCACGGCGCCGTGGAGGTGGAGCACCGGGTTGACTGGCATGAAAAGCACCGTCTCATGAAGGTTAACTTCGCACCGAATGTGCTCACAAGGTATCTGACCTGTGATACCAGCGCGGGGTATATTCACAGAGAACTCAACAAGAACACCACCTGGCAGCAGGCGAGGTTCGAGGTGTGCCATCACAGGTGGATGGACATGAGCGAAGTGGACTATGGCGTGGCCATCATCAATGATGGAAAATACGGTGTCGGCCTGGAGGGAAATGAAATCTCCCTGAGCCTTCTCAGGTCCACCATCCGCCCGGATATCACCTCTGATATGGGTAAGCACTGCTTCTCCTACATGATCTTTGCCCATGAGGGCGACCATGTGAAAGCGGAGATCAACCGGCGGGCCATCGAATACAACACGAATTTTCGCAGGAGCGATGTTTACTTCCCGGATGTCCTGAAAGAGGTGCTGGGAGAATCCGGACTCGTGCTCCAGGCCATGAAGGTGTCTGAGAATGGGGAAATGGTGGTGCTGAGGCTCTCCGAGCAGGATGGCCGCCGCGGCAGGTTACGTTTCCCCTTCAGGGTCAGGATCCTCAATATGCTGGAGGATGTTCAGGAAGAGGCCGTGGATGTTTCGTATAAACCCTTCGAGATCATCACGCTTGGCATCTCGCCAGAGCTCCTGAAGAACTGAATCTGACAGGACATGTCTTTGCGGGCACCGCCTGACCGGCGGCGCCCGTTTCTTGTGCCGGAGGTCTCAGGATGCTATACTTTTCACTGACTGAAACTGACCGTAAAAATGGCTGTGAAGATAGATTAGTGTTATGGTGGCACCGGATGTGAGGGATCGGATGTGGAAGAACTTCAAGATCTGCAGCGCATGGTGAATGGGGCCCGAAGGATCGTCTTTTTTGGCGGTGCAGGCGTGTCGACGGAGAGCGGCATCCCTGACTTCAGGAGCCCGGACGGGCTGTACCAGGAGGAGTTTCAGGGGCTCACCCCCGAGATGATTCTGTCCTCCTCCTTTTTCTATCTCCACCCGGAGACGTTCTTTGACTATTACAGGCGCTATCTTCTGCACCCGGGGGCAAGGCCGAACGCGGCGCACAGAAAGCTATATGAGCTTGAGAAAGCGGACCGGCTTCGCGGCATCGTCACGCAGAATATTGACGGACTTCACCGGATCGCCGGGAACATCCGTCTCTATGAGATCCACGGGACCGTGCACAGAAATGTCTGCATGGACTGCGGAGATGTGTACGACATGGCCTGGATGCTGGGAACGAGCGGCATCCCGAGGTGTCCGCACTGCGGCGGCGTGGTGAAGCCGGAGGTGGTCCTGTACGGTGAGGCACCTGACCGCTATGTCATGATGGGCGCTGACCGGGAGATCTCCCAGGCGGACCTTTTGATCGTGGCCGGCACAAGCCTCACCGTGGAGCCTGCGGCCTCCATGACGGAGCGCTTTCACGGAAAGCACATGGTGGTGATCAACAGGGAACCGACCCCGGCAGACGGCCGGGCGGACCTTGTGATCCGGGGGAATGTTGCGGAGGTCATGGAGAGCATTCAGGTGCCGTATATCAATTGAGCATGGCATAAGATTCATTCAGCATGTTTAGAAGGAGGACCAACATGACAGGCAAGGTATTGATTGCCCTCGATCAGGGCACCACCAGCTCCAGGGCTGTGGTCTTTGATCTGGAGGGACATATGCTGTCCCAGTATGCGGAGGAGTTCCCGCAGATCTACCCCCAACCCGGCTGGGTGGAGCATGATCCCAACATGATCCTGCAGACCCAGATCGGCGCCCTTCAGCGGGCCGTGAAGCGGGCCGGCATCGAGCCCGAGCAGATTGCGGCCATCGGCATCACAAACCAGAGGGAGACCACGCTGGTGTGGGACCGGGATACGGGGCGGTGTGTTCACAATGCGATCGTCTGGCAGTGCCGCAGAACCAGTGAAATGGTGGACAGCCTCCGCGCCCAGGGCTGGGAGGAGACCATCCGGCAGAAAACCGGCCTTGTGATGGACGCCTACTTTGCAGGCACCAAGATCCGCTGGATCCTGGATGAGATGCAGCTTCAGAAGGACGCCGAGGACGGGAAACTCTGCTTCGGCACCATCGACTCCTTCCTCATCTGGCATATGGTGTCCGGCCATCCACACGTGACGGACGCCACAAATGCGGGCAGGACCATGCTCTTCAACATCCGGGAGCAGAAGTGGGACGAGGAACTCCTCCATATGCTGAACATCCCGGCGCGCATGCTGCCCAAAGTCGTGGACTCCTGTGAGATCGTCGGCACCCTGGACCCTGAGATCCTCGGGACCCCAGTCCCCGTGGCATCCATCCTGGGCGACCAGCACGCCTCCCTCTTCGGGCAGACCTGCTTTGAGCCCGGCATGGTGAAGAACACCTACGGCACCGGCTGCTTCATGCTCATGAACACCGGAGACAATATGGTGGATTCCAGGTCAGGCCTCCTCTCCACCATGGCGTGGCGAAAGGGCGGAAAGCCCAGCTATGCCCTGGAGGGCTCCGTCTTCATGGGCGGTGCCACCATGCAGTGGCTGAGGGATGAGATGAAGTTTGTGAAGAACGTGGCAGAGAGCGAGGAGATCGCTGCCTCCATCAAGGATACGGGCGGCGTCTATCTGGTCCCTGCCTTCACGGGCCTGGGTGCCCCCTGGTGGGACCAGTACGCCCGCGGCACGCTGGTGGGCATGACGCGCGGCACGGGCAGAGCTCAGATCGTTCGTGCAGCACTGGAAGCCATCGCCTATCAGACCTGCGATCTTCTGCACGCCATGGAGAAGGACTCCGGGCAGATGCCGAAGCAGCTGCAGGTGGACGGCGGTGCCAGCGCCAACGCTTTCCTGATGCAGTTTGAGGCGGACATCATGGGCATCCCGGTGGTGCGGCCCCAGGTCCTGGAGACGACGGCGCTTGGCGCCGCGATCATGGCAGGCCTTGCGGTCGGCGTGTACGGGACGGAGGATGAGCTGAAAGGACTCTGGCACCAGGACCTGATCTTTGAGCCCAGGATGGCCGAGGAAAAGCGGGAGGAACTCCTGCATGGATGGCACCGTGCCGTGGAGCGGGCAAGAGACTGGATTGAACACTGAACAGCAGGTTTCTGAAGAATTTGGCAGTGGAGGAAAAAGCATTGACTGATCTGATCATCATCGGAGCCGGTGTGGTCGGCTGTGCCGTGGCAAGAGAAATGAGCCGCTACAATCTGGAGATCCGGGTGCTGGAGCGGGGCCACGATGTGGCGGAGGGCGCCAGCAAGGCAAACAGCGGCATCGTGCATGCAGGCTATGACGCGGTACCGGGCACCCTGAAGGCGAAACTCAACGTGGAGGGTGCGAAGATGTACCCGGAGATGTGCCGGGAGCTTGGCGTGCCCTACCGGAAAAACGGTGCCCTGGTGCTGGCCTTCTCAGAGGACGATCGGGGAACCCTTCAAAAGCTTCTGCAGCAGGGGATTGACAACGGGGTCGAGGAACTCAGGATCATCGAGAAAGAGGAACTGAGAAGCCTGGAGCCAAACGTTTCCGAGGATGCCGTGTGTGCGCTGCTGGTACCCACCAGCGGCATTACCAGCCCCTATGAGATGGCCTTTGCCCTGGCAGACCATGCGGCAGTGAACGGCGTGGCCTTTGAGATGAACACGAAGGTCGAGCACATGGCGTGGGACGGGGACCACTGGGTCCTTGAGACGAACAGGGGCCGGACCGAGGCGCGGATGGTCATCAACTGCGCAGGCTTTGACAGCGCACGCCTGCACGATGAGATCAGCTCAAGGAAGCTGCACATCACGCATCGCCGCGGCCAGTACTATATCCTGGACCATCCGGATGTCCTGCCCTTTGACAGGACCATGTTCCAGTGCCCGACCAGGATGGGCAAGGGCATCCTCGTGGCACCCACGGTGCATGGGAACGTGCTCCTCGGCCCGACGGCGGAGGATCTGGACGACGGCCTTGACACAGAGACCACGCAGGAGGGCCTGGACGCCATCCTGAAGGCTTGCCGCCTGACCTGGCCGAAGGTGAGCGTGCGCACGGCTGTCACCAACTTCTCCGGGATCCGTGCCCATGAGGCGGGCGGTGACTTTGTGATCGGCCCCGTCGAAGGTGCCGGGAAGGCATGGGAGGCCGCGGGCCTGGAGAGCCCCGGTCTGTCTGCTGCCCCGGCCGTCGGCAAGATGCTGGCGGAGATGGTGGCCGCATCTGAGCACCTGGAGAAGAAAGCCGAATTCAGGGCCCCGATTCCCCGCCCACGTCCCTTCAACGAGATGACGCGGGAGGAGCAGAAGGCAGCCATCGAAAAGGACCCGAAGATGGGTGTGGTTATCTGCCGGTGCGAGGTCGTGACCGAGGCCGAGATCCGAGCGGCGATCCGCCGCCCTGTCGGCGCAACGTCCGTGGATGGCGTCAAGCGCCGGACGCGGGCCGGCATGGGCAGGTGTCAGGGCGGCTTCTGTTCTCCGAGGGTGGTGGAGATCCTCTCGGAGGAGCTTGGGAAGCCCATGACAGAGATCCAGAAGGGATCCGAGGGCAGCTGGCTTCTTTGCGGAACAATTTCTGAGGCGATGGGAGGTCAGGAGGCATGATGGAGCATTTGAAAAAGGACCTGGTCATTGTCGGTGGGGGTCCCGCGGGGTTGGCTGCTGCCATTGCAGCCTGGGAGGACGGCATCCGGAACCTGGTGGTTCTGGAGCGCGAGCACCAGGCGGGCGGCATTCTCAGACAGTGCATCCACAACGGCTTCGGCCTTCACCGCTTTGGCGAGGAGCTGACGGGGCCCGAGTATGCGCAGCGTGATATTGACAGGGCGAAGGAGCTCGGTATCCCGATCCAGTGCGACACGACCGTGCTGGAGGTGACGGAGGAGCGGCAGGTCACCTGCGTGAGCGAGCAGGAGGGACTGCAGATCATTGACGCGGGTGCGGTCATCCTCTCCATGGGCTGCCGCGAGCGGCCGAGGGGGGCCCTTGGGACGCCTGGTACGCGCTGCTCCGGCGTCTTCACCGCCGGCACGGCCCAGAAGTTTGTGAACCTGGAAGGTTACATGCCGGGCAAGCGTGTGGTCATCCTCGGCTCCGGCGATATCGGCCTGATCATGGCCCGCCGCATGACGCTGCAGGGCGCAAAGGTCCTGGCCTGCGTCGAGCTGATGCCCTTCTCCTCGGGCCTGAACCGAAACATCGTGCAGTGCCTCGAGGACTATAACATTCCTCTCTATCTCTCCCACACCGTGACCAAGATCGAGGGCAGAGACCGGCTGACGGGCATCGAGGTGTCCGAGGTAGGCCCCGACAGGCGGCCGATTCCGGGCACGCAGATGCACTTTGACTGCGACACGCTGCTGCTCTCCGTGGGCCTTCTGCCCGAGAACGAACTGACCCGCGGTGCCAATGTCACCATCTCGCCCGTCACCAGCGGCGCCGAGGTGGAGGATACCCTGCAGACGGACAGGCCCGGCATCTTTGCCTGCGGCAACGTCCTGCACGTCCACGACCTGGTGGACTTCGTGTCGGAGGAGAGCTTCCGGGCAGGGCATGCAGCGGCAGCCTTTGTGCGGGGGAATCTCCCGAAGGCAGAGACGGTGCGTGTGTCAGACGGCGAGGGCGTCAGAGGCGTCGTGCCCCAGAAGATCCGCAAAGGGATCTCTGAGGAAGTGCGTCTCATGTTCCGCCCTGCGCAGGTGTTTAAGAAGGCTTCGGCCGTGGTGGAGTGCAATGGACGCGAGATCGCAAGGAAACGCGCCATGATCTTTACGCCCGGCGAGATGGCGGTGGTGCCGCTCAAGGCGGACGTGGTGGCAGGCCTTGACGGCGATGTGACCGTCCGGATGGAGGTGGGTTCATAATGCTGGAAGAGAGAATCATCACATGCATCAACTGCCCCATGGGCTGCCGGATGAACGTGCAGCTGGAGGACGGGGCAGTGAAGAGCGTGACAGGGAACACCTGCAAGCGGGGTGAAACGTATGCACACCAGGAGTGCACGATGCCCGTTCGCATGGTGACCGCGGTGGTGGCCGTCAAGGACAGCCCGATGCCGCTGTCTGTGAAGACAAGGACGCCGATCCCGAAGGCTAAGATCTTCGAGTGCATGAAGGAGCTGTCCCGCGTCACGGTGTCGCGGCCTGTACACGAAAAGGATGTGGTGCTGGAGAATGTCTGCGGCACCGGGGTGGACGTGATCGCCACAAGGAACCTTCTGTGACCAGCCAAACCCCAAGAAAAAAACGAGGCCTCAGCCTCGTTTTTTTCTTGTGAATCATGATTCTGTCACAGGCGGATCTTTGGGCGTCTGCGGAACGGACAGATTCAGATCAAAGGGACGCTCCACCTGTTTCTGAGACAGGTGAATGAACTCGTCCAGCTCCTGATCCTGCCGTTCCTTTTCTTCGGCCGCCTCCAGGGCGAACTCTTCGCGGAGCTTCCGGTTACGTCTCATCACCAGAAGAATGATGATGAAGATGATCAGTAGGCTGCCGCCCACGATGAAGATCAGCTCAATGGGAAGATTGGAAATGGTGGCGGAGGGTGCCTGTGTCGCCTGTGCCTGATCCCTTGCGGGTGCGGAGAAGAGGTCCTCGGAGAGTGGCGTTTCCGTCGCGGGCACCTCGGTGGCAGGAGCTTCGGTGACAGGAGCCTCAGTCACAGGAATCTCCGTCGCAGGCGCCTCGGTCACGGGAAGCTCGGTCACCGGAGCATCGGTGATGATGACCTCCACTGCGGTTGCCTCAGTCGGCGCAGGGGTATCCGTCACCTCGGGTGTGTCCGTGGGTACAGGGCTTTCCGTCACCGGCACGGGCGTGTCGGTGGTAAAGAAGACAGCCTCAGGAACCTCTGTCGGTGCATCCGTAAAGAAGGTGGCAGGGGCAGGCGTGACGGTGGTCACCCACATGGTGGGCAGCGCTGCCTGCTGCAGAGCGCTTCTCGGCTGCGGTGTCAGGGGGATCTCTGTGGGCACGGGTGTGGGAGAGGGAGCCTCCGTCGGATGGAGCAGCTGCAGGTCCACCTCGCTCAGGGTGCGCAGCTGATCTGCACGGACAAAGCCTGTCTGTCCGTCCCACTGGATCTCATGCCAGATCGTGCCGTCCAGAGGATAGACCTGACGCAGGATTTCCACCACATCGTTTTCCAGCACCTGACCGATGATGACGCCACGATCTGACGCCGTTGCCCGGATGATCGCCTGGAAGGTCATGCTGGTGGCAGGACCGGTGATCGGAACGGGGGAAGCGGTGGGCACGTCGGTAGGTTCAGGCGTGGGTGTCGGGACCTGCGTGGGCACGTCCGTGGGAATGGGTGTGGCCGTAGGTGCTTCTGTGGGTGCCGGTGTGGCTGTCGGCGTGGCCGTAGGTGTCGCGGTGGGCACTTCAGTAGGCACCTCGGTGGGTTCAGGTGTAGCCGTCGGGGCTTCCGTGGGCACCTCGGTGGGTACTTCGGTAGGTTCAGGTGTGGCTGTGGGAGCCTCCGTGGGCACCTCGGTGGGCACGGGTGTGGCGGTGGGAGCCTCCGTGGGTACCTCGGTAGGAACGGGTGTGGCCGTCGGGGCTTCCGTGGGCACCTCGGTGGGTTCGGGTGTGGCAGTGGGAGCTTCCGTGGGCACCTCGGTGGGTTCGGGTGTAGCCGTTGGGACTTCCGTGGGCACCTCGGTGGGTTCGGGTGTGGCCGTGGGGGCTTCCGTGGGCACATCGGTGGGCTCGGGTGTGGCCGTCGGGGCTTCCGTGGGTACCTCGGTAGGTTCAGGTGTGGCTGTGGGTGCCAGTGTGGGTTCAGGGGTCACTTCGGGCTCTTCCTCCACAAAAGGCACAGAGGTGGGCACCGGGGAGGGTAGCATGTTCTGCCAGGCATCGGACTCATACTTCGACAGAAGGTCCAGATAGATGGCCTGGATATAGCCTTCCTTGCCCTTATAGATGATGTGATACCACTGTTCGCCCGTTTCGGACACGGTCTGGGCACTGACCCAGACGCGGGTGGCAGCCTCGGCGACCTCGCCGATTCGCGGCATGGAGCGGCCGGCGATGGGCCGGATATTCACACGGGGAGAATTGGTGGCGCCCCACCGGTCGACGATGGTTTCACCAAGCTCGTTGAGCCCAGATTCTGCGGAGGCGGCTTCGACATCAATGACTGCATCAGTGCTGGCGGTCTCGGCTGCTTCCTCTGCATCCTCCACTGTTTCCTCGGCCGCGGGCGCTTCTGCGTCCTGCGTCTCAGGAGCCGGCAGATAGTTCAGCACATCTCTTGGCGTGTAGGCGAAGGTGATGGAATCCGGGTCGGGCCTGCCGCCGGTCACCTGAACGAGGGAGTAGGAGGAACCTTTCAGCTCGTAGCCCTGAGGGACATGATCCTCGGGGGGTGTGACCACGAACATCCCGTCGCTCTGTCCAAGGAGTGTGATCATGGGCTCGGCGATGGTCTCCCCGGTGTCTGCATCCACAAAAAACAGCTGAATCGAGGTGGATCCCGCCTCCTCCACCTGGAAGACGATGGGATTGATGTCGGACACGCCCTGATCGTCGAGGGTGATGTCATAGGCACGGGTCCCGCTGACGATATAGCGGTCCAGCGTATCCGGATTCGGGGACACGGTCTGGCGGGAGGGATAGGGGAGGCGCACATCCTCTGTGGCCACGGTCTGTCCGAAGAGCTGATACTCTACCGTCACCGTGGTGTATCCGCTCACGTCCTGGTAGGTAAAGGTGACCTCGTTTTGAGAGAGGACACCGTTTTCATCGCACAGGACGGACACCTCCCGGGGGGAGGTGAGGGTGAGGGAGCGGAGCAGCTCCTGGTCATCCAGAGGAAGATCGCTCGCGCGCACGGTGACGGTGGTGTCCTTCTGGACATCGAGAACACTCTGCGCCAGCACCTGACCGTTCTCATACTTCCAGGTCACGCGCAGCTGCACACCGGGCTCGGGGAGCGGGATCCCGTCTGCCTCCGCCAGGATCTCCTGGATGGTGGGCTCAATGGACGCCCCGTCATCCTCATAAAAGGGATCGTCCTCCGGGAAGGGCAGGGGTACATCGCGGGAGGTGTCAGCGGCCGCGGGCACTTCGGGCACTGCCTCGGATGCTTCGGGGGCAGTGTCTTCCTCCGCCCCTTCCGGCATCTCGGGCGCGGGCAGCAGGGAAATATACAGGTGATATGTCTCCTGGGTTTCGCCCTCGGCATTCCTGCTTTCCACCGTGAAGGCCCGCTCTTCATTCAGGCCGTCTGCAAGGGTAAAGAAGGGAATGCTGCCGCTCTGGGGATCGAAGATCCAGTCCGGATGCGCCGGATGCGAGATGTCCAGCACCCAGCCGAAGTAATTGCCCGGCAGGGTGAACCAGAAAGCATGATCCTCGGACCATGGCAGGGCTTCGCCCTGGACCGTGGTGACCTGGCCTTCGCCGTCCTGGAACAGGAGGGCGACATGAAGATCCTGCCAGTCGGACACGGGTTCCTCGGCCAGCGCAGGCACGGCGGCCAGGACATTGAGTGCGAGCACCAGGGACAGGATGAGGGATAACAGGGACTTGAGCCGGTTCATGATATTCCTCCGTGAAGAAAATCAGTTGCGCTTAGGATCCGGGGGTGCTTTCTGGCACCGGGGAGTAGAGGGCGCTCTGGAAGTCATCGCTCTCGTACTGGGAGAGGACATCCAGGAAATCGCCCTGGATATAGCCTTCCTTGTTGCGGTAAAGAATGTGATACCAGAGCATGTCCCGGTCATTCACGACCTCGGAGATCACCCACACATAGGTGGCTGTCTCCGGGACCTCGCCGTTTCGGGGCTGCGTGCGTCCCGGGATGGGACGGATGTTGACCCTGGGCGCATTGGTGATCGCCCAGCGGTTGATGACCGTTTCGCCGTACAGATAGGGGGTCGGGGAGACGGTCGGCAGGGGCGAGGGCGTCGGCGTGTAGGGCAGGGGCGTTTCCGTCGGCACTGGGGTCTCGGTGGCCTCCGGCGTCGGTTCCGGTGTGGGCGTCATGTTGGGGTCCGGGGTCGGTGTGGCCACGAACTCATAGGTGAAGGTGACCAAGGACGGAGAGGGAACCCCGCCCGTCATCTCGATCAGCTGATAGGCATCTCCCACCTGGTGATAGCCCTCCGGCACATAGTTTTCGGGGGGCGTGAGGAGGAAGAGGCCGTCGGACACGCTGATGTCCGACATCGTCGGGCTGATGATCTGCTCTCCGGTCACGGCGTCCACAAACAGGACCAGGACCTTCGATGCATCCGCCTTCTCGACATAAAAGACGATGGGGCTCACATCGGGTGTGCCGTCCTCTGACAGCGTGACGTCCTGCACGGTATCGCCGACTGGCAGATATCCTTCCGGCAGAAGAGCCACGGCGTCCACGGCCTGCGTGGATGGATAGGGCAGGGAGACGGTTTCCTCCGCCACATCATCGCCGTCCCTGAGACGGTAGAGGACGGTGACCTCAGCTTTTGTCACCGGGACCTCGGTCACGCGGACCTCGCGGACAAGGCTGGCAGCCCCTGCGGGGACAGCCGGTGCCTCGGGCATGGGCAGGCGGGAAACATAGAGGTACACGGTGGTGGCGACGGGGTTTCTGTCCTCGTCATAGACAAAGAGCCTTGTGGCAAGGTCAGGATCGATCTGTGTGACGATCGTGTAGGAGCCCTCGCCGGCGTTCTCTGCGCCGTAGTTCCACTCGGGGTGTGCCTCGTGGCCCACATGGAAGACCCAGCCGTCCTCCGGCAGATCCTCCGGAAGCGTGAACCAGAAGGAAGGCTCCTCGCTCCAGGGGACGATCTCGCCCGGGACGGTCACCTCATCCTCCCCGTCGCCAAGATGCAGGGAGAGCCTGAGATCCAGCCAGTCTTCGGGCGGTGATTCTGAAAAGGCCAGGGAGACCAGCAGAATACAGAGGACAAGGCTCAATAGAATACTGTACCGTTTCATGGCAGCCTCCGATCGGGCAGGAAAAGCACTGCCTTATTTCTGCATGGTCTTATCGAGGTATTCCTCATAATTGCAGTAGTAGTCGGAGATGGTGCCGTCGTCGTGGATCTCCAGGATCCGGTCTGCCACCGTCGTGATGAACTGGTGGTCCTGGCTGGTGAAGATCACGTTGCCGGGGAAGGAGATGAGGGCGTTGTTGACCGCCGTGATGGATTCCAGGTCCAGATGGTTGGTGGGCTGGTCGAGCATGAGGAAGTTGGCGCCGGAGAGCATCATCCTCGAGAGCATGCAGCGGACCTTCTCGCCGCCCGAGAGGACGGAGACGGGCTTGTAGACATCATCGCCCGAGAAGAGCATGCGGCCAAGGAAACCGCGCATGTAGGTCTCCAGCTGCTCCGGACTGTACTGGGCAAACCACTCCATCATTGTCAGATCGCAGCCGTCAAAGTAGGCGCTGTTGTCCTTGGGGAAATAGCTGGTGGAGATGGTGACGCCGAACTTGAAGGATCCGCTGTCCGGCTGGATCTCCTCGGCCAGGATGCGGAAGAGCGCGGTCTGGGCCTGCTCGTTTCCGACCAGGGCGATCTTCTGCCCCTTGGTGACCACGAAGGACACATCCTTGAGCAGCTGAATACCGTCCTGAGTGTAGGAAATGTCATTCACGGTCAGGATGTCCTTGCCGGCCTCGCGCTCCGGGCAGAAGTGCACCCAGGGATAGCGGCGGGAGGAGGCAGGCATCTGTTCCACGGTCAGCTGGTCCAGAAGCTTTCTCCTGCTGGTGGCCTGCTTCGCCTTGGACTTGTTGGAGGAGAAGCGCTGAATGAAGGCCTGCAGCTCCCGGATCTTGTCCTCCCTGCGCTTTTTCTGATCGTTCATCAGGGACTGCATGATCTTGGAGGACTCGTACCAGAAGTCGTAGTTGCCCACATACATCTTCACCTGGCTGTAATCGATGTCCACGATGTGGGTGCAGATATTGTTGAGGAACCATCTGTCGTGGCTGACCACGATGAGGGTGCCCGGGAAATCCATGAGGAAGTTTTCAAGCCACGCCACGGACCGGTTGTCGAGGTTGTTGGTGGGCTCGTCCAGAAGCAGGATGTCCGGATGTCCAAAGAGGGCCTGGGCCAGAAGCACCTTGAACTTGTCGCCGCCGGTCAGATCGGCCATGGGCATGGACTGCAGGTCCGGGGAGATGCCAAGACCCGTGAGCAGCATGGACGCATCGCTCTCCGCGTTCCAGCCGTCCATCTCTGCAAACTCGCCCTCCAGCTCCGCGGCCTTCTCGCCGTCCTCATCGGAAAAGTCAGGCTTTGCATACAGCGCGTCCTTCTCCTTCATGATGTCGTACAGCCGCTGGTTGCCCATGATGACCGTGTCCAGCACAGGATAGGCATCGTAGGCGAACTGGTCCTGCTTGAGGGTGGACATGCGCTCGTTCGGCGGGATGGTGACGGTGCCGGTGGTGGGCTCCAGCTCTCCCGAGAGAATGCGCAGGAAGGTGGACTTGCCGGCGCCGTTGGCACCGATGATGCCGTAGCAGTTTCCGGGCAGGAATTTGAGATCGGCACCGGAGAAAAGCTTCTGCCCGCCGAAGGTCAGGGATACGTTGGAAACAGTGACCATGTGTTCACTCCTAAAAAAGTACTTTATGATGGATGGCCGGGAATGCTTACTCTGCGCACAGGCGGATCAGGGCGTTTGCGTAGATCTTGGCAGCGCAGATCATCTTGTCCAGCTCAATGAACTCGTTGGCCTGATGGGCCAGGTCCTCATCGTCCGGGAAGGCGGCACCGAAGGCCACGCCCTGCTTGAGGACCTTTGCGTAGGTGCCGCCGCCGGTGGATTCGGCCTCACCCTTGAGGCCGGTTTCCTCCTCGTAGGCAGCCAGGAGGGAGGTCACCAGTTCGCTGTCTGCGGGCACATGGTGGGGTGCCTTCTTCTCCACCTCCAGCACGCTGAAGCCGGGCAGGTGGATGCGGATGCTGGCCTCGAGGGCGTCAAGGTCTGCGTCGATGGGGCAGCGGTTATCGAGGGATGCCGTGACCTTGCCGTTCTCCAGGTGCAGGATGCCCATGTTACAGGTCAGGGGACCCGAGATGGCATCGTGGCAGGCGATGCCGAGGGAGGCACCGTCGTGCTCCTGTCCGTAGGCGCTGGCCAGGGTCTTGAGGGCACCCTCGACGCCCAGGTGATCAAGCACGCGGAGCATCATGCCGATGGCGTTCCTTCTGCCCTCCGGATAGGCGGAGTGGCCGGGGATGCCGGTGGCGGTGATCTCCACGCCCTCATCTGTGAGCCGTGCCGTGTAGTCAAGGCCTGTCTCCTTCGCAAAGGCTTCCACCTTTTGGACAGTCTGAGCATCGCCCTTCACCACGGCCACGGACTGGCCGGGGATCACGTTGACGCGCTCGCCGGTATACAGGGACAGGACCTGGAGACCGTCTGCAGAGAGGGGTGCCTGGACAAACATGACCAGCATGCCCTTCTCGGTGTTGATCAGGGGGAAGTTGGCATCCGGCGAGAAGCCGGTCTCCGGCATCTGTGTGTGGGCACAGTAGTAGGCCATGTCCTCCCAGCCGCTCTCCTCGTCGCAGCCGAGGATCAGCCGGATGGAGCGCCTGAGGGGGATGCCCACTTCCTTCATGGCGCGCATGGCGAACAGGGATGCCAGGGCAGGACCCTTGTCATCGATGGTGCCGCGGCCGAGGATGTTGTCGCCCTCGCGGACGGCGGCAAAGGGATCGACGCGCCAGCCGTCACCCACCGGCACCACGTCCAGGTGCCCGAGCACGGCGATGGGCTCGAGGTCGTCGGAGCCGAAGGTGGCGTCGCCGGCGTATCCGTCAAAGATCCGGGTGGCAAAGCCCATCTCCTCGCAGTCTTTCATGGCGACATCCAGCATCTCCCGGACCTCTTTCCCGAAGGGTGCACCGTCTGCCGACTCGCCCTTGACGGAGGGCACGCGGATCCAGCGGGTGAGCATCGCGGCATATTCTTCTTTCCAGCTGTCCAGAAGGGCGTTGACTTTTTTCTGGTATTCCTGATGCGTAGCCATCTGATTTTCCTCTTCCTCTTAGTAATCTGCCTGAAGTTTCAGGCGTTTCGCGGGTCTCTGGATGTGCGCTTTGGCGCATCCGGGTCAATGTATTCTATCTCAAGACGGTCAAAATCCACGCTTTCCAGAAAGGCATCCGGCAAAAAGCGTGTCTGACCGAAGTCGTCCCATTCCCTCTGGTTCTTGTCCAGCCACAGGGGACGGGAAATGTCCATTTTGTGCAGCGCTTCCTCCAGGGCACTTTGCGGGTCGAACCGGGTGGAAGGGACCACGATCTGGCGATCGATCCGGTGATGACGGATGGTTCTGACCCATAGCGCTTCGGCCATGTCGGCTCCTCCTTTGGTGGTGCAGTCGCATGTGCCGGGAGAAGGAAGCCCAAATGAAGTAATCCAATAAAGTCACTTCAATATAGGATAGTTTTCCTCTGCCCGGCGCAGACGGAATCATCTTATCACGTTGTGAGGGTGAGTGCAAGAAATTCAGAGGGCTTTTGGGGCACTCTGTGAAGGCCCGGGGCCAGGGAAATGCGTACTTTTTGCACTGTTCCGCGGCCCGGGCGGTCATTGTTTGGGATGCGCCAACGTGGTATACTTGCGCCCGAATAACTGGTGTGTTTGCGAAAATCAGGCGGTGCCTTATGGAGAGTCCGAACCCCTTATGGGATGCGGATGTGTGCTGCCGTGTTTCGTGATCCCCAAATCCTACCTCACAGAAAGGAACACGCGACGAATGAAATTCGGACATTTTGATGATGCGGCAAGGGAGTATGTCATTGAGACGCCCCGCACGCCGTATCCCTGGATCAACTACCTGGGCAGTGAACGCTTTTTCGGCCTGATGAGCAATACCGCCGGCGGATACTGCTTCTACCGGGATGCGCGTCTTCGCCGAATCACCCGCTATCGCTACAACAATATCCCTGTGGACAACGGCGGCCGCTATTTCTACGTAAAGGACGGGGAGACCGTCTGGAACCCCGGCTGGAAGCCCACCGCGACAGAGCTCGACAGCTATACCTGCCGCCACGGCATGGGCTACACGATCATTGAGGGCAGAAAGAACGATGTCATCTGCCGCCAGACATCCTTCGTGCCGCTGGGCGAGGATGCCGAGGTGCACCGCATCACCCTGGAAAATGCCTCCGGGGAAGCGAAGGACCTCACCCTCACCAGCTTTGTGGAGTTCTGCCTCTGGAACGCCCAGGACGACATGCTGAACTTCCAGCGCAACTTCTCCACCGGCGAGGTCGAGGTGGAATGCGACAGCGAAAAGTGCGTGGTCTATCACAAGACCGAGTACCGCGAGCGCCGCAACCACTATGCCTTCTACGGTGTGAATGCGGCCTGCGACGGCTTTGACACGGACATGGAGACGTTCCTTGGGCTCTACAACGGTTTTGATCATCCAAAGGCCGTCTTTGAGGGCAAGATGGGCAACTCCATCGCATCCGGCTGGCAGCCCATGGCAGCCCACCAGGTGAAGGTACACCTGGAGAAGGGCGAGAAGAAGACCTTCAACTTTGTCCTGGGCTATGTGGAGCTTGCGGAGGAAGAAAAGTTTGAGGCGCCCGGTGTCATCAATAAAAAGCCTGCCCATGAGCTTCTGGAGCGGCTCTTCTCGGATGAAAAGCTGGACCAGGCCTTCCAGGCGCTTCGGGCGCACTGGGACGAACTGCTCAGCGCCTATGTGCTCAAGAGCTCCGACGGGAAACTCTCCCGGATGGTGAACATCTGGAACCCCTACCAGTGCATGATCACCTTCAACATGTCCCGCTCCGCCTCCTCCTTTGAGAGCGGCATCGGACGTGGCATGGGCTTCCGCGACTCCTCCCAGGATCTTCTGGGCTTCGTGCATCAGATCCCGGAGCGGGCGAGGGAGCGGATCCTGGACATTGCCGCCACGCAGTTCCGCGACGGCGGGTGCTATCACCAGTACCAGCCCCTCACCAAGAAGGGCAACAACGACATCGGCGGCGGCTTCAACGATGACCCGCTGTGGCTGATTGCGGGCACCGCGGCCTACATCAAGGAGACCGGGGATTTCGATATTCTGCAGGAGCACACCCCCTATGACTGCAACCCCGACGACTGGGGTACGCTGCTTGAGCACCTGGAGGCCAGCTTCGATCATGTGGTCAACAACCGCGGACCGCACGGTCTGCCGCTGATCGGCCGCGCCGACTGGAATGACTGCCTGAACCTGAACTGCTTCTCCGATACGCCCGATGAGTCCTTCCAGACTTTCTCCAACCCCAATGCCCCCGATGACCGCGTGGCAGAGTCCGTGCTGATCGCCGGCATGTTCGTGTCCATCGGACCGGAGCTGGTGGCCCTGGAAAAGCGGTTGGGCCGGGATGACAAGGCGAAGGCCCAGGAGGAAGCGATCCAGAAGATGCGCGAGGCTGTCCTCACCGACGGCTGGGACGGCGACTGGTTCGTGCGCGCCTACGATGCCATGGGCCACAAGGTGGGCAGCAAAGAGTGCGAGGACGGCAAGATCTTCATCGAGAGCCAGGGTTACTGCGTCATGGCAGGCATCGGCCTGGAGGACGGGAAGGCAGAGCGGGCGCTTGAGAGTGTGCAGGAGCATCTTGAGACCGAGCACGGCATCGTGCTGCTGCAGCCGGCCTATAAGGAATACCATAAGGAACTGGGCGAGGTGAGCAGCTATCCCGGCGGATACAAGGAGAACGCCGGCATCTTCTGCCACAACAATCCCTGGGTGATCGCGGCAGAAACCGTGGTCGGTCACGGCGACCGTGCCTTCTCACTCTACAGCAGGATTGCCCCCGCCTGGCGCGAGGAGATCAGCGACCTGCACAAGATGGAGCCCTATGTGTACTCCCAGATGATCGCCGGCAAGGACGCCAAGAACTTCGGCCAGGCCAAGAACAGCTGGCTGACCGGCACGGCGGCATGGAACTTCTACGTGATCTCCCAGTACATCCTGGGCATCAAGCCCGACTGGGACGGCCTGAAGGTGGATCCGTGCATTCCGCATGACTGGGACGGCTACTGCGTGAGCAGAAGGTTCCGCGGGGACATCCTGGACATTGAGATCCTGAACCCAGATCACGTGTGCCGCGGCGTGCGTGAGGTGACCGTGGATGGAAAGCCCGTGGACGGTCAGGTCATCCCGTGCTTCCATGACGGGAAGCACCACGCGGTGAAGGTCACCCTGGGTGCCTGAACACTGGAAACGCGAATATTAGCCTGAAATGCAGCCGAACCTTCGTTCAATATTCCGGACGAAGGTTCGGTTGTTTTATAGAAACGAACATTCGTTGAATATAAAGAATGAAAATTCGGAAGAAATTTGGCCATAATCTGCAGGAATTAGCTGTCTTCTGGCGAAATATAAGGGCACAAGCAAGAGAGAAAAAGAAAACGATCAGCGAGCAGGGCCTGATCAGAGGCTGGGCGTTTCGCATAAAGAGGACGCCCGGAAAGAAACAGAAATAAGGTATGGAAAGAGGGTGTCTCCGATGGCGGATCATTGTCTCAGGAGGCAGATAATCTCTGACATCTGCCTCTGACAGAAAAGTCATGCCGAAAGGAGTTTCGAATTATGAAGTTGACAATCACTGCCCGGAACATGTCCGTTACACCGGGAATTACCCAGCGGGTCGAAAGAAAGACCGCGAGGATGGAACGGTATCTGCTTCCCGAGACGGAAATGCAGATAAAGATGCGCAAGGACAAGGATGATCTGCGCGTGGTGGAAATCACCGTGCCCATGGGAAACAACGTCATCCTGAGGTCTGAGGCATCTGCCCAGGGCAACCTGTTTGCTGCCATCGACAAGGCACTGGCCAAGATGGAGCGGCAGATTCACCGGCACAAGACCAAGCTGAGCAAGCGGCTGCGCGAAGATGCATTCGTGGATGAGCCTGAATTCATCGAGGAGGAAGCGGAGGAGGAAGAGGTCAAGATCGTACGTCACAAGACCTTCCCGGTACGCCCGATGTCGGTGGAGGATGCAGCCATTCAGATGGAACTGCTCGGTCACAACTTCTTTGCTTTCGTGAACGTGGATACGGACCGCACCAACGTCCTGTATCAGCGCAAGGACGGAAGCCTGGGACTGCTCGAACCCGAGGCATGACAAGTATCATGGAACCAGCGTACCGGCGCCGTAAGGCGCCGGTACTTTTTCCGCGAGCAGGCAACCTGTAAAAATATTTTTTCAGGACCAGCAGGCACGGGAACACGGCGAAAGGCCGGACTGGCCGCCAAATGACCATAAAAAATTTCCCCGGACAGCGCAGGAGAAAAACAAAAAAAGTGGTTGACACCCCACGGGCGGACTGATATAATCCAACACCGTCAGCCGAGAGGCTGACAGCGCCCAAAAAGGTGAAGCCTGATTTGCGGTATGCGCCTGTAGCTCAGTTGGATAGAGCAACGGCCTTCTAAGCCGTGGGTCGGGGGTTCGAATCCCTCCAGGCGCGCATTATGGTGGGTATAGTTCAGTGGGAGAGCGTCAGATTGTGGCTCTGAATGGCGTGGGTTCGAGTCCCACTACCCACCCCATTTTTGCGACTGTGCTTCAAAACGCAGTCCACTGTCAGCTGCGATGGGGTGTAGCCAAATGGTAAGGCAAGGGACTTTGACTCCCTCATCGCAGGTTCGATTCCTGCCACCCCAGTTCTGACCCATTAGCTCAGTTGGCAGAGCACTTGACTTTTAATCAAGGTGTCTGGAGTTCGAATCTCCAATGGGTCATATCCCATCTGCCTGAGTGAGGGCAGATATGCGGGCGTGGCGGAATGGCGGACGCGCTAGACTTAGGATCTAGTGCCTTATGGCGTAAGAGTTCAAGTCTCTTCGTCCGCACGGTTCAAGGTTTCCCTTCTCAATAACTTCTTTATGCGGTAGTAGCTCAGCTGGTAGAGTGCCACCTTGCCAAGGTGGATGTCGCGGGTCCGAATCCCGTCTACCGCTCTTTTCTGCGGGTGTAGCTCAATGGTAGAGCTCCAGCCTTCCAAGCTGGTCACGTGGGTTCGATTCCCATCACCCGCTTTTTTTGTACCCTTGCGCGCCGGCGTTTAGTAATACCTAATTGAAAGAGAGCTCCGAACAAACACTTGTTCGGAGCTCTCTTTCAATTCAGCCTGTCAGGCTGGCGGCCTAGCATCGTCAGAGAGACGGCGTGCACCATGCCTGCACAGCTCAGCAGCATCACCAGATAGCACAGATCCATGCGCATCCAGAGTAGGAACATGATCTTCCGCTCCAGGGCAAACTCCATACAGATCACCATGCCCATGCAGAGGAGGAGATAGATCCAGGAAAGCACCATGGCGGAAACCTTCCTCGGGGGCTGCATGCGGATCTGGGCCCAGAGCATGACGAGGAGCAGCAGGACCGCCCCGATCACCTCCACCGCCCGCACGACACCGGTCACGCCCCACTTGGTGACGTCATCCTGCCGCATGCTCTCATAGGCGATGGTGCTGGCAATCACCATGCTGAGCGCGATCAGGGTGCGGTCGCCCGCGCGGCGAAAGGTGTGATGCCGAAGGATAAAGAAGAGACATAGCGTGATCAAGCCCATCAGGACACAGACGGCCCACATGGCCTCCCCATAATGGCTGTCGATCATGGCGAAGGGGAAGCGCTCCAGAAAGCGGATATCCTTCAGATGAAAGTAGCTCATGGAGGTGTATTCATCCGGGGAAAATGCCCAGACCGAGAACCAGTCGCTGAGGGGGTACCCGTAGCCGACCTGCACGAGATACTCGGAGAATCGCTCCAGGGAGAGGGTCAAAAGCGCAGGCGCCGCCACGAGATCCGCGATGGAAGAAAAGGGGATGCGGCAGATCTTTGCGGAAAGCACGCAGGCCAGAAGGAGGCCGGCCACGACGCCATAGAGCATGAAGCCGCCATTCTGTAGCTGGAAAAGCCATGCAAGACCCCTGTCCCGGAACCAGGCAAAGCGGGCGAGGGCAAAGGCGAGGCGGCCGAAGAAAAGGCCAAGCGGAATGGCCAGAACCGCAAAGACGGTGAGGGCCCGAATGCAGTTTTTGCGCTCGATGGGATCTTTGATCTTTCGGGCGTCACACAGAAAGAGCACGAGGAGCCCCACGAGGATGGAGGCGGCAAGACAGATACCATAGGGGTGCATGGGACGTATTATTCCTCCAGAGAAGCAAAATAGAGAATGTCGCTAAGGGACCTGGACTCGGGGACGTTGTGGATCCGGTAGAACTGGACCTCAAGGCCCTGGTTGCCGTACCCGGATCTTGGGAAGATGACGTTGGTTGAATTACCGCCGTCCAGGTTGTATGCGATGAGGGCATCTGGGAACAGGTCATAGATGTAATCTGCGAAGGTCTGTAGTGTCATGCCGCTGTGGCCGTCCGCCTTCTCGGCATCGCATTCCACGATGGCGTATTCCAGCTTCCCCAGCTGCACCACGGCCACCCTGGGATTGCGGTATTGATAGTAAAAGGAATCATCCTTGTTTTCGGCAAGGCCCGTGGTGCTGGATGCAATGTCTGTGACCTTCCCGTGGTCCACCAGCGCCGGTCCGAAGTTGAAGACGTTCACCGCACTGACGCCCTCGGGCAGCTCCTGCATGGCCTGCTCGATCGTCTTGCCCGTGGCCTTTTCGATCACGTGGAAGTCGCCCTCGGAGTCGATCAGGAGCACATCGCGCTCGGCGTTGGCCTTGTCGCGGAAGAAGCTGCCCTGGCGGAAAATGTACCCGCGGGTCGTGGTGCTCTTGAAGAAGTCTCCGTTGACTGCCGCAACGGCATTGCAGTTTTCTGCCAGCATCCGCGCCCGCACCAGGCGGTCGCCGTCAAAGTCGTCGTAGCTGATGCCCGAGCGTACCTGGCTTCCATCTGCGACGGTGATGCGGACGATGTGGCAGTTGGTGTAGCCCTTGCCCTTGAAGTCCTCATATTCTACGTAGTCAACGGTGACGACGGCGTGGATGGAGGAATCCTCATACTCCTTGAAGTCCTCACTGATGTGCTCGAGCTTGAGCGGCATGCCCTTGACCCGAATGCCCATGGGCAGGGGCTTCAGGTCCTCTGCGGGGGTGAGGGGCACGGGCTTCAGGGGAATCGAAGGATTTAAGGGACCGGACAGGTGATGGACAAAGGTCGAGACTTCTGTGCCTTCAGCCAGGGAGCAGCTTATACAGACAAGCACAGCGGCGGAAAGCAGCAGGCATATCAGATGCCTTATCTTAGCGGTCATGATCGTGATGCCTCCAGATTGCATGTGGCGTTAGGGTTCCTCGGTTGCAATCGACGCGAAGTAGATGATGTCGGAGATAGGCCGGCTCCCCACCTGATTGTGGACCACGCGGACGCGGTTCATGGCCGTGTCATAGACCATCAGGTGCACAGAGTTTCCGCCGTCGAGGTTGTAGGCCAGCTTGCACTCGGGAAAGAGCTCCGCGATCCACTTGGAGAACTCCATCAGGCGCATGCCGCGCCCGTCGCCGCCCTCCACCATCACGATGGCGTAGGTCAGCGTGTCCAGCTGCACGATGGCGATCCGCTGGGCGGTCAGGTGAGCCTCCATCTTCTGGGGGCTGGCCCGCAGCTCCGATTCGTCCCTCGGGACACCGTCCCTGACCAGTACGGGGCCGAAGGAGAAGGTGTTGACGGGCGAGTGCCCGTCCTTTTCCATCTCGTCCAGGTGGGCCTTCATGGTGTCGTGGGTGGCGTTTTCGACGGAGGTGAAGTTACCCTCCTCATCGATCACCAGCACATCCCTCGTGCCATCCAGCGCATCGCGGTAAAACTCGCCCTGGCGCACGATGTAGCCGATGCCGTAATAGTACTTCATGAAGTCGGCGTTGCAGGACACCACGGCGTTGGCCTTCTTCGCCATGTCCAGGGGCCGGTCCTGACGCTCGTCGTCATAGTCATCCTGGCTCATGGCGGTGCGCAGCTGACTGGGATCCTTGATGGTCACCACGGCGACATGGCCCCCGACGCGGCCGTTGCTGTACTCGGGCCACATGCTGTAGGAGGTGAGCTCCACGTGGATGGATTCATCCTGGTACTCATTTTCGGACAGCCATCCGCTCTTGAAGGGCACGACGCCGTGCTTTTTCTGGTCAAGCGGCAGCGGCTTGAGATCTGCCAGGGCAGCGGTCGTGCTCAGGAGGATCAAGACGGCACAGAGGAAAGCGAGAAGGGAGCGGAAGTGATGCATGGAGCACAATCCCTCTTTCATCATATCTTTTCGCGTGTTTCAGTATCGTATCTTTGAAAACAGGAAGAACACGGGGCCTCAGGGCACGGTGACGACGATGGCCGGCTTCTGAAAGGGCACATACTCGCCGGTCTGGAAGATCTCGTGCATCTGATTGTACCTGGTATGGCTGCGCCAGCCCTTGGCCGTGGGGTTTGGCGGCATGACGACCTCAAGGCCCGGGATGGCATCCTTCAGCTCCTGGATCTGAGCCTGGGTATATGTCCATTCGCCGTTTCTCGTGCGCTCGGAGATCCAGAGGCGCTCAAGGTTCGTGAGGCCCTTCAGGGGGGTCAGATCGGCGGCATTGTTGAGACACAGGTTCAGGTCGATGAGGTTGGTGAGGGATGCAAGGGGCGTGAGATCGTCCACGTAGTTGGTGAACATCTCAAGATATTCAAGGTGTTCAAGATCTGCAAGGGGCGAGATGTCCCGCACGCGGTTGCAGGCAAAGATCAGGATCCTCAGCTCCGGCAGCTCACGCAGAAAGGAGAGATCGTCCACGGAATTGTGACCGAAATCCACGGCTCTCAGCTGCTTGCAGTAGCGAAGAAGGGAAATCTCTTCCGTGGGATGGGCGGGGGAGTCATCATAGTGGAGGGTGGAAAAGGCGGTGGCGTCGGTCCGGACCAGGTGCTCCCGGAAGTTGATCGTCCACCCGAACTCGATTCCGGGGAAGCGCGTCTCCATCTCCTGGATGCGATTGCTTCGCACCGGCGTGGAGAACATGTCCACGTGCGTGAGGTGCTCAAAGGAGGAGAGAAAGCTATAGAACCTGTCCCAGTCTGTCACGGTCTCATCCTCGAGGTCGATGGACTCACTCGCGGGATCAAAGGTCATGGATCCAAAGCGGAGCACATTTTCCTCGGAGAGTGCAAGGGAGAAGGACAGAAGACAGACAAGCGCGAGCAGGAAAAACCAGCGGCTTGTTCTCATGGGATCCCTTCTTTCAAGAAGCTGCCCTGATCAGGGCTGTTCCACCGTCACCTGGGCAAAGGCCGAGAAACGGCCGGGCTCGACCTGTGTGTAGAGAGCCATGCTGTCCCCGTCGGTGAGAATGACGATGTTTCCATCCGCGGTATCGAAGACCTGTGCGCGGTTGGCGGAGCTGAATTTGAGGAAGCCTCTGACCTGAAACGCGCGTTTCCCCGGGACCAGGACATACTCCGGGTTCATGGCGTGCAGCTCGTACTCCTGGATGCAGAACGGCTCGAGGCCGTGGTGCGGGAAGGAGAGGATATCGATCTGGGACGCGCTCTCGGGATGCCGGTCAAAGAGCTTCCAGTCCACCCAGTCGCCGGTAAAGAGCATGATCCTCTTTCCATAGGTCAGGTAGAAGTTCAGGGAATCATAGTTGGTCGCACCCTGGTTCACGGGCTTCGCGGGTCCGATGCAGCGGATGGCGAAGGGGCCGACGTTCAGCTCCTGATTGTCCACAAGCTGCTCATAGTGGCCGTTCTTGAGAGGCTGAAAGCGGCTGGGGAGCTCATCGGACGGACCGTAGACGATGGTCGTGTCCGTCCCGTAGAGCTCATTCAGGAGATTCAGGTTGTAGCAGTGGTCATTGTGGTAGTGCGTGATGAAATGTGCATCCACGTGATCGATGCCGGAGGCCTCCAGATACTCAAGGAGCGGCCCGTTGTGGGCGTAGCTGGTATCGGTGTCGAGGCCGCAGTCTACCAGAATCACGGTCTCACCGTCTGTGACAAGATACGAGTCTGTGCAGCCCATGCTGGCCATCTGGTGGATCTGCACCACGCCCGGTGCCGCGGCCTCGGAAAGGGCGAGGGGAGCCACCAGCATGCAGAGCACAAGCAGGACAAGGGGAAGCATCATACGGATCTTTCTGTTCATGGGGAAGCTCCTTTCGAGTGATGAGTATCGATCAGGATTCGGGCCCGGTATGGTCCTTCGGGGTCACATGCTCCATAAAGTCGTTTTTCGCTTCATCCTGTGGCAGCGAGGAATAGGCGAGGCCGAAGTCGGCATTGTCCATCATGCCGCCGTAGACCACCTCGAAGCGGAAACGCTGGCCGTAGTACTTGCCGTACTGGACGGTCTGATAAAACCGCTGCTGGCTCTGGTGGCAGAGGAAGGCATCCTGGGCCACCTCCATGGCGGTCTTCCCGTTGACCTCGGGATCCGCTGTGAACACCTGGCTCCAGTCCAGGTAGACCTTGTTCTCCTCAAACATGTGGAGGTACAGCTTCTGGGGGCGCCAGGTGAGGGACAGCTCGTCATCCCGAATCAGGCGCAGACAGATGTCGGCCACCGCCTGGTGTGCACCGTGCCCGTACTCGCCCTCGGTGTGCTGGGTCAGCACCACCAGCGGCTTCGTGGCCTCGATGACGTTTTTCACGCTCTTCAGGACATGCTCCTCGCCGCCCCAGACCTTGTACATCCGCGTGAGATACCACTGAAGCTGGTCCTCGAAGCGGAGGAGATAGGGATATTCTCTGACGCCCGCGGTCCACAGGCCGTCCAGGAGCTCGTGGGCACGGGTGTCGTTCTGGGTGGTCATGTAGGCGACGGCGACGTGCAGCTTCTTCTCCCTGGCGTACCACGGGATGGCGCCGCCAAAGAAGATGTACTCATCGTCCGGGTGGGCCACCAGCACCAGGATGTCCGCGTCTGTGCAGGGCGGCTGCCAGATCTGGACGGTGTCCGGGAGCGTCCCCTCGGTGAAGAGCTGCACCTCAAAGAGGGGGATGGTGCCGAGGACATCGGTGGAGCGGAAGCGGACCTTCGAGGTGCCGTCATCAAGGCGGATCACGTCGTGAAGATAGCCGCCGTCATTGACGGTTTTTGAAAACACGAAGGCCTGCAGCTGCTCATCCCACACGTCCATGCTGACCGGGGAGGACAGGTCCTGCCAGATCACGTAGAGCGTATGGATCTTTCGGCCCACAGGGGCCTCCATCTCCAGGTAGTTGTCCTGGTGGGACACGGTCTGAAAGTGCCTGTCCCGAAGACCGTCCGACACGCGGGAAAGATAGGTCGGACTGTTGGAGGTAAAGGTGCAGTATTTTGTGATGTCGACTGCCTCTTCGGCAGAGGCGATCGATGTGATCGAAGCGATCAGGAGAAGCAGCAGGGCTGCAAGGAAAACACCGGTACCCTTAAGAGATTTCATGCGCGTGCTCCTTCCTGCTTTCTGTCTGCAAAGCCCTTTTCCAGCATCGGTGCGACGGAGGCAATCATGCCGAGGCAGCAGAGGATCATGATGAGATAGCACAGATCCATGGAGAGGAAAGCCAGAAAGGCGATCTTCTTTTCCAGGGCAAACTCCATGGCCATGAAGACACCGAAGCTTGCAAAGAGTCCTGCAAAGGAGAGAAACTTTCGGAAAGCAGGTACCTGCCGGGCTTTCACGCAGGCACAGATCAGAAGGCCCAGGAGGAGTGCCACGGTGAGAAGCTGCGGCACCCGGACAAAGCCGAACTTCAGCATGGCATCCTGCCGCATGCTGGCGCCGAGTGCCTGCTCGGCGGCAAAGTAGGTGAGGAAGAGAAATGGCCGGAGGGATTTTTCATCCCTCCATAGCCGAAGCAGCATGCACAGGGACAGGATCGCCTCCAGGACGAACACGGCCCAGTGGTATTCCTCATAGTAGTCCGGGATCGCAAAGGGGAAGCGCTCAAAGAGCGACACGTCCGAGAGCTGAAAGATGCTCATGCCGGAGCGCTCGCCGTTCCAGGTGTCCACAGAGAACCATTCCCGCACGGACCACCCGTACCCCTCGCCGGCAAGCCCCATGCAGAGGTGGGCGAGGATCAGGAGGAGGGTGCCCGGGAGAACCATGCTGGAAAGCACAGATACCGCTTTCTGATGCGTGATGCGGGCCGCGATGAGACCTGCGATCACCACGCCCAGCAGCGTGCCGTAGAGGAAGAAGCCGCCCTTTGGCAGCTGCCAGAAGAAGGAAAAGCCTTTTCTCTGAAACCAGGAAAAGCGGATCAGGCAGTAGGAGAGCCTGGAAAAGAGAAGACCCAGGGGAATGGCGAGGATCAGGATCAGGCTCGCGGTATGGGCCCTGAGGCCGTCCCTGCGGCAGGTGTGCCCCAGGAGCACGGAGGCCACAAGGATGCTGACGGCAAGGCCCAGGCCATAGCTGTAGATGGGAAAGCCGCCGATGGAAAGAAAACTCATATGAGGCGATATCCTCCAAGCGGGTTCGCAGGCAAAGTGCTGCGGATTTTGAAATCAAAGAACAGGGCAAAGTATAGCATGAAGGCTGGTACAGTGCAAAGAAGGCAGGAAAAAGCGGCAGGGGGAGAGAATCCTGAGCGAAAAGACCATACTTTGACAGAAAGGAAGGTGGATCCCATGAAGGTCTTTATCAGCGCAGACATCGAGGGAACAGCCTTTACCACCTACTGGGACGAGACGGAGAAGACGAAGCCGGGTTATGACCTGGCCTGCCGGGAGATGACGCAGGAGGTGCTTGCGGCTGTCCGTGGCGCCATGGCGGCAGGTGCCAGGGAGATCGTGATCAACGATGCCCATGACTACGGGACCAACATTGATCCCTTCGAGCTGCCGGCATGCTGCGAGATCATCCGCGGCTAGAGCGGAAGCCCCTTTGGCATGGTGGACGGGATCGATGAAAGCTTTGACGCCGCCATGTTTGTCGGCTGGCACGCGGCGGCCGGCAGGTACGGGAATCCCCTCAGCCATACCATGTCCACGAAGACCGCCAAGGTGACACTGAACGGTCTTCCCTGCTCGGAGTTCCTGCTCTACTCCTGGGCCTGTGCCATGAAGGGCGTGCCGACGGTCTTCCTCTCGGGGGACAGGACGCTCACGGAGGACAGCCGGGATTTGCACCCAAAGCTCAGGACCGTGGCGGTCAAGGACGGCTTCGGCGGGATGACGAGATGTATGGCACCCGAAAGGGCACACAGGGAGATTGAGGAGGGGAGCAGGCTCGCCCTCTCACAGGACCTGACAGATGCCCTCTGCGAGCTTCCCCGCTCGTTTGATCTTCGCATCTCCTACCGGGAGCACAAACAGGCCGTACGCGCCTCCTTCTTCCCCGGCTGCGAGCTCCTGGAGGACCAGACTGTCCGGTTTCAGTCGGACGATTACCTGGAGGTTCTTCGCACCTGCTGGTTCAATCTGTGATAGAAATCATGAAAAAGAAAGATCTGAGCTTCTCTCAGATCTTTCTTTTTCGCTGCGGCAAAGCGCAGGTGTCATTTGAGACTGTAGAGTTTGCCCTGGGTGATCTTGCCTGCGATGCCGTCCACGGTCAGGCCGTAATCGCTCTGGAAGGCTTTGACGGCATTCTCTGTGTCCGCATCATAGATGGAGGTCACAGAGCAGGCGTAGCCCCTGTTCTTCAGTGCCTGCTGAAGCGCTGCCACGCTGGGACCCATGCTGCCGCGGCGCAGCTTCTGATATGTCGTGGTCGTGGTGGTCTTGCCCTTCTCCTTCTCGGCCGCCTTTTCCTTGCTGTAGGCGACGGCGCTGTCGGAGTAGAGCTTTGCAATGGTCTTCTTGCCTGCGATGCCGTCCACCTTGAGGCTGTTGAGCTTCTGGAAGGACTTGACGGCATTGGTGGTGCTCTTGCCGTACTTTCCGTCGACGGTCACGCTGTAGCCGAGCTCGCGGAGCCTGGACTGGATGCCGCGCACATCGGTGCCCTTATCGCCCTGCGTGATGACATTGTTCTTGTGCTCCTCGTTGAGGAGAGCATCTGAGCCGAGCAGGGCTTTCAGGGTGGCACTGCCTGCAATGCCGTCGATCTTGAGGCCGTGGAGCATCTGGAAGTGGGCCACGGCAGCGGTGGTCTTGGCACCGTACTTGCCGTCCACGGTCAGATCGGCAATGCCCTGATCCACCAGGGCCTGCTGGATGACCTTGACGCCGTCACCTTTCGTGCCGCGCCGGAAGGTGGCAGCACCGGCGACGGAGAAGGTGGAAAGACAAAGGAGCAAGGCGAGGAGCAGGGCGCTCAGACGTTTTACGTGTTTCATAAGACAACTTCCTTTCCCAAAATATTCAAAAACCCCTAACAGAAATTCAATCAGGCAGCATCTGTCTTTTCTACCTCAGGATCGCCGCCCAGCTTCATGGCGATCACGAGGCCGACGGCCAGGGCCACGACGGAGGCGATGATGATGCCGGCGCTCAGGTTCACATACAGGTCCGCATCCCACAGTGTGACCACGGGGCTTGCCACGACCATGCCGAGAATGCCGCAGTAGGTGACGCCCTTGTGATTGTGCAGAAGCCATTCGATGAGCTTGGCCACATAATAAATGCCAAGGATGATGCCGATGGCGAAGGGGAGCAGAATCCCGACGCCGTGCAGCACGGCGCCCATGTCGCCGTGGGTCAGACCCTGGATGGTCTGGGGGATGGTCTCCGTCACGATGGGCTCATAGTATCCGAGGGTCTTGAGCATCATGGAACCGGAGACACCGGGGATGATCATGGTGGCGCTGGCGATGACGCCCAGAAGCAGGAGCTTGATGACCTCCAGCACGCTCAGCTGGATGCTGCTCGAGTCGCTGGCACCCAGGAGGTTCTGTACGATCACCAGGACAAACAGGACGATGAAGGCGATGATGCCGGGCACGCCCTTTTTCGTGCCCTTCATCTCCTTGAGGATCATGGGAAGAGAGCCCAGGATCAGGCCGATGAAGAGGGCATTGGTGGGTAGGGGGAAATTGGCAAAGGCGGCCTTCAGGGCGAAGGAGCCGATGACGATGGCCAGCACCATGCCGATGGCATAGGGCAGAAGCGTCATGATGCTCTTTTTGAAATTCTTGAAGATGCCCGTGATGGAGCTGATGAGCTTGTCATAGATGCCCATGGCAACCATCATGGTGCCGCCGGAGACGCCGGGAATGACGTTGGCCAGGCCGATGACGGCACCGCGCAGAATGTCCAGAATGGATCCAAAAATGTGACCCATGAGAAGAAACACCCTTTCTATTCCTGTTTAAGATGAAAGTCTGAAGGAAAACAGGCTACATCTATATAGACGAAAATCAGCAGGGAATGATTGCAGAGAGCCAGAAAAAACGCTCTGGCCTGCGCATTCGCCACCAAAAATCTTACCACCTCATATATTGGCAGTCAAACGAAAAACCGCAATATATTGGACACAGTTCGGCAACAGAATGGACATATTCGGAGATAAAACAGAAACAAATTGTCATAAAGCTGTGACAATGGAGCCCGGGATACCGAGGAAACCCGGGAAAGTGCGCGGGTGTATGCACAGGAAAGCGGGCTGTGAACAGAGCCTGGCAGTGCCTGTGGAAAACTTTTTTTGTCAAAATTCGAAAAAAGGCCTTGACAGAAGTGTGACCCGGGTGTAATATAAGCAAGCGTTGTGAAACGCAAGGCCATTTGGTCAGGCACACGGGAGCATAGCTCAGCTGGGAGAGCACTTGCCTTACAAGCAAGGGGTCACAGGTTCGAGCCCTGTTGTTCCCACCATGGTCATGGCCCGGTAGCTCAGTTGGTTAGAGCGCCAGCCTGTCACGCTGGAGGTCGTGGGTTCGAGCCCCATCCGGGTCGTCTTCTATATGCCTTGGTAGCTCAGTCGGTAGAGCAGCAGACTGAAAATCTGCGTGTCGGTGGTTCGATTCCGCCCCAAGGCACATTGTGCGGTAGTAGCTCAGCTGGTAGAGTGCCACCTTGCCAAGGTGGATGTCGCGGGTCCGAATCCCGTCTACCGCTCTTTATGGTGCCATGGCCAAGTGGTAAGGCAAAGGTCTGCAAAACCTTCATTCCCCAGTTCAAATCTGGGTGGCACCTCTGCCTTCACCCCCACAGATCGTGGGGGTATTTTTGTGTCTATGGGAAAGGCTTTTGACCGAGGCGACGGAAAGACAAAAAACCTGCACGGCCGAAAGACTGTGCAGGGGGAATGAAGCAACGGAAGTCGGGGACATCGCGTCCCCGGCTTTTTAAAAGTTCCGGCTCATATCGTAGTTTTCGAAGAATTCTTTTCTGAAGTCCAGGAAGCGGTCCTCCAGAATGGCCTGGCGGATCTCCTGCATCAGGTGAATGAGATAGCGGAGGTTGTGGATGGATGCCAGGCGGCCCGCCGTGATCTCGCCCGCCTTGAAGAGGTGGCGGATGTAGGCCCTCGAATAGTGCCGGCAGGCATAGCAGTCGCAGGTTTCATCGATGGGGGAGAAGTCCCTGGCACAGGATGCGTTTCGGATGACAAGACGCCCGTTCTTTGTCAGCACCGTGCCGTTTCGTGCAACCCTTGTGGCCAGCACACAGTCGAACATGTCCACGCCCCGCAGCACGCCCTCCACCAGGCAGTCGGGGGATCCGACGCCCATGAGGTAGCGGGGCTTGTTCACCGGCATGTAGGGCATCAGGCCCTCCAGCATGTCGTACATGATCGGCTTTGGCTCACCCACGGAGAGGCCGCCGATGCCGTAGCCGATCATGTCCATGTCGGCCAGCGCCTTGGCGCTCTCGATGCGCAGGTCCTTGAAGAAGGCACCCTGGACGATGCCAAACAGCGCCTGGTCCTCCCGGTGGTGGTATTCCTTGCAGCGCTTCGCCCACCTGTGCGTGCGCTCCATGTTTTCCCTGGCCGTCTGATAGTCGCAGGGGTAGGCGGTGCACACGTCAAAGGCCATGGCGATGTCGCTGCCAAGGGCCATCTGAATGTCCATGCTGGTCTCCGGACTGATGAACTGCCTGGAGCCGTCCAGATGGCTCTGGAAGGTCACGCCCTCCTCCTTGATCGTCCGGATCTTGCTGAGGGAAAAGACCTGAAAGCCGCCGGAGTCTGTGAGGATCGGCCGGTGCCAGTCCATGAAGGCATGAAGTCCGCCGGCTTCCCTGACCAGGTCCTCGCCGGGCCGCAGGTGCAGGTGGTAGGTGTTGGCCAGAAGGATCTGGGTCTCAATCTCCTCCATCTCCCTCGAGGTCATGGCCTTCACGGTGGCTGCCGTGCCCACCGGCATGTAGATGGGGGTCTCAATGTCCCCGTGGGGGGTATGCAGAATTCCGGCGCGGGCGCCGCTCTGCTTGCATACATGAACCAGTTCGTAGGAAAAGCGACTCACGTTTCTTTGCTCCTTTGATGCATGACTCTCGTCAGGTGTGCTGAAAGGCTTTCTCCGGTGCGGGACCGCTGATCGCCTGCTCCCTCGCCGCCAGGAAGGACTGGAAGAGGCCGTCCAGCACATCCTGGAACTGCGTCCAGATGCCGCCGTGGGGGAGGCTCATGAAGGACTGCACCTGGTGGGTGATGGGATGCTCGAAGGTCAGGCGGTATCCCCACAGGGCGATCTGCTGCCCCGGGATCCCCTGGCCGTAGCGGTTGTCTCCCCAGATGGGGTGGCCCATGTGGCTCATCTGCACCCTGATCTGATGGTTCCGCCCGGTGTCCAGCTTGATGGAGCACAGGCTGAGGCCGTTGCGCTCGAAGAGGAGCACGCCGTGCAGTATGGCCTCCTGGGCCTTCTTTTCATCGCCCGTGCAGACGGTCACCTTGTTGAGCTGTTCGTTCTTGATGAGATAGTCGATCAGGGTGAAGCGGGGCGGGACGGTGCCGTGGACAAGGCACAGGTACTCGCGCCCCATCTCGTGGGTCTGCATCTGCCTGGAGAGACGGGAGGCCGCCTTGCTGGTGCGCGCAAAGACCATGAGGCCGCCCACGGGACGGTCCAGGCGGTGCACAAGCCCCAGGTATACCTTCCCGGGCTTCTGGTACTTTACGCGGATGTACTCCTTCAGGATGGAGAGCATGTCCGGATCGCCCGTCCTGTCCTCCTGGGAGAGCACGTTGGCAGGCTTGACGGCCACAAGCACGTGATTGTCCTCATAGAGAATGTCAGGCACGGGACCACCTCCCGCTCTGGCCGCAGGGTAGCACGCCGCCGGCGGTGACGGGCAGGCACAGCTCCTCGCTGTCGATGACGCCTCCGTGGTTTTTCCTGACGCACCTCTCCAGGAGATTGGAGAGGACCGAGGCCTGGAAGCCGGTGGTGTAGGAGTTGATCAGGAAAAAGAGGGGATCGGGGGAGAGTACCTTTGCGGCCGTGTCCACGAGGCGGAAGAGCTCGTTCTCCAGCTTCCAGACCTCGCCTCCGGGGCCCCGCCCGTAGCTCGGCGGGTCCATGAGGATACCGTCGTAGGTGTGGCCGCGGCGGATCTCCCGCTCGACGAACCTCAGGGCATCCTCCACGATCCAGCGGAAGGAGGTCTCGGGGATGTCGTTGAGGGCGGCATTCTCCTTGGCCCACTGGACCATGCTCTTGGCGGCATCCACGTGGGTGACGCGGGCGCCGGCCGCGGCGCAGGCGAGGGTCGCCCCGCCCGTGTATCCAAAGAGGTTCAGGACCTCCACCTGCTCCTTTCCGGAGGAGGCAATGAGGCTCTGCATCCAGTCCCAGTTGGCGGCCTGCTCCGGGAACAGGCCTGTGTGCTTGAAGCCCGTGGGCCGGACCTTGAAGACAAGGCCCTTGTAGCTTACCTTCCAGGACTCGGGGAGCTTTTCGAAGAATTCCCAGCTGCCGCCGCCCCGCTCCGACCGGTGATAGACCGCCTGGGCACTCTGCCACAGCTTTTCCTTCTGCCGGGGCCAGATGGTCTGGGGGTCAGGACGGCAGAGGATGATCTTTCCCCATTTTTCCAGCTTCTCGCCGTTTCCGGTGTCCAGCACCTCATAGTCCTGCCACTGATCTGCTAAAAACAAGGCTGTTCTCCTATTCTTTACCGCAGACAGCAGTCTGCACATATCAAGTTCAATACAGATCGTCGTCCTCATCCTCATCCTGGGAAAACTGGGTGAGGATGTCCTCGTGCATGCGGATGAGGGCGTTCACGACGTCCATGAGGTACAGACGGTCAAGACCCGCAAGCGCAGGGTCCGTCTCCACGTATTCCCTCAGGGCGCTCCGGTCGCCCGTGGCCGCGTGCGCGGCCCAGCGGTTCGCCTCATCGATCTCGCACATGAGGTCCGTGATCTCGGGGGACAGGCGAAGCTTCTGGGGGACCATCTGTCCCTTATGGAGCACCAGGCGGGTTTCCACCATGCTGTCCCGGGGAAGCCCCAGAAGATCCCCGGCGTTTATGTGCGTGACGCCGTCCATCATGAGGTCCTCCCCGCGCACGAGCGCCAGGGCCAGCTGCACGGGCCTGAGGGGGGAGGTTCTGGTGAGGAGGGAGAGCTGGGCGATCATGCCGTCAGGATCTGACAGCCCCTTTTCTCCGGCCGTATTCATGTGCAGGATCCGGTTCTTCCGGTGCTCGACGCTCTCGGACAGCTGGGGATCGGCCTCCGGCTCATAGTCCTCCTGGGCCTCCATGAACGCCGCGTGATCGGTCACAGATCCCACGGCGACGGCCTCGTACTGGCGGTACCACCGCCGGCAGAGCCGCCCCAGCTCGCCCTCGGAGGCCATCGCCTCGATGCGGTCCTTGATGTCCGCCCCGTCCTTGACCCTGTTTGCCGAATACATGAAGGCAAATTCTGGAAGGCCGCAGGAGAGAAGGTCCAGATCGCTCAGCTCTAACCCGAGCTTCCCGGCAATCCCGTCCACGCCGCTGGGGCCACGCAGGACGGACTTTGCAAGACCATACGTCTCAAAGCCCAGGAAGTGGAAGAGATAGGCGGTCCTTGCGACCGGCTGCCCCAGGGTGATGACCCGCGCCTTTGGACAGACCTCCCGCATCGCCTGCACGAGGGGCAGGATCTGGCTGCCCTGCCGAAGGGCATGCAGGAGCCCGCCGATGCCGCCGTTGGCCCTCGCCTGATCCACGAGCCCGGGATCATCCTCGGAGGCGCCCATCAGGGCTTCCCGGTCCTGCTTAAAGCGGCTGGATGCCATCTGATCGCCCGCGTAGATGACCACGTCGGCGTCCCTCAGGACCTCCCGCCGGTCGGGCCACACATGCATGGCACCGCCCAGGTTTGCCTTGTCAAAGCACACGCGCCCGTATCTCAGCAGAAGGTCCTGCATGGCGCCGTTTTTCTCCTCAAGGCAGACGGTGGCCGGCTCATGACCAACCTGTAAAAGATCGGTCAGCATGGAGGGCAGATAGGAGGGAATATCCTGGCCCACAAGTGCAAGTTTCATGGATCGCTTTTCTCCTCAGACAGGCCTGTTTTCGGCCGAATATGGTTTCCGGAAGGGCCCAAAATACAAGGCATCATAACACAAGGGCGGGAGGGTGACAAGATCTTGCAGGGCTACCATGGATCGGATATAATCGCTGCGTTCTGAGGGGGAGCTTTCTGCTCCCTGGGAGCATCTAATCTGGTGACCTGTACATTTAAGGAGACTTACGCATGTTCAGAAGATGGACAGCTGCTTTGATGGCGCTCTGCCTGATGTTGACCATGGCCTTTGCCGAAGACTGGCTTGGAGAGTGGGACGACGAGGAAGAGCTGGATTTTGTGGAAGATGAGCTCTTCCTGGGCGAGGAAGAGCCCCTGTATGAAGAACCGGACGATCCGTGGGACCAGGCAGAGACAGTGCAGCGCACCCCCGCTGCCGCTTCGGGGAGCGCCTTTACGCCCGCCCATACCAGCCCCTATGAGGGCCTGGATACGACCTTCAACTATTGGACCATGCCCATGGACATCACGGATGAGGAAGCGGTCTGGGAGATGCTCATGCAGCCCATGACGGTGCTGGATAACGGGAAGAAGAATGCCCAGAAGGCGCAGGTGACCCTGCACGCCCAGCCCTCCCTGGATTCCGCAGGCGTGGGTGTGGTGACCATGGTCAGCCAGGGCGTGCACGTGTTGGAGACCCTCGACAACGGCTGGTCCCTCATCGAGTGCTACTCCTCCTCCTTCCACGACAGCGATGTGAAGGCATGGAACATGCTGGTGCAGGGCTATGTGGAGACCAAGTACCTCAAGACCGTATCGCCGGACACCTCCATGGGCATCGTCATCGACAAGCTGACGCAGCGCCTCTATATTTTCCGGGAGGGCCACCTGTTCTCCACGCTTCTGGTGTCCACGGGCCTGACCAATGCAAAGCAACCCTACAACGAGACCCGCTCCGGGGAGTTCTTCATGCTGCTGCCGGCCGTGGGCGGCTTTGCGGACGGGAAGATGGTCTGCTCCATGGCCATCCGCTTTAACAGCGGCGACCTCCTCCACGAGGTGCCCCACAACGTGAACGCGGACGGTACCAACAACTATTCCACCTTCGATCCCAAGCTCGGCACCAGGGCCAGCCACGGCTGCATTCGTGTCCAGCACAACAAGACGCCCGAGGGCGCCAACATGAAGTGGATCTGGGACCACAGAAAGAACAATGTGAAGCTGGTCATCTGGGAGGACTGGCAGGGGAGACAGATCCCCTACCCGGAGGATGACACGGTCGTCTACTATAACCCCAACAAGGGAAAGATGTACCACTCCAGCGAGCACTGCTATTCTGCAAGCAAGGTGACCTTCACGCCCTTCACCTATGGGGAGCTGGACACCGGGGAGTTTGCGTCCCTCACGAGATGCACCTACTGCAACCCGCCCCTTCGAAAGAGCGAGATCGACGCGATCAACGAGGAGCATGCGCCGGGCGGCGACCATGATCCGATCCTGACAGAGGCAAGACACAAGCAGGGATTCTGAGCAAGAAAAAAAGAGGCGAAAGCCTCTTTTTTCTTGCTTAATTAAAGCCTCCGATCAGCCTCATCCACCAGAGCCGCACCCTGAAGCGCAGGCTCAGGGAGTGACAGAGCGTGAGATAGATGCTCCTAATGCCCTTCAGGTCCTCCTCGCCCGGCACCTCGTGGCGGTAGAAGATCCGGGAGGTGCTCTCGCCGACTGGCAGGAGGGATACCGGGAGCAGGTGCTCCTCGTCCAGGCGCTCTGCAAAGGTCAGATAGGACTCGCTGGGCTGTCTCGGGAGTCCGGCCGCTCGCAGGAGGTCCGAGATGCCCTTCAGGTAAATCATGTAGATGCGCTCCGGCTTTTTCTCGAGGCGCGCGAGGACCGTGGGGCTCGTGGCCAGGGTTCTTGCGATGACCAGGAGCAGAAGGAGGATCAGGAAAAGCCAGATTAGGAACAGCGGCTTCTGGTGTTCATCCTCCTCCGGGTCCTCCGCTTCCTCCTCGGGCTCCGGGGTCGGTGCCAGGGTCGGTGCGGTCTCAGGCTCCGGGCTCGGCTCCGGGACATCTGTGGGCTGCGGCGTCGGCGCGGGGGCCGGGGCATCGCTGCTTTGACTTTCCGGGTTCTGCTGGGCCTCGGGGATATTGGGGGCGGGGGAAGAATCGGAAGCGTCCGAGGAGCCGCGCTCGTTCTCCGAGGGCGTGGCGTCAAAGGTCACCCAGCCAAAGCCTGCGAAGTAGACCTCCGTCCAGGCGTGGCCGTCCATGCCGGTGACGTGGGCGATCCCGTCCTCCCCGGGGCGGGCCAGGTACCCCTCCACATAGCGGGCGGGGAGGCCGGCCATCCGGCAGAGGATCGTCATGGCGCTGGCAAAGTAGGTGCAGTAGCCCTCCCTCCCGCTCAGGAGGAAGTAGGAGACGAAGTCCAGGTTCTCCGGCATCTCCTCGGGCGTGAGGGTGTAGGTATAGTGGCGTTTGAGGTAGTTCTGAATGGAGAGTGCCTTTTTAAAGGGGCTCTCGCTGTCCCCGGCAGCCTCCCGCGCGATGGCCCACACGCTCTCCTGAAGGTGCGAGGGCACGGAGAGGTAAGCGCTGAGGGAATCCGGAAGCTCGGGTGACTGGGCGGCAGCAAGGCTCACCAGCTCCTCCATGCCCGGATCGGAGCCGGTCAGGAGGAGGGCGGTCATGCTCCAGGCATCCCCTTCCTGAAGATCCCGCGTCGCGAAGACCTCGCTTGCCTGGTTAAAGTAGGGGACCAGCGAGCCCATGGCCGTCAGGTCACGCAGGCGCTGCGGGACAAAGAGGGAGGAGGCACTGGGGAAGATCATCTGCACCCGAAGCTCCTGCGGGGTCAGAAGGGTGCCCGTGGGGTCATGGGCGATACGGGGCAGGGTGATGTCAAAGAGGCGGTTGCGCTCCTCCTGCCAGGAGGGGGAGACCCAGAGAAACCGCCTGCCGCCGCTGGTATCCAGCCACGTGCGCCCGGTATACTCGTTGCGGATGGAGCCGCGGAGGTAGACGTCCTTCGGGGTCCTGACGGTCATGACCGGGTGCTGGGTGGGACTGGCGGGGCCGCCGAGCTGGCTCTGCCCTTTGGGGTAATAGCCCTCGCTGGCAAGGGTAAAGACGTTTCGGGGCTCGGTGAAAAAGAGGTAGTCCATGATCCGCTGCCGCACCTCGTCCGCAAAGTCGCGGAGCGGCTGCACCGTGACGCCGTTCTGCGGCACCAGGAAGAGGCTGAGGGAGATCAGGATCACGACCGGCAGGGTGTGCGCGAGCCGGGATGTGCCGTTGACCGAGCGCGCATAGGTCGCGATGGTGGCGCACACGGAGGGCACGAGGCACAGAAGGGCCGTGTAGTCCGCGTACTGCCAGATGAGCACGCCCATGGACAGAAGCGAGATGACGGCCGGGATTGCGCTCACGGAGAGTGAGGTGACGTCCAGGGCCAGGAGGGTGAGAAAGAGGGAGAAGAGAATGACGGCCTCCTGCTCGTAGAAGACCAGGATCGGGCCCGTGCCCTCGGCCTCGAGGAAGCAGGCCCGCACGACCGCGACGGCTGTCCTGGCCCCGCCGAAGGCGAGAAGCCAGGCGCCGAGGGCGAGGGTCATGATCACGGCCCCCGCGATGCGCGTTGCCCGGCTCATGGAAAAGATCGAGAGAAGCACGCAGGCTGCGGTCACGAGCATGAGTGCAAAGGGCAGATACTGCCACAGGTCCGTCATGCGAAGAAAGGCGGCCACAAGGCCGGAGGCCATCAGGAAATTGAGCAGGAAGTGGCGAAGACTCTGAAGGAGCGCGCCGCGCATCTTTTCTTTCATCTGTCATCACCCGCCTTCCCTGTGTCCGGATCCGCCTGCGGCTGTGCGGGCGACGGCTGCACGTAGCAGACCTCGCAGCCCGCGACCTGAAGACGCGCGATGAAGGGCTGTATGTCCTGTGCGTCCGGGTGCAGGCTGCACAGGTAGAGCCGGAGTGCGGGCCCCAT
>JAFUBA010000153.1 GCA_017460395.1 Clostridia bacterium | reverse complement strand
CTGGATGGAACAAGGCTCTGCTCCTCGCCGGTGACCAGCGAGCATGGGACATCATCCAGATTCAGCTGCTCAAACTGCTCAACGGCAAGGAGGCGCAGTGGCCCGAGATAGATCCCTTTCAGGGCACCATGAAGGCGCTGGATGCTCTCGT
Organism: Clostridia bacterium; assembly: GCA_017460395.1. GTDB lineage: Bacteria > Bacillota > Clostridia > Christensenellales > Aristaeellaceae > UBA2943. The sequence goes on along the minus strand of JAFUBA010000153.1, from coordinate 52,315 downwards.
AGGTTTTCCCTGAATTGGTAGGTCCCAGATGCAGGATGAAGTGGCGCTTCATTGCCCGGGCTCTTGGGTACAGATCACGGAAATGTTCCGGCACGGCCTCGACGATGGCACGATGCAGAGACTCTGCGGCTTCCTGCTCTTTATCCATTTCCATCTGCATCTGCTGCAGATGCGGATTGGCTGCCAGATGGCGGCGTATGCTGTTTTTTTCGAACAGACGCTGAATATTTTGCAGGTACGTGCGATTCATCGCCCGGAAAGCGTTTTCGATCTCGGAGCGAAGTGTCAGAAATGCATTGATGTGCAGACCGCCGGCTTCCGGAGGAATGTGATGGAAGGCAAAATAGTGGTCACAAAGAAACCTGGCAAGATAATCATAGCCGAGGGCATCCGTTCCGGCTTGTTTCTGGAGACCTGCAGGGAAATATGTTTCAATGATGGTATCGACAAGCGGTTTTCCAGGAGGCACGATCAGCTGACTTGGGGGGAGATAGCTTTCAAGATAGCCTTTGACAACTTCCTTCACTTCATCGAGAAGTGCAGCTTCATTTTCATCAATATAGCTAATGAGATGAGGCTGCTGTGCAAGATCCAAGTACCTGTGGGCGATCTGAAGCGGAATTTTCAGTCTGTATACCGAACGGAGAAAGGGAAGGTTGACGGGATGGCCGTCGCGGAGCTCCATGGCGATGAAGCCGGACAAATGGAAAAACTCAAGACGCATGGCGTATGTCGGAAGTTCGCCCCTGTCAAGCGCAGTCCATATAGCATCTTTCTGCAGCCGCTTGTCAAAGGTTTTCTTCAGAGACGCCATGAAGGCCTCCCGCTGCATGCTGTTCAGTTCCCTGGATTTTACCTTTGCGTGACGGTATATCTCCTTCTCGCGCTCCTTTTTGAGCTCACGGATATAGACTTCCTTTGCGCTCTGGCGATTTGTCACATGGATTTCTGAAGCAGCCATCTGATCACCTCCTCCGCACAATTGTGCACAGTTCCCTTTAGTATATCACAGTTGCATGCGTTTCAGAAGACAGGAAAAATCCCTGCTGTATGGCAGGGATTCGGGTATCATTCCATATGTCAGTCTTCGATCAGGCGTACGCGGTAGATACCTTCGATGGTCCTGAGCTTTTCAATCTGACTCTCATCGAGCCTGGAATCCAGATCCAGCACGGTGTAAGCATATTGTCCTCTGGACTGGTTGACCATGGAGGAAATGTTGATGCCCAGCGCAGCCACGGTGCCGGTGACCTGGCCGACCATGTTGGGGATGTTCGCGTGCAGCACAGTCAGACGGCAGATCTGCACAGGGGGCAGAATGCACTCGGGATAGTTGACGGAAAAACGAATGGAACCGGTCTTCAGATAAGTAGAGATCTGGCGGGAGATCATGTCGACGCAGTTTTCTTCGCTCTCAGGGGTGGAGGCGCCAAGGTGCGGCATGGGGATCACACTCTTGTGATCAACGATCTCAGCATTCGGGAAGTCGGTGATGTATTTGCGCACCTTGCCACTGTTCAGGGCATCCAGGAGGGCAGCGGTATCCACAATTTCACCGCGGGAGAAGTTCAGAAGGATGCTTCCGTCCTTCATGGCAGCAAAGGATTCAGCATTGAAAGAACCGCGGGTCTTGTCCATCAGCGGGACATGGATGGTCACATAGTCGCAGCGAGAGAGGAGATCCGCCATGTCGGTGGCATGCTCAATCTTGCGGCTCAGTCTCCATGCGTTGTCTACGGAAATGAAAGGGTCATAGCCCAGCACGTTCATGCCCAGGGAGATCGCACTGTTGGCAACCAATCCGCCAATTCCGCCCAGGCCGATCACGCCCAGCGTTTTGCCCATGATCTCGTTGCCCACAAAATTGGACTTGCCCTTTTCCACAACCTTCATCAGACCGGCGCCTTCGCCCTTCAGACCCCTTGCCCACTCGATGCCGCCGATGATATCACGGCCGGAGAGCAGGAGCGCTGCCAGCACCAATTCCTTGACTGCATTGGCGTTTGCACCGGGCGTGTTCATGACCACGATGCCCTTCTGTGCCATTTCGTCCAGGGGTATATTGTTCACACCGGCACCGGCCCGGCCTACGCACAGAAGGCTGTCCGGAGTATCCATGCCGTGCATATCAGCACTGCGCACGATGATGGCGTCCATATCCTCCACGTCGGAGGCCACCTGGAACTCGTCCTGGCTCAGAATTTTCTTCCATACGGGATCAATGCTGTTGAGCGTTTTGATCTTATACATGCTTTGCTTCATACTCCTTCATGAAATTCACGAGCTTCTGTACACCTTCCACAGGCATGGCGTTGTAGATGCTGGCACGGATACCGCCGACAAGGCGGTGTCCCTTGAGGTTCAGAAGACCCTGGCCCTGTGCCTGCTTGACGAAGTCGGCGTCGGTGTCGGGATCGCCAGTCACGAAGGTAACATTCATGCGGGAACGGAAGGCTTTGTTTGCGGTGGGCTTGAAGAGCTTGCTCTCGTCAAGGAAATCGTAGAGCAGCTGGGACTTCGCGATATTGATCTTCTCGATTGCTTCCACGCCGCCCTGTGCCTGCAGCCATTCCATGCACAGGCCTGCCATGTAGATGGTATAGCAGGGAGGGGTGTTGACCATGGAATCGGCGTCTGCTTCCAGCTGCCAGTTCATGATCTTGGGCGTGTCGGGACGGGCGTGGCCCAGAAGATCCTTACGCACAATCACAATCGCCATGCCGGCGGGGCCCACGTTCTTCTGAGCGCCTGCATAGAGAACACCGAACTTGTTGATGTCATAGACTTCCGAGAGGATGTTCGAGGATGCATCGGCTACCAGCGGGACGGAACCGGTTTCGGGAAGGCAGGGATACCTTGTACCAAAGATGGTATTGTTGGTGGTGATATAGAAGTAATCCGCTTCGGGATCAAAATCCGCGGTGTTCCAGGTGGGAATGCGGACATAGTTTTCCTCGCGGGAGGAGGCAACGACGTGAACTTCGCCGTATTTTTTTGCCTCAGAGATGGCACCATGGGCAAAGTTGCCGGAGTCGATGTAGTCGGCCTTGCCGCGAACCATCAGGTTCATGGGAATGGCGGCAAACTGACCGGTGGCTCCGCCGTGCAGGAACATGACGGCGTAAGTGTCCGGAATGTGCATGAGCTCACGCAGCACCTGCTCGGTGTGCTGATAGATTTCCAGGTACATCTTGGAACGGTGGCTCATCTCCATCACGGACATACCAGTGGTTCCATATGAGGTCATTTCGCGGGCAGCGCGCTCGAGAGCTTCCAGAGGCAGTGCCGCGGGGCCAGCAGCGAAGTTAAAGACTCGATCCATTATGACAACCTCCAATTTATACTGATTTTCACTAAGGTCCGGAGCGGATCTATGTGGAAATCGTACATGCCCGCAGATCATTTCTGATCCTTCCGGCTTTTTCCGGAAACGGGCATACATCCTCCGAACGGTGTATGCTTATTCACGGAGGATTACCAGATGATCTGCATGTCATCTGCAGGTGCATTATAGCATGAAACCCGGGGAAATCAGGTTTCAGACAAAGAGAAAACAAAATGAAAACATTCAAGGCGTAATAAGCCCTGAATATTCGTGTTCTAAGGGAGGCCCAGGGACCTCCTGCACTGAAGCGCATGAAAAAGAGCCACAGAGTCTGTGGCTCTTTTCATGCGATTCAGTTCATGGCCCAGGCGTGATCTGGGTAGAGGCTTTCCAATGCGTCTTTCTGGTCCGGGGTACAGTCGATTTTCTTCAGATTTGGCAGTTCCTCAAGCCCATGGAAGTCCTGTACATCGCAGGCATAGATGAAAAGAGATTCCAGACTCTGCATGGCGCTGAGACAGTGGAAACTCTCCATGCCGACATTTTTCAGGTCAAGCCAGCGAAGAGACGGAAAATTCCATACGCCAGACGGGATCTCTTCATAGGTGTCGGCATAGAAGTACAGCCGCCGGAGGCGGGGGAGCGCCTGCAGGGACAGGAAGGGGACACCTTCTGCATGGGTCACCTCCAGGTCCTGAATCTGTGTATCCTTCAGAATATCAAAAAGATACCGGTTCATTTTCCCCAGGGTGAGGGCTTCGAGCGTGGGCATCTCGCGCAGCGGTTCCATGGGACAGGTGATGTTATACAGGTTCAGGATGCGAAGAGGAAGATTGGTGAGGGGATCGAGGGAACGGAGGGGCATATCAGCCACGTGGAGCTCCTCCAGGTGTTCCTGCCCCTGAAGGCAGGTAAGATCTGAGATGTTCAGGCAAGATATGTTCAGCGCGATCAGGTCCAGGGAGGAAAGAGGCGCGAGATCTGTTAGCGGATTATATCCGATGCCGAGGCGGCGGATTGGACAGCCCTGCAGTTCTTCCAGGGAGGAAATATTCTGGCGATACAGGCTCAGCTCATGGATATTCGGCATGTGGCGGATATCTTCCAGAGAAGTAATTCCGCCATTCTCCTTCCACAGCTGCTGCTCCCGCATGTCGTCCAGGCGCATGTACACGTCGTTTCCAAGAAACCAGATCTGGTCATCCGATGTGTAGATCTGCCGTCCAAAAATGAAGAGGGATGTGACAAACTCCAGATCCTTCTCCGTGATATAGCCATCCGGACGATCCAGTGTCTGGCGCACGGCCTGCTCAATCAAGGGCTCCTTGAAGGTGTACGGCACACTGTGTGCTGCGGTCTCAATCGCCTCGGGCTCATCCACTTGAAGGGAGGGGGAAGCGCCGGGCCCCAGAAAAAAGAAGGAAGCGACCAGGAGAATAAGCAGTATGAGTGATATACACAGGGGAAGGTGGCGTCCAATGAAGCCTTTCCTCGGCTTATCCTCTTCTGGATGCTGCCCGGCACGCTCCTGAGATGGGTCCGCGTGCGGCAGGTTCAGGCTCGATAGATCCCTTCGCATGTCTGCAGCGCACTGATATCGCTGATCCGGGTCAAAGGCGGTGGCCTTCTCAATGACGCGCAGGACCTTCTGCGGGATTTCCGTGTCCGCACTGTCACCATATTCCCCTGTCAGGCAATAGCGCAGGAGAATGCCGGCAGAATAGATGTCGCTGCGCTCATCGGTCTGCCGGTATCCGAATTGTTCCGGAGGGGCTGTCAGATGTGAGCCAAGAACAGTGGTATCATGGGTACTGTCCCCGCGGTGAAACCGTGCGATCCCGAAATCAATCAGATGCGCCTCTCCCTGCGTATCCACGATCACATTCTGCGGCTTGATATCGCGGTGTATGACGGGCGGGTGCATGTTGTGCAGAAACTCAATCTGGCATAAGATGTGATCGAGGTACCAGACTGCCTTTTCCAGGGGGATGCCCGGCTTATCGACCTGTGAGAAAACAATCTCATCCAGGGGCCTGCCCTCAATATAGGAGCGGGCGAAGATGGTCTGGCCATCCAGATTCATGCAGAATCCCGGATGCATCCGTGCAAGAGCACCCGGCACAGAAGAGGAGGCGGATGAGCAGGCCTGCTCAATGCGGTGAAGCATTTCGTCTTCATTCCAGAACTGGCATGCGCTCTGGGCGTCCCGCGTGATCTTCAGGATGATGCGGGTGTCATCGGTCTTTGAGATACATAGATACGTTTCTGTTTTTTCTGTCGCCTGAAGACAGGAGAGAATCTTCCAGGATTCCAGGACCTTTTCCGGCAGGGCTTGCTTGATTGTCATGGATGCGTCTCCGGAGACGAGGATTCTGTCTGATAGAGTGGTGCTTCCCCGGCTTCAAGAAGCAGGCGATTGGCTGCTTCCATGCTCATGTTCTGTGACAGGGCGTAGATCAGTACCGCGTCCCGCTGTACCTTGGAATACAATCCGGAAAAGCCCGCAAGGCGGAGGAGCTGATTCATTTCATTCAGGCTGACATTCAGGCAGAAACCAATGCGAAGCACAATGTTCCGTCCGGGCATTCTTTCGCCGGACAGAATGTGGTACAGATAGGAACGTTCGATTTTACTCTCGATGATCAGTTGCTTCGGGGTGATCCGATGGGCGTTCATGATCTGATCCAGTGCGTCTTTCAGGAGAGGCTGGCCGTGTTCCTGATGATATGCGGTCGCCTCCTCAAGGGAATGAGCGTTCCGGATCAGACTGAGCAATTTCCCGGTGGTCAGATTCCTGTCCACTTCATGTTCGGACACATATGTCACCTCGATCGCGTCTTTGATATACCCGTTCTCGGAAAGATCTGGAAGGATCATAGATGGTTTGCGGGCATATACGATTTTCCATCGAAGATCCGTTCAGGATCTTTGTGAAAATCTGTATGATAGTGAGTATAGCACACGCGCAAAACAGACCGCAATCGAAAAAAGTCTTCTGACAGAACACTTGAAAAGGGGGATGGCCATGACTTTCCTGGAAGAATATGATCAGAGAACCACATGGAAGACAGATGCACTCAGCGGCACCTTCCACACACACCCGTCGCTGTCACAGAAGGTAGGTTCAGAGGGTCACTATCTGCCATTTCCAGGCACCACCGCAGCATTGCGCTGCGGAAAACGGTGCACACAGATCATACAGCTGATGCAGGAGATGCTGCATGCGCAGCTGCAGAGCACTGGGATCCTCGCAGAGAGACTCCCGGAAGCTACCCTTCATATGACGCTGCATGACATGATCTGTCCGGAGCATTCCCGGGTGGTCCCGAAGGACCTTCCGGCAGGAGAAGCCTGTGCGGACACGCGATATCTGCAGGAAATGCAGGAAAGTATCGAGAAAGGGACGGAGATTGCAGAGAAACTTCGGGAACAGTATGCACCCCGCCAGCTGATACTCACAGCCGACCGCATCGTCAGCATGGTCTCCAAATCGATCGTCCTGCTTCTGCGTCCCAAAACAGAGGAGGATGCATCGCTCCTTATGAACCTCTATCAGGCCTTTGATGCTGTCACCACGTTGCCCTATCCTCTGACACCCCACATTACCCTGGCCTACTATCGTCCCGGACAGGTGAACGGGGATCTGGTGGAGAGCGTGTTGCATGAACTGCAGGTAGAACGGGAGACGCTTGACTTCACGTTCCCCATTTCGGCGCTCACGGTCCAGAGGTTTCGCGACATGAAAGCATATTACGACGTCCCACAACGCATCTGTTTTGTCTGCGACGGTGGACTCAACCGGAGCCAGATGGCCGCGGCGATGGTCAATCAGATGGCAATGGAGCGAAAGATACCCGTCCTGGCGGAGGCCAGGAGCGCCTATCAGAACACGGAAGGGGAGCGGGTGCCACTGCAGGTATCGGAAACCCTTTTGCGCCATGGATATCATCTGCCTGAAAACCTGACGGCACGGTATCTTGAGGAAAGCGACTATTCTGCCTTTACCTCCTTCTATGGCGTCTCCTACGGAGCTGTCAGCCGACTGCAGATGCTGAGGCTGCCGCAGGAGAGAATTGGCTTCTACCTCGGTGTTCCGGATCCGGCCTATGAGTGCTCGCACGAGGAAGCGTTTCAGGCACTTGAGGGCAGAATGAAAGCGCTGACAGACGATCTGGAAGGGCAGATGATGCAGGTATCTGCGCAATCGTGGCGGGATCCGTGAGATGTGTACAGGGCGTGTCTATCCATGTTGTGCCGCCCATTTCGCTGTGATATACTCGAGTACGAGACAGCGGACACTGGACCGTGAATGAGAGAAACCGAAAGGAGATTCACATGAAGGAACTGCAGGGTGCCCATGTACAGATGCATGAGGAGGCCGGACTGATTGATCTTGGCGGCGGGGTAAAACGCAGGATTCTGTCCTACAATGAGTATCTGATGACCGTGGAGGTGCTCTTTGAAACGGGTGCTGAAGGCGCAGCTCACACACATCTGCACACACAGTGCACCTATGTACTGTCCGGAAAATTCAGATATACGGTGAACGGGCAGGCGGTGGATCTGGGGCCGGGGGACAGTATCGTGGTGGACCCGGGGCAGGTGCATGGCACGCTCTGTCTTGAAAAGGGCGTGCTCCTGGATGTCTTTACCCCAAAGAGGGCAGATTTTCTTTCGTGAGCAGCGCTTACCTGAATATGCGATCATAGGGAGGAAAGCCCAAGATGAACGAATTTGAAATGAATGAAATGGAGCAGGCGAAGCGTCGTCTGTTTTTCCCGCAGTGTCTTGTGGTTGATGAGAAAACTCTTCCGCGGGATCTTGATCCTGAGGGAGAATTCACAAATGCCGTGGCACTGAAATGCGAGCTAGCGCTGGTGGACACGGAGCCCGAAAAAGAAGCGGCAAAGGCCGCTGCTCAAGACATTCTTGCAAAAGAGCAGTTACAGACAGCGCCGTGGCCGAGTGCGGACGACATGTTTGCACAGCTTCCTGCCCTGATGATGGGCCAGAAGGAACTGTTTCGTTATGAAGGACTCCGGGAACTCACGGGAAGGGTCAGGTCCACGGAGGAACATCTCGGTGATGAACCGAGAGAGATGATCCTGAACCTTGCGGCCCTGGCGCGCACGATGGATCATGTGCCGGAGCAGCTGTACGAGCATTATCACTGGTACCTGGTCTGGATCCGGGAGAGTGCAAAGAAGGTCTGCTCTCTGGATGTGGACAGCATCACGCAGGAGGAATTTCTGCTGGCCTATTACAGTCTTCTTCGCGCCATCTCACAGAAGGTTCTGGAGAAGTGGCGATGGGCACCGAGACTGAAAAGCTGGCGTGAAAAAATGGAAGACATGCGGAAAAACTCCTCTGCGGATCCTGCTGTAATGGATGCGATCGCCCTTGAAGAAGGAGGCCTGGACTGAAATGATGCATGAACCATTTGGGGCACACATGATTCTGGTGCTCGCCAGGGCAGCCACCCTGGTCATCGAGGGCCAGGGAGCATATCACCTCATGGAGCCTGTCACCTGCAGACTCTCCGGGGAACTGATTCAGGTGAATCGCAGCGTCCATACGTTTCGGAATCTGGAGCCCGGGCGGCACTATGATCTGGAAATTGAAACCCGGGATGGGCAGAAGAGCCGACTCGGGTTTGATACAAGACGTGAGAGCGCCACGCTGAATGTGCAGGACTTTGGCGCCAAGGGGGATGGCGTCCATGACGACACCCAGGCCATTCAGGCTGCGATTCAGTGCTGCCCAGGGGATGGCCGCGTCCTGATTCCGAAGGGAACCTATGCTGTTCTGCCGATTTTCCTCAAAAGCCATGTATCGATTGAACTTGAGAAGGGCGCCGTGCTGTCCCTTCAGACAGACCGCGAGCGGTTCCCGATTCTACCCGGAACGGTCCTGAGCACGGATGAAAAGGAAGAGCTCAACTTTGGCTCATGGGAAGGCAATCCGCTGGACATGTATGCCGCCTTCCTGACCGGCATGGACGTGGAAGACGCTGCTGTCTACGGGGAGGGGATCCTGGATGGCTGTGCCACCAAGGAAAACTGGTGGCAGAATCCGAAGATCAAGAGGGGTGCCTTCCGCCCGCGCATGGTCTTTCTGAACCGGTGCAGAAGCATCGCTCTTGAGGGTGTGACGGTCCGCAATTCCCCTGCGTGGAACCTGCATCCGTATTTTTCCGAAGACCTGAAATTCATCAATCTGACCGTGGAAGCACCTTCCTCCAGCCCCAACACAGACGGGTTTGATCCGGAGAGCTGCAAACGGGTGCTTCTGTGCGGCACACACTTTTCCGTGGGCGATGACTGCATTGCCATCAAGTCAGGCAAGATCTACATGGGGCAGAAGTACAAGCAGCCCTGCGAGGAGATTGAGATCGCTCATTGCCTGATGGAGAAGGGTCATGGCGGCGTGACGGTCGGCTCTGAGATGGCGGGCGGGGTCCATCATGTGCGTGTTCACGACTGCGTGATGCGCAACACTGACCGCGGGCTCAGGATCAAGACCAGACGCGGCCGCGGTGTCGACGGGCGGATCGACCAGATCACCTTTGAACGGGTGGAGATGGACCATGTCCTGGTGCCGCTGGCGGTCAATTCCATGTATTTCTGTGATCCGGACGGCCGACACCCCTATGTACAGTCGAGAGAAAAACAGGTGGTGGACGAGAGGACGCCATCGATTGGGACCATCACATTCCGGGATGTGCATGCCACCGGCGTCAGTGTAGCAGGGTTTGTCCTGGGACTGCCGGAGAAGAAAACCGAGAAAATCGAGATGGAGCGCGTACGCATTGAGCTTGCAGAGGATGGGGAACCCATCGCGCCCATCATGGCGGAGCAGGTGCCCACCATGGTCAGAAGCGGCCTCGTGCTGGAATCGGTGGAGCTGGTGTGCCTGAAGGATTTCCAGGTCGTGATAGGGGACCAGCCTGTAGCACAGCCTGTGACGGAGAAGAACGTGACGGAGACGGTCTGCGATTAAGAAAGGTTCGGGGAAGATGCTTGAGGATCTGAGCTTTTTTCGGGGAAAACGCGTCCTTGTGACGGGCCATACCGGGTTTAAGGGGACATGGCTGTGTCATATCCTGCACATGGCAGGCGCCGAGGTGGCGGGATATGCGCTCGAGCCGCCTACACAGCCCTCCGCATTTGAACTGTCAGGGACAGACCGTCTGATTCGGGACCACCGTGGAGATATCCGCGATCTGGAGCATTTGAGGCAGGTGTTCAACCGTTTTCAGCCCGAAATCGTGATGCATCTGGCAGCACAGCCCATCGTACGGGAAAGCTATAAGAATCCTCGTATCACCTATGAAACCAACGTCATGGGTACGGTCAACCTGCTGGAGTGCGTCCGCGAATGCGAAAGCGTGAAAAGCGTACTGAATGTGACCACGGACAAGGTGTATCTGAACCGGGAATGGAACTGGGGATACAGGGAAAATGAAGCGCTGGACGGATTTGACCCTTACTCCAACTCCAAATCCTGCTCGGAAATCATCACGCACAGCTATGTCAACAGCTTCTTTGCTCCCCAGGGGAGATCGGCCGTCTCCACGGCGCGGGCCGGGAATGTGATTGGCGGCGGCGATTTTGCTGCAGACCGGATCATTCCTGACTGTATCCGGGCTGTGCAGAAAGGCACTATCATCGGGGTGCGCAATCCTCTTTCCACAAGGCCCTATCAGCATGTCCTGGAGCCGCTCTTTGCTTACTTGGATATTGTGAAGGAACAGGTGCGATGCCCTCAGAAGGCCGGATGGTACAACGTAGGGCCGGATGAAGCAAACTGCATCAATACAGGTGAGCTTGTGGACCTGTTTGTGAAAGCATGGGGCGACGGGGCAGCATGGGAAAATCAGGCGGAGGCAAATGCACCGCATGAAGCATCGTTTTTGAAGCTGGACTGCTCGAAGATCAAATATGAGCTTGGCTGGCACCCGGTATGGGATGTGGAGCGGGCGGTGACGGAGACGGTCCGGTGGACGAAAGCGTGGATGCGGGGCGACGATCTTCAGAAAGAGATGGAAGATGAGATTCGCTCATATCTCGTGGACATGGCAAAATGAGCGTATGTCTCGGCATAGGGTCGATTTCTCCAGATGAGAAAGAAACAGTCAAAACCGGCTGGCCTACAATGGACAGCCGGTTTTGACTGTATGGATTCTTTTCAGAGGGTGACGCCGGTCTTAAAGATGGCCAGATCATGGAAACCATGATCTTCGCTGTGGACAGTCTTTCCGCTTGCAACCTCGATCACAAGGTCAAAGAGTTCGTCGGAGAGCTGATCGAGCGTCATGGGCTGCTTTTCATCCAGAAGTCTGCCCGCATTGAAGTCGATCCACTGGTACTTCTTCGCGGCCAGCGCAGAGTTGGAAGAAATCTTGAGGGTTGGGACAGGGCAGGCGAAGGGCGTGCCGCGTCCGGTGGAGAACAGCACAAGATGAGCGCCAGAGGAAGCGAGGGCCGTGGCGGCCACAAGATCGTTGCCGGGGGCCGAGAGAAGATTCAGACCGGGCGTTTTGACTTTCTCTCCATATTCAAGCACATCGTTGACGGGCGAGAATCCGCTCTTCTGTGTACAGCCAAGGGCCTTGTCCTCCAAGGTGGAGATGCCGCCGGCCTTGTTTCCCGGGGAGGGATTTTCGTAGATGGTCTGGTGATAGGATTCAAAGTAATGCTTGAAATCGTTGATCAGGCGGACCGTTTTTTCGAAGGTTGCCTCATCCTTGCAGCGGTTCATCAGGATGGTTTCAGCACCGAACATCTCAGGCACTTCCGTGAGAATGGTGGTGCCGCCCTGGGCAACCAGGCGGTCAGAGAATCCGCCGATGGTCGGATTGGCCGTGATACCGCTGAAGCCATCAGAACCACCGCATTTGAGGCCAACCACCAGTTTGGATACATCGCACGGCTCACGGCGATCCTTTCGCATGAAATCACTGAGCTCTCTCAGGTACTGCATGCCGGCTTCCATCTCGTCCTCGACCTGCTGACAGATCAGAAAACGCATCCGCTCAGGATCATACCAGTCCATGTGGGCCTTGATCTGTTCGATCCCGGAGTTTTCGCAGCCAAGCCCCAGAAGGAGGACACCGCCTGCATTGGGGTGGGTCGCAAGGTCTGCCAGAATCTGCCTGGTATTCTCCTGATCCTCCGTCATCTGGGAGCAGCCGTAGGGGTGCGTGAACGCATATACGCGCTCCACGCCTTCAACAAGCAGCGACTGAGCTTCCTTTTCAAGGGCTCTTGCAATATCGTTGACACAACCGACCGTCGGCACGATCCACAGTTCATTGCGTATGCCGACCTGCCCGTTCTTTCTGGGGAACCCCATGAAGGTCCTGGACGTCTGTTTCCTGACTTCAGGATGTGTCGGCTGATAGGTATAGGTTAGTTCACCGCTGAGCAGCGTATGCAGATTGTGCACATGAATATGACTGCCCTTCGGAATATCCTCCTTGGCATAGCCAATGGGGAAACCGTACTTGATGACATGCCCGTCTTTCGGAATATCCTCCAGGGCGACCTTATGGCCTGCCGGGACATCCGTCTGAAGCAAAAGGTGGATCGAATCAAGATCCAGGCTTTCGCCTTTGACAAGTGGCCGGAGCGCTACCGCCACATTGTCAGAACCTGTAATGCGAAGAAGTGCATCCATTCCGTGAACCTCCAAGGGTCTTTCTCGATTTGAGCATATCAGGAAAAACGTTTTTCGACGGCACAGCGCATGCCGTTTTTCTCGATGTCACAGACGGCAGCGAGGACATACTCTTCCAGACCTTCGACCGCAGTCAGATCCTGTCCGAAGAAGGCCTCATTGGAAAGGAAGTCATGGACGATGGCGGCATCCTCTGTGCTCTTCCTGTCATCGAAGAACTTCAGCACGCCGGGGTCATCCTGGAGCTCAAAGGGCTGGCCTGCGCGCTCACAGTGGAGCTTGCCGTCCTCCGTCAGGTGACCTCCGCGATAGAGTTCAAGCATCGCGGCCAGGGAGAAGGTGAGGTGCTCGGGCAGCTTCTTTTCCTTTTCCACATACCCCAGCAGGGAGGGGAGGCAGCGTGCCTTCCACTTGGAGACACAGTTCAGGCAGATGCTCAGCAGCTGATGGCGGATGAAGGGGTTCTGGAACCTGCCGGTCACGGCCTTTGCAAAGGACATCAGGTCATCCTTGGGCAGGGAGAGGGTCGGAATCACTTCATCATAAAGGGTATGTTCCATGAAATTCCGGATCAGGTCATCATTCATTGCCTCCAGAACGATGTCATGACCACACTGGAAGGCCATGGGCACAAAGGAAGTGTGCGCTCCATTGAGAATGCGGACCTTGCGCTGCTTGTAGGGCTTCTGGTTATCCGTGAAGATGACGGGAAGCCCGCACTGGGGCAGGGGAAGCTCCCCGCTGATATCTTTCTCACTCTCGATCACCCAAAGGCCAAAGGGTTCTGCAGTGACGAGAATATGATCCTCAAAGCCCAGCTTCTCCCAGATCTTCTGATCTTCCCCTCTGGGGTAACCGGTCACGATTCTGTCCACCAGGGTGGAGGTGAACACGCAGGCTTCATCCAGCCACTTTTCGAACTTTTCTCCCAGACCCCAGGCCTTCACAAGACCCTTGACGCACCGCTTCAGCTCGATGCCGTTGTCGTCAATCAGCTCCACGGGGAGAATGACAAGCCCCTTGTCGGAGGCATAATCAAAATGCTCGGCGCGCTCATAGAGGAACTTGGTCAGTTTTCCAGGATAGGTCCTGGGCGGGCAGGCTGCCATCTCATCCGATTCGTCCAGCACAATGCCGGCCTCCGTGGTATTGCTGACGATGAAGCGGAGGGTCTCGCACTTTGCATAGGCTGCATAGCGGTCATAGTCTGTATAGGCGTCCACCGTGTCGGACACGGAGGTGACCACACGTTCCTTTTCGACCGGAACGCCGTCCTCCAGGCCGCGGAGAAGCACGGTGTAGCGGTAATCCTGATCCTTGAATGCGGGGAACAGGGTGCCGATGCTGATGGGCTTGACCAGAACGATGGAACCGTTGAAATCCGTTTTTTCGTTGGCAATATCCACCATATAGTCAACAAAAGCACGCAGGAAATTGCCTTCACCAAACTGAAGAACCTTGACAGGACGAGCCGGTGCCGGGCAAAGAGTTGCATTTAACGTGTTCATAGGGGAGTACCTCCTGACAATTTGGGACCGGGAACGACTCCGCGGGAAAGGCTTTGACGCGGAAAAACGATCCGGGAGTAACCATACGGATCGATTCTACTGCATACAGGAGAAAAGGTCAAACGATCAAAATGCATAAACATTACACATAAGTAATAATATTTACGAATATGAGGCGTGTTGACGAATGAAAGACATCGTGTCATGATGTACCATAGTGCCCTCTGACGGCATCTGTATGTGCTGCAGCTGCGTGCAGATGGTTTTTATCCCCAAGGAGACATGAGATTAAGGAAAGGAAGATGCCCTGTGACCGCATTTATGGATGAGAACTTCCTGCTGAACACAGAGACTGCCAGGAAACTGTTCCACGATTATGCCGAGAACTGCCCCATCATCGACTATCACTGCCATCTGAGCCCGAAGGAAATCTGGGAGGATGTTCATTTTGAGAATATCACCCAGGTGTGGCTCGGTGGAGACCATTACAAGTGGCGCCTCATGCGCTGTGCCGGAGTGGACGAGAAGTACATCACCGGCGATGCCAGCGACTACGAAAAGTTCCAGAAGTGGGCCGAGGTTGTCGGAAAGGCCATTGGGAACCCACTGTATCACTGGAGTCATCTGGAGCTGCAGAGGTTCTTCGGCTATCACGGCGCGCTGAGTGCAAAAACCGCGGACGAGGTCTGGAACACCGTCAACGAGCAGATGAAGCGTCCTGAGTTTTCTGCCAGAGGCCTGATCACCAGGAGCAACGTGGATGTGATCTGCACCACCGACGATCCCGTGGACAGTCTGGAATATCACGAGAAGCTGGCCGCCGATGCTTCCTTCAGGACGACCGTCCTTCCCGCATGGCGCCCCGACAAGGCTGTGAATATCGAAAAGTCCACCTGGGCTGCATATATCCAGCAGCTGGCCAAGGTGTCCGGTGTGGAGATCAGCCACTTTACAGACCTCAAAAAGGCGCTGCATGAGAGGATGGATTTCTTCGCCGCCCATGGCTGCACCCTGTCCGATCACGGACTGAACTATGTGATGTATGCGCCGGCGTCCGACGAGGCGGTGGAGGCCATCTTCGCCAAGCGCCTTGGCGGCGGAAAGATCACCGCAGAGGAAGAGAACCTGTTCAAGTTTGCCTGCATGCTCTTCCTGGCCGGCGAATACAGGCGCCGCAACTGGACCATGCAGCTCCATTATGGCTGCCGCAGGGACAATAACCTGACGATGTTCGATCGCCTTGGCCCGGACACAGGATACGACTGCATCAACACGCATACCCCCTCCGATGAGACGGCCGCATTCCTCGGCGCTCTGGAAAAATCCCAGAGCCTTCCCAAGACGATTCTGTATTCGCTCAATCCCGCGGACAATCAGGCGATTGATACCATCTGTGGCTGCTTCCAGTCCTCCGAGGCCGTTAGCAAGATCCAGCATGGTTCTGCCTGGTGGTTCAACGACCATTTCCAGGGCATGACTGATCAGCTCACCAGTCTTGCAAACCTTGGGTATCTGGCCGGGTTTGTCGGCATGCTGACCGACAGCCGCTCGTTCCTGAGCTATCCGAGGCACGAGTATTTCCGCCGGATCCTGTGCAGACTCCTGGGTGAATGGGTGGAAGACGGACGCTATCCTGCAGACATGGATCTCCTGAAGGAGATTGTACAGGGTGTCTGCTACGAAAATGCCAAAAAGTACTTTGGGTTCGCATCCAAAGAGTAAAGAAATCAGGAGCTCTCCCTGTATCCGGGAGAGCTCCTGATTTGTTTTCAGGGCCAGGGGTTCTGATCGCTGCCCTGGAAGTAGGCGGGCTGCGAGTAAAGGGGATGGGAAAACAGACGCTCGACGGCTTCAAGGTACCCATCGATCCGGGAAGATTTCAGCATCGCCTTGCGGTCCTTTTTTGTCTCCTCCCAGTCAAAGCTGTAGCAAAGGTACTTCGTGACCTCACGCATCTTTCCAAGGAGCACATGGGCAGGATAAATGGATCTGTATGTCTCAAAGAGGAGATCATGGAACTGCCGAAGCTCCTGAACAGTCAGTGCATCTCCGCCGTGCACCATGCGCCCAAGTGCAGGGTTTGCGAGCATGCCGCGCCCGAGCATGACGCCGTGAAGATGAGGATGAGTCCTCATCATCGCGCGGCAATCATCTGCAAGAAAAAGATTTCCGTTATATATAAGAGGAAGGGAGCCGGAGTGATCTTCCGTCCCCGGAAAAACATCCGTCAGTGCCTCTCCACGGTAGAACATGTCCCGTGTTCTTGCGTGCACAGTGAGGGACGCAAGCGGGTAGTCCTCAAAGACAGAGAGAAGTTCGGGCCAGAGGGTCACGTCCTCAAAGCCGAGCCGTGTTTTGACTGACACCGGCAGGGGGGAGGCGACACATACCCTGTCCAGAAAGCGGCGAAGGTCGGAGGGCGAACGCAGCATGCCAGCACCTTTTCCCTTGGAGGTGACGGTGCCGGAAGGGCAGCCGCAGTTGAGGTTGATCTCCTGAAACCCCAGATCTTCAAACATATGTGCGGCCCAGAGGAAGAGCTCCGGCTCCTTTGCGAGGACCTGAGGGACTGTCAAGGACACCTCCGGCAGGTCAGCGCCGAGGATGCGCTTTTCTCTTGTTTCCAGGCGCTGGTTCTGGGTAGGCGAGACGAAGGGCGTATAGTAGTGGTCGACGCCGCCGAACAGCAGATGGTGGCAGTGACGGTAGATGGCGTCTGTGATGCCCTCCAGCGGCGCAAATTCCACGACATACCGCCTGGATTCGGCGGGGACAGAGGATGTAAAAGATGACAAAGATTTCACCTCCGGGTGTCCTGAATCATAGACGGTCGCCCCGGTGAATTCAAGCAGGAGACGCATGCGTCACGCAGCGCAGCATCTTTACATGAAACGGGCTTTGTGATAGATTTCAGCACCAGACGGTGCAGCTATGCATATGGCATCCGGTGACAGGCTGTGTCTGCATTCAGCTTGAATGATCGGGATGTTCATGATATGATTTTCTGTGATTTGTGCATATGCTGTTACACAGTCGATTCTTCTCAGTCATCTTTTGCGCCTTGTGATGCTGCATCTGCAGCGAGATGAGGCGTTACGATATGAATGCATTTTCGCGTGAATCCAAGGCTACGCGAAGATGCTGGAAAGGGACGCCAGGCATGCGAAAACATCTGTCTACGATTCTTCTGGTGTTCATTTTGATTCTGGGCATGGCGATTATGCTTTATCCAACCTTCTCTGATTACTGGAACTCCCTGCATCAGTCGCGTGCCATCGCTTCTTATTCGGAGGCCCTGCACAATGTCTCGGCAGAGGACTTCACCAGAGAGCTGGATGCGGCATCCGAATACAACACCTCACTGATCTTTGCGGAGAACCGGTACCTGCCGACCCCGGAGCAGACAGAAGAATATCATTCTCTTCTCAACATCACGGGATCCGGCATCATGGGATATATTGAAATTCCCAAGATTTCCGTGTCACTGCCGATTTATCATTCTACCGATGAGGCTGTGCTTCAGATCGCTGTCGGTCACATTGAAGGTACCTCGCTGCCCACCGGCGGCCGCGGCACCCACTGCGTGCTTTCCGGCCACCGCGGTCTGCCAAGCGCGAAGCTGTTTACGGACCTTGACCGAATGGAAGCCGGCGACACGTTTGTGCTTCGGGTGCTGGACCAGATCCTGACCTATGAGGTGGACCAGATCCTGATCGTGGAACCATATGACCTCTCGGCACTGAGCATTGACCCCTATGAAGACTACTGCACACTGGTGACCTGTACGCCCTATGGTATCAACACGCACCGTATGCTGGTGCGAGGCCACAGAGTGGAAAACCAGCGCGAGGCGAAACTGGTAACGGTGGTAGCGGAAGCCACGCAGATCGATACGACCCTGGTCGCTGTCTTTATGGGCATCCCCATGCTGCTGGTTGTGCTGATCTGGATCTTTGTCTCCTCTGGCCGTCAGAACCGGGAGGCCAGGGCACGGAGAAGGGTGAAGCGTGCGCTGCCGGGCTATATGACGCCTAAGAAAAAAGATGAGAAGAAACAGGGAACAAAGTCTCAGAATAAACAGAGTGGAGAGAAACAGAATAAAGAGAAGAAGACAGGCGAGATAAAAAAGAGCACAGAAGAAAATACAGTCAATGAGACCAACGATGCGAAGACGGAGCGTGAATGATCATGAAGAATAAACTGACCGACATACTCATTGTGCTTCTGATCCTCGCAGGTATCTCCGTGATTGCCTACCCCACAGTCAGTGACTGGCTCAGCAAACGGCAGAACCAGGAAAGCCTGACACGCATGGAGGCGGCCATCTCTCAGCTGGATCCGGAGATGGTGGAAGACATGTTCCAGAAGGCGAGGGCATATAATGAATTACATACAGGACATGGAATCCGTGATGCTTTTTCGGGAGAGGTGATCCATGCCGACCAGGAATACATGAATCTCCTGAATCTCAACGGGGACGGGATCATGGGCAGTGTGGAAATCCCGAAAATACACGTGAATCTCCCGATCTATCACACGACCAACAGTGATGTTTTGGAAAAAGGCGCGGGACACGTGGAGGGAACAAGCCTTCCGGTGGGCGGCGAGACCAGCCACTGCGCCATCTCCGGCCACCGAGGACTGCCAAGCGCCCGGATGTTTACAGATCTTGATCAGATGGTGCTGGGCGATACATTCCTGATCCGGGTCCTCGACAGGGTCATGACCTATCGGGTGGATCAGATTGTGGTCGTGGAACCAAACGAGACATATTGGCTGGATCTGGAGGAAGGAAAAGACCTGGTGACCCTGGTCACCTGCACGCCCTATGGCGTCAATACCCACCGGCTCCTGGTGCGCGGCATCCGAATTCCGGACACGATGGAAGATACACAGACCGATGGTACGAAGACGGTTGCCATGCAGAGCCCGCTGGCAGACCTTGGAAGCGGCGCCAGGATTGAACAGATCCTGATGATCGTGGCGCCCGTGGCGCTGGGGCTTCTGATTGTCATCTATGTGGTGACCATTGTGGGTGAAAGCAGGCGACGCAGACGCCGTGCAAACGGGGAAGACCCTGATGATGATGACGACGAATACGAAGATGAAGACGATTGAAGGTCCGGTCATATTCTGACAGGACAGATACTGAACTGAGGCAAAAAAGACGGGGATTCCCGTCTTTTTTGCGCCTGGCATTCTTCTTGAGACATTCACAGATTTGCGCTTTCCTTGCCAATGGTATGCAATCTTTGTATAATCCCATCCCTGACGGGAGGAATCACCAAGATGATTGTATGCGTCTGTATGAATCCGAGTTATGACCGGACGATGGAAGTTGCAGGAATGCATCTGGGCGAAACGAACCGGGTGCTTTCATCCCAGTCCGTTCCGGGCGGAAAAGGCATCAATGTATCCATCGCACTGGACATTCTGGGGCAGAGCAGCATCTGCATAGGACTTGCAGGTGAAAAGAACCGATCGCAGTTTGACCGGATGCTCAAGGAGATGCACCTGCATGGCGATTTCCTTTCGATCCCAGGTGAAATACGAACCAATATCAAGATCATCGATCGCGATCAGACCCGTCTGGTGACCGAGCTCAATGAGCCGGGCCCCGAGGTGGATGAAAAGACCCTCCGGCATCTGACAGATCTCCTTCTGTCATACAGAAGCAGCATATCCATGCTGGTCCTGACGGGGTCCCTGCCGCCGAAGGCACCTGCGGACTATTACCGGCAGGTGATCGCCAAAATGCAGAAGCACGGGATTCCCTGTGTACTGGACGCTTCCGGGGAGGCACTGAAGGAAGGCCTGAAGGCCAGCCCTTTCCTCGTAAAGCCCAACAGATCGGAACTGGAACAGCTCGAGGGGACGCAGTTTTGCTCGCCGCAGGAAATTGCAGCGTGCGCCATGAAGTATGTGAAATCGGGCGTGCAGATGATGGCCGTGTCCCTTGGAAAAGAGGGTGCGCTCATTGCAGGGGCGGACGGTGTTTTCCAGGCAAAGGGCGTAAAGGTAAAGACGCTCACCACGGTGGGTGCCGGCGACTTTATGGTGGCAGGCCTCATTGACGGGTATCTGCGCACACACAATTCGCAGGAAGCGCTGAAGATCGGCAGCGCGATGGCTGCCATGCGCATCACTTCGCTCACCCCAGACAGGGAAGAGGCCGAAGCACGGATAAAGGATATTGAAGTTTCTCCCATTGACAAATTTCCTAAAGAGCTATCCGGGGCAGGAGAATAAATAAGTCATAACATCATGGGGCTCAGAAATCTCTTCCGGCAGAGAAAACAGCCGGACTATTCGGACGGCGTCATTGATCTGTACAGACTGAACAGGCCAAGCCCGCCCTCGTACCTCCAGTTTGGGGAGACACTGTACTGGAAGATCACTGAGACAGGGAAGAAAGATACCGCAGGGGAAATCTCCCTTCGGCTCGGGGAAGGCGTCGGGATCTACTATTATGGACATGTGGGCTATCATGTGGATCCGCCTTACCGAGGGCACGGGTATGCTGTAAGGGCCTGTCGGCTGATTGCGCAGTATGCCCGGAAAGCCGGAAAGGGGAGCCTTGTGATCACCACAGATCCCGACAATCTGGCCAGCAGAAAGACCTGTGAGCACCTGGGATGCTATCTGGAGCGGCAGGTGACGCTCACAGAGCAGATGCAGCGGAAGCTGGACCTGCCAGCAGAAAAGTGCAGATATATTCTGATTCTCTCCTGAGATCACACATGCAGTTGGAGGCAGATGATTTGGAAAACACAAGAGAGTGCCTTGGCGCCGATATTCATTATATCCGGCAGGGAAACGGGGACAAAAAGATTCTGCTCCTTCATGGCTGGGGCTGCTCACAGCTCCATATGCAGCCTCTGGCAAACGCGCTGCAAGATGCTCAGACCCTGATTCTCGAGTTCCCCGCCCATGGCAAGAGCGGAAGACCGCCAGAACCATGGGGCGTGCCGGAATATGCAAGGGCAGCCGAGGAACTGATACGGGCGGAAAACTTTTTCCCGTGCAGTGTCATCGCCCATTCCTTCGGGGCCAGGGTCGCGATTTTTCTGGCCTCTTCAAAGCCGGAGCTTTTTGACCGTCTGATTCTGACCGGGGCTGCCGGTCTCAAAAAGCCTCCGACAGAGGAGAGTCAGAAGCGCACCCGCGCGTTTCAGCGCGGGAGAAAATTCTGGGAATGCGCAGAGAAAATCAGGATTCTTGGTCCGCTCCCCGGAATCATGCAGGAGAAGCTTCGCAAGAAGTACGGGTCGGCTGATTATAACGCTCTGGATGAAGAGATGCGAAAGACCTTTGTGAAGATCATCAGCCTGGACCTGAGGGAAAATCTGAAGGATATCAAGGCGCCGACTCTGCTGGTCTGGGGATCCGCGGACACGGAGACGCCCCTGTGGATGGGCCAGACCATGGAAAAGGAGATTCCGGATGCGGGCCTTGCCGTACTGGAGGGCGGGACGCATTTCGCGTATCTCGAGCAGCTGCAGCAGTTTGTGCTCATTGCAAGGAACTTCTTTGGTCTGTAATTGTTTTTGAAAAAGGTGAAAAGAGATCGTGCTGTTACAGGAATGGATCTTTCTTCTGGCCCTGGCTTTCAGTGAAACGCTGGCATCGTGGCATCTGATGCATCTGTATCAGCTGGAAAGCTATCAGCTGCCGGGCTATTTTCGCTCTTTAAGGCGTGCGGTGCCGGGTATTTTTCTGCCCCCCGCCGTGATGGCAGCTTTGTCACTGATCGTGTGCCTGAGCTTTCGTTCAGCTCTCCCTGCTTTTGTGCAGATCATCCTCGCTGTTTTGCTTCTGCCTCTTGCGGGATGGTATTTTTTTTCGGCAACCAGAAAGCAGAAGGCAAAAAAGAAGTTTGGCATTACGCCAAGGGTCAAGCGGCTCATCGGGATGACCGGAGCAGTGTATTTCCTTTTGCAGATGCTGTCGAGGCTCATTCTGGGACCGGGGACTTCAGCCATCATTTCCTGCGTTCTGCAGGTGCTCCTGATGCCCCTGTGCTTTGCTGTCTGCTGCCTCTGTGCCCTGCCCGTGGAAAAGACGATCAACCGACTGTACTTCAGGGACGCACAGAAGTGCCTGAAGGAGAGGGAAGACATCATCCGGATCGGCATCACCGGAAGCTATGGGAAGACCAGTGTGAAGTTCATACTCGGCACCCTGCTGTCTGAAAAGTATCAGACGCTCGTGACGCCCTCCTCCTTCAATACGCCCATGGGGCTCACAAAGGTGATTCGCACGCAGCTGCATCCCGCACACCAGGTCTTTGTGGCGGAGATGGGTGCAAGGCATGTGGGTGACATCCGGGAGCTGTGCGAGCTTGTCCACCCGACCATCGGAATCCTGACCAGTGTCGGTCCCCAGCACCTGGAGACCTTTCATACGCTGGAAAGGATCCGGGACACAAAGTATGAACTTATGGAGGCGATTCCGCAGAACGGTGCCTGCTATTTTGCCGATGACGGTGACATCGTGCGGGGACTTTATCAGAAAACAGAAAAGCAGAAGACACTGACGGGCCTTGAGAGAAACGCAGATACGAAACTCTGGGCGGAAGATATCGAGACGGGAAGCTTTGGCAGCAGATTCACGCTGTGCCGGAAACAGGACAGTGGCAATGCCGGGATTGAAAGGATCCCGTGCGAGACAAAGATGCTGGGTGAGCACAACATTCAGAATATCCTTCTTGCATCCGCGGTGGCGCTGGATCTGGGGCTGAGCATGAAGCAGCTCCAGCGGGGGATCGCACGCCTCAGGAGTGTGGAACACCGGCTGCAGCTGGTGGACCGGGGCGGCATTCACGTGATTGATGACGCCTTCAACAGCAATCCCCAGGGGGCAAAGCTTGCCATGAAGGTACTCAGCCAGTTCCCGCAAAAGCGCATCGTGGTGACGCCCGGCATGGTGGAACTCGGTGCGAAAGAGGAAGAGGAGAACAGAAAGCTTGGAGCGGTCATGGCGGAGTGCTGTGATGCCGCGATCCTTGTGGGAAAGAAGCATACACAGCCTATTCATGAAGGACTGACAGGTGCCGGTTTCCCGGAACATGAGATTTATGTGGTGGACAGCCTTCAGGAGGCAACCGGTCTTCTCGGAACAATGACAAAACCCGGTGACACAGTCCTTTTCGAAAACGATCTGCCGGACAATTATGCATAAGGCATGACCTGCAGCGCGGCAGAGAGCAACAGGAGGCAAGCAATGGAGAAAACCTGTCTTGGTGTGATTTTCGGATCCAGAAGCTGCGAGCGGGAAGTGGCGATCATCAGCGCAGTTCAGCTGATGCACCATGTGGATCAGGATAAGTATCAGGTGGTGCCTGTCTATATTTCTTCCAGGGGCGTGTGGTACACCGGAGAAAAGCTGAAGGAGATCGGCACGTTCCAGAATATCGAGGAGCGGCTGGAGCGCTCGGAGGAAGCGCAGATGGGCCTGGAAGAGGTCATTCTGGATACCACTTCGGGCTCCGGTGCTCTCCTTGCGCAGAGGCAGGGCAAGGGCCTGTTTGCCAGGACGCAGGAAGTGGTGGTCAGCCGTCTTCAGGTGTGTATTGTCGTCATGCATGGTCTCAACGGGGAGGACGGCACACTGCAGGGCATGCTGGAGATGGCGAACCTGCCCTACACGTCCACAGGGGTGGCAGGATCTGCCATCGGGATGGACAAGATCATGATGAAGCAGTTTTTCCGCGGGGCAGACCTTCCTGTCCTGCCAGGGGAGTGGTTTACGAGAACGCACTGGCGGGCTGACCGCAAGGAGGTCCTTGACCGGGTGGAGAGTGCCATTGGCTATCCTGTGTTCGTAAAACCTGCCAATCTTGGTTCGTCCATCGGGGTGAGCCGGGCGGACGGGCGCGGGAAACTGCAGGAAGCCCTGGACCTTGCCTTTGAATATGACAGACGTGTGCTGGTGGAGAAGGGCCTTGATCATCCCCTGGAATTCAACTGCTCCGTGATGGGCTACGATGAGGATGTACAGGCTTCTGAAATTGAGATGCCGCTCACGGGTGGTGAGGAGATGCTCAGCTTTTTTGAAAAGTATCTCTCCTCCGGCCCATCCAAGGGTATGGCCAGTCTCCAGCGCCAGCTGCCGGCACCCATTGAGGCACCCCTCAAGGATGAAATCCAGACTCTTTCAAAGAAGATCTTCCGCCTTCTGGACTGCAAGGGCGTGGTGCGCATTGACTATATGTATGATGTGCATGAAGGGAAACTCTATATCACCGAAATCAACACGATTCCCGGATCTCTTGCCTTCTATCTGTGGGAAGCCTCGGGCGTAAAGTACCGTGAGCTGATTGACCGGATGGTAGGCTATGCGAAGAAGGCATGGGAGGACCGGAACGAGCGGAACTATGCCTATACTTCGGACATCCTCTCCAAGGTGTCCCTTGGGACAAAGGGATCCAAAGGAAAGTTCGGCGGCGTAAAGTAACATTCCGAAAGGCAACCCAGAAATCAGCGGAGGTCCAAAGAATCGAGATGGGACAGAGAAGGCACAGAAGGACAGAAAAAAGCGAGGTCATGAAAGACAGGACCGCCAGGCTTGCGGCGGTCGCAGAGCTTTCATTTTCCCCGCTATCGCTTTTCTTTCTGTATGTGCTGAGGGAATGTGAGGAGAAAGAGGATCTGTTCATTGCCCATTTTGCCAGGCAGTCCGTGGGACTGACCGTGCTGCATCTGATCTTTGGTCTTGGCGCGCTGGCCCTTCGAAGTCTGCTCTCACCGATTCCCTATGTGGGGATTGTGACGGAGACCATTTCGTGGCTCATCTATCTGTCTGCGCTCCTTCTGATTCTGCTTTCTCGGATTCAGCTGATGACCGGGGCATGGAACGGACAGAAGTCGGAGGTGCAGATGCTTGGCGCCTTCTTTTCCCGGCATATCAGATGGCCCGTGCATTCGGGTGCCCCAATCGAACAAGGAATGGCAGGTGAATGAGGATGCATCTATCCCAGTTGCAGGATTCCAGCGAACTGAAAAAGCTGTCCTATGAAGAACTGGAAATCCTGTGTGGGGAAATTCGTCAGACCCTCATTCAGACGGTCGCAAGACGGGGGGGCCACCTGGCGTCCAATCTCGGTGTGGTGGAACTGACCATTGCGCTGCACAGGGTATTTGATCTGCCAAAAGATCGACTGATTTTCGATGTGGGCCATCAGAGCTATGTGCACAAGCTCCTGACTGGCAGAAACCTGACATTTGATACACTCCGCACGTTTGGCGGTATCAGCGGCTTTCCCAAGCGCAATGAGAGTGAATATGATGCTTTTGAGACGGGCCATGCATCCACGGCCATCTCTGCCGCCCTTGGCATGGCCAGGGCCAGGGATATTCTGGGCGAAGACTACCAGGTGATCGCACTCGTGGGCGACGGGGCCCTCACAGGCGGCATGTGCTATGAGGCCCTCAACGATGCAGGCTCGACCAACACCCGGATGATCGTCATTCTCAATGACAATGAAATGTCCATTGCCCCGAACGTGGGCGCACTCTCGCAGCATCTGACCGATCTGAGAATTTCCAGGGGCTGGTCTTCCACAAAGCTGCGTGTGAAGTCCCGCCTCGGGAAATCCCGCATTGGGAAGCGCATTTACCGGGTGATCCACAGGGCGAAGTGTTTTCTCAGATATCTTCTCATAGACGAAGGCTTCTTCCCGGCCCTCGGATTTCATTACTATGGCCCGATTGACGGGCATAATCTCAAGCATCTGGAGAAAACGCTGCGTCTGGCTAAGGATGCAGAAGGGCCGGTCGTCATTCATGTGCTCACCACCAAGGGACAGGGGTATGACAAGGCGGAGGAACAGCCGGAAAAGTTCCATGGGGTTCCACCCTTTTATGTGGAGACGGGAGATCCGCGCTCCAGGCCTGAGCTTCCGGGTAATGGCGCGACCGCTGCCCAGGAACTGCTCGAGATGGCCCAAAAGGACAAAAGGATCGTGGCCATTTCCGCAGCCATGGTGAGCAGCTGCGGTCTTCAGAAATTTCAGGAGGCATATCCGGAGCGGGTGATTGATGTCGGCATTGCTGAGGAGCATGCCGTGACCATGGCAGCCGGCATGGCGGCGGGCGGTCTGAAACCGTATTTTGCCGTCTATGCGACCTTTTTTCAGAGATCCTATGATCAGATGATTCACGACGTGTGCATGCAGCATCTGCCCGTGACCTTCCTCATTGACCGTGCAGGCCTTTCCGGCCACGATGGGTCCACACACCACGGGGTGTTTGATCTGGCCCAGCTTCTGCCGGTCCCGGGTATGACGGTGCTGTCCCCGAGAGATCTCGAGGAGCTCCGGCACATGGTTCGCTTTTCTGCGACCTTTGATGGGCCGCTTGCCATACGCTTCGGCCGCGACAGTGTGGACCTGGAGGGAAACTATCCGTACCCGGGCTTTCAGCTTGGCCGATGGGAAAAGATGACGGAAGGCCAGGATGCCGCGCTTCTTGCGGTGGGCAGCATGGTCCGGGAAGCGGTGGATGCTGCGGAACTCCTGAAAAAACGAGGCATAAGCGTACAGGTCTATAACTGCTCGACCGTATCGCCCCTGGATGAAAAGACACTGAAGAGTCTGAATATGCCCGTATTCACCATGGAGGAGCATGTCCTGAAGGGCGGTTTTTTCAGCAGCATCTGTGCCTTTGATGCCCTCAATCACCTCGCGCTGCCCATGGGCTGCTTCGGCATTCCGGACAGCTATGTGCAGCACGGCGGGCGGAGTCAGCTTTTAAAGGCGCTGGGCCTTCTGCCCGAACAGATGGCGGATGTGATTGAAACGAAACTCAGGGAGGCCAAAGATGGCAGGTAAGAAGCGTGCAGATGTGCTTTTGGTGGAAAAAGGGCTTTTTGAGAGCAGAGAAAAAGCACAGGCAGCCATCATGGCAGGGCAGGTGTTCTCCGGGGAGAAGAAGATCCTCAAGGCATCAGAACAGCTGACCGAAGAAAGTGATCTTCAGGTCAGGGGACCTGCCATTCCGTATGTGGGGCGGGGCGGACTCAAGCTGGAAAAGGCCATCGAGGTGTTTGGCGCTGATCTCAGCGGCCGCGTGTGCATGGATATCGGGTGTGCCACCGGCGGGTTTACCGATGTATGCCTGCAAAACGGTGCCGCACATGTGTATTCAGTGGATGTCGGTTACGGACAGTTTGACTGGAAGCTCCGCAATGACCCGAGGGTCACTTTGATGGAGCGGACCAATGCAAGGTATCTGACAAACGAGATGGTGCCCCTGTCTCCCAACGTGACAGTCATGGATGTGAGCTTTATTTCCATCCGGCTCCTTTTACCGATCCTTGCCGGGATCATGGGGGACGAAGGTATCTTTTACACCCTGATCAAGCCACAGTTTGAGGCTGGACGTGGCAAGGTCGGAAAAAACGGCGTGGTCCGCGACAGGGAAGTGCATATGGAAGTGCTCCGGGAGATCCGGGATTTCTGCCATGAGATGCACTGGAAGATGACGGGCCTGGACTATTCGCCGATCACGGGACCAAAGGGGAATATAGAGTTCCTGGCCTGCATAAAAAAGAAAACAGAAAAGACGGACAAAGCGGATGAAACGGATCCAGGTGAAAATGCCGGGGAAATCACCGACAGGAGGATTGCAGCCATTGTGGATGAGGCCCACAGTCGGCTGAAAGGGTAAGGTAATGCACATGGAACATGTTGCACTCATATTCCCCCCAAAGAGGGAAGCTTCCGTCAAAGCGGCGAAGGAAGCTTTTGAGATCCTGTCTTCCTGCCGGATACAGGTGCTGTCTCAGTTTCCGGGCATGCTTGGCACCGGGGCGATGCTGCTTCATGAGGATTCCCGGATCGATGCCATCGTTTCCCTCGGCGGGGATGGGACCGTGCTCAGATGTGTCCAGATGGCAATCTCCTCCACGGCTCCGGTGCTTGGCATCAATCTCGGGCAGACGGGGTTTCTGACGGAAACCGAGGGCAGCTGTCTTGAAGAAGCGCTTTTTCGACTTGTCAGAAGCGAATACTCGATACGGACACTGCCCCTTCTGCATGTGCACGCGCAGGAGGACTGGTACGCGCTCAATGACTGCACGTTGCTCAGAACTGCGCATCAGCGCCTTCCGAGAATTCAGATTTCCGTGGATGGTCATCTGGCCGATGAATTTCAGGCAGACGGCGTCGTGATTGCAACGCCCACCGGCTCCACCGGCTATGCACTCTCTGCCGGCGGACCGCTCATCGTGCCGGGTACAGACTGCCTTGTGGTGACCCCTGTCTGCCCCCACAAGCTTTCCCATCGCCCCATGATCATCCCCGGCACCAGCACGGTGGATGTGCACATGGTGGAGGACCCCGAGAGCATGGGCATGCTGCAGGTGGATGGGGTGACGGTCTGTTCCTACGAGGCCAGGGGCGTATTTCGGGTAAAGCGCAGCGATCAGAGCATCCGTTTTATTTCCTTTGGCGAGCAGGATTTTTTTGAAGCCGTCAGAAACAAGCTGATCAGATAGGACGGTTCTTTTCAATCAATAGAAAGTATGGGGGCGGAACATGGTCTATCAGGGTTCTTCCAAGGTGATCCGTCATCAGACAATCCTGGAAATCATCCAGAAAGAGGTGATTGAGACCCAGGAGGAGCTGGCAGACGCCTTGAAAAAGAGGGAGATCCGCGTCACACAGGCGACGGTTTCCAGAGACATCAAGGAACTGCAGCTGACAAAGATGATTGATGCCCAGGGAAATTACCGGTATGTACCGCCGGGAACAGCGGGTACTTCGCTCTCAAAGCGGCTTATCCATTTTCTGGTGGAAACCGTGATCTCGGTGGAATGCGCCGAGAACCTGGTGGTCATCAAGACCATCTCGGGCAGTGCCAACGTGGTGGCTGAGGCGATTGACAACCTGGAGTGGAAGGAAATCGTGGGCACAATCGCGGGGGACAATACACTCTTTGTTGCCACCAGAAAACCACAGGATGCACAGAATGTTGCGGAGCGTTTCCGCCAGATTGCCCATGTGGATCATCATGAAGATGATGCCGGACAGGAGCAGTGAGGCGATATGATACAGTCTCTATCCATTCATCACGTGGCGCTGATTGAGGATCTGACCGTTCAGTTCGGGCCGGGGCTCCATGTGCTCTCAGGTGAAACGGGAGCCGGAAAATCGATTGTCGTGGATGCAGTCAACCTGGTCCTTGGCGGACGCGGGGACCGGGATCTGATTCGCACCGGCACGGACCGTGCCTATGTGGAGGCCGTGTTTGATGTGAAGGACGATGTGGATGTGCGCGATTTTCTGGATGCCCAGCAGATTGAGTGCGATGGCACAGTCACGCTGTACCGGGAACTGACGCTCTCCGGACGGAACGTGTGCCGGATCTGCGGTGTCCTGTGTTCTGTCAGTGACCTGCGCGCCTGTGCATCCCTCCTCATGGATGTCCATGGTCAGCATGAGGGCCGCTTTTTGATGGATTCGAAGTACCATCTTGGCTTTTTCGATGAGAGCGGGGATGAAAAGCATCAGAAGCTGCTTGCAGATGTCCGCCTGAAAAGTGAAGTCTTCCTTGCGTGCCACAGAAAATATTCCCGGCTTGTCCGGGAAAACGAGCGAAAACAGTACCGCATGGAAGCCCTGAAGGGTGCGCTCGGGGAGATGCGAAAGGCAAAGCTCCGTCCTGGTGAGGAGGAAGCCCTTTGCAAAGAACAGGAGCGGCTGGCGGACATGGAAAAGATCGCCGGTGCCGTGCGCACAGCGTGGACGGTGCTCTCGGCAGGCGATGAAGGCGCGGTCCTGGATCTCCTCAAACAGGCAAACAGTGCCCTTGGCACACTGGACGGGACAGGAGAACCCTACGACTCGCTAGCCCGGCGTGCCGTCAGTGCCTACTATGAGCTGGAGGAGGTCAGCTATGAGCTCTCCCGGCTCATGGAGAGCTCTGATTTTGATCCGGGCAAACTCAAGCAGATTACGTCCCGCCTGGACCTGATCCGCCACCTCTGCCATCGCTACGGTCCAAGCGTGGAAGATGTACTGAAAAAACAGGAGGAGCTGGAGGAAGAGTGGGACAAACTTTCCCATCTCGATGAGCATCTGGAGGAAGTGACCCAGGAGCACAGAAAACTTCTTCAGGAGTATCGTGCTGCGGCAAGAAACCTCACGGCCTCCAGAAAGCAGCTGGCTGAGGACTTTGAAAAGAAGATGGTGGCTCAGCTTCGGGACCTTGGCATGGAGAAGACGGTGTTTGCCGTGTCCTTCGCTCCGCAGGGGAGCAAGCCGCCCATGCCCAGGAGCACGGGCGATGATGAGATCGAGTTCATGTTTTCAGCCAATCCCGGCGAGCCGCTGAAATCACTCAGCAGGATTGCCTCCGGCGGCGAACTGAGCCGGATGATGCTGGCCATCAAGTCGCTTGAGGCCGAGCGCGGCGGCGTGGGCTGCATGGTGTTTGACGAGATTGACACCGGAATCTCAGGCCGCATGGCACAGGTGGTGGCGGAGAAAATGTCCATGATTGCCAGGTCACGTCAGGTGATCTGCGTCACCCATCTGCCACAGATCGCTGCCATGGCCAACCGGGAGTATCTCGTGCAGAAGCAGGAGGAGAGCGGACGTACACGGACTGAGGTCAGGCTGCTTGATCGGGACGAGAGGATTCTTGAGCTTGCCAGGATGCTTGGCGGCGCAGACGGCGGTGGAGAAAGCGCCCAGACGCATGCGCAGCACATGCTCGAGCAGGCAGAGACGTTTCAGAAGCAGAGTGCGCTGTGAGCGAAAGCATATTTTTGAATTTCTGTCATCTTCTGCCTTGTTTTTTTGCTCACTTTCTTTGCATAAGCACGCAAATTTTTAGAAAAAGGGATTCCAAAAGACAGGTTTTTCATGGTATAATGATGTATGTCTTATACCAGAACGGAAATACCTGTCTTTGCTTGTGTTTATCGAATTTACACACATTGAGAAATCTCACTGTATGCGCGTGCATGATTGTGTACAGACAATATCTTTGCAGGCTGCTTATGCCATGCAGTGACACCAATCAGGCCAGAGCTTTTCAGCCTGGCGGAAGGGGGAACTATACCAGTGTTTGGAACCCATCTGTTTCCCGGCGGGACACATCCGCATGAGGGCCCGGGCGGGAAGAAGGTCAATGAGGGGAACCAGATCACCGATGTGACCGCACCATTTCGTGTGATCATTCCGCTGTCCCAGCACATCGGTGCTCCGGCAAAGGCTGTGGTCAAGAAAGATGATCATGTCCTGGTCGGCCAGGTCATTGGGGAGGCCGGCGGCTTTGTTTCAGCTCCGGTCCACGCCACGGTGTCCGGACGTGTGGAAGCTGTCCGTCCCTGCATGCTGGCAAACGGCACATCCTGCGATGCGGTCGTCATCGAAAATGACTTCAAGGATGAATGGATTGAGCTTCATCCGACAGACCACGCAGAAACACTGACGGCGGATGAACTTCGGGAGATTATCCGCAATGCCGGCATTGTTGGCATGGGAGGCGCAACCTTCCCAACGATGGTCAAACTGAATCCCGGTGAGGGAAAAACCATCGAAAAGCTGATCATCAACGGCGCCGAGTGCGAACCCTATCTGACGGCAGACCATCGCCTGATGCTGGAGGAAGCTGGCAGGATTATCGATGGTATCCACATTGTGATGACTGCGCTCAACGTCACGGAAGCCGTGATCGGCGTGGAAAACAACAAAAAGGACGCCATCGCGGCGCTCCAGGATGCCTGCAGAGGTATGGACGGCATCCACGTGAAGGAACTGCCGGTTCGCTATCCCCAGGGCGGTGAGAAGCAGCTGATCTATGCCATCACCAAGAGGGTAGTACCTGCCGGCGGACTGCCTCTGGATGTGGGTGTCGTGGTGATGAACGTGGGCACGGTGTTTGCTGTGGACCAGGCGGTACGCGAAGGCCGGCCGCTGGTGGACAGAGTCACGACCGTGGGCGGACTGGTGAATAACCCCGGCAACTACCGCGTCAGAATTGGCACACCGATCTCACTGCTTCTGGATGCCTGCGGCGGCGTGAAGGCCGAGACAAAGAAGATCCTTTCCGGCGGCCCGATGATGGGCCTTGCCATCAACGATCTGGAAGTTCCCATCACCAAGGGAAGCAGTGGGATTCTGGCTCTTGGCAAGGAAGCCATTGAACCTGATGAAGGTCCGTGCATCCGCTGCGGACGGTGCGTGCGCACCTGCCCCATGAAGCTGATGCCCTCCAGCATGGATGCATATATCCGCAAGGAGCGGTATGAGGATGCAGAAAAACTGGGCGTCATGAACTGCATTTCCTGCGGTGCCTGCACATACGTGTGCCCGGCCAAGCGCATGCTGACCCAGTCCTTCCAGTCCTGCAAGCGTGTGATCAACCTTCGCAAAAAGCAGGCTGCAGCACGTGCCAAGGCTGATGCGGAAGCCGTGGCAGCACAGCAGACGGCTGCAAATGAATCAGCGAATGATGCGAAGAAGGAGGGTTAAAGTATGCAGAAAAAACTTTCGGTGACCTCATCCCCGCATCTTCGCGACAATACGACTACACGGCGCATCATGCAGGACGTATGTATTGCCCTGGCACCTGCGGGGATCATGAGCATTGTGTATTTCGGCGGAAGTGCCGCGATGCTCATTGCGGTCAGTGTCCTTTCCTGTGTTCTTGTGGAGTTCCTCTATGAAAAGCTCACCGGACAGCCGGTGACCGTGGGCGACTGGAGCGCTGTGGTAACAGGCCTTCTTCTCGCCTGCAACCTGCCCTCCACCGTGCCGATCTGGATGCCGGTGATCGGCGCCGTCATAGCCATTTTACTGGTTAAAATGATTTTCGGCGGTCTTGGCAGCAACTTTATGAACCCAGCCCTGACGGCCCGCGCTGTGCTCTTTGTGTCCTGGGGTTCCCTGATGGGTACCTATCCGGCCACCAACTACGCCGTGGATGCTGTGTCCGGTGCTACCGCACTGGGTACCCTGGCAAACGGAGGCAGCGTGGATCTGTGGCAGATGTTTATCGGCAACTGCCCGGGTGTTCTGGGCGAGACAAGCAAGATCGCCATTCTCCTTGGTGCGGCCTACCTGATCTGGCGCAGCGAGATTGACTGGAAGATTCCTGCTACCTTTATCGGCACCGTATTTGTGGCTTTCCTCCTGAAGGACGGCTTCAACATGGCCCTCAGCCAGATTCTTTCCGGTGCCCTCATGCTGGGTGCCTGCTTCATGGCCACCGATTATGTGACCAGCCCCCTGAGCACCACCGGCCGGATCATCTACGGTGTGCTCTGTGGCGTGATCACCTTCGTGATCCGCGCCTTTGCAAACTATCCCGAAGGATGCTCGTTCGCTATTCTTTTCATGAACGTTGTCACACCGCTCATTGATCGGTTTACTGTACCCAAGTATTTCGGGGAGGTGAGAAAACATGGCTAAGACTGCACAGCAGAAAGTGACGTTCCTGAGCGTGTTTCTCAATGGCCTCATCACGGAAAATCCCACGTTCACACTCATGCTGGGTATGTGTCCGACACTGGGCGTGACCACAGCGGCCATGAACGGCGTGGGCATGGGTCTTGCAACGACCTTCGTCCTGATGTGCTCCAACCTGTTTATCTCACTTTTGCGGAATATCATTCCGGACAAGGTGAGAATTCCCGCCTACATCATTGTGATTGCCAGCTTCGTGACCATGATCGACCTGCTCATGCAGGCTTTCCTGCCGGATCTTCGTGCCGTGCTCGGTACATATATCCAGCTCATCGTGGTGAACTGTATCATCTTTGCAAGAGCGGAGAGTTTTGCTGCCAAGAACCCGCCGCTGCTCTCGCTGAGTGACGGTCTTGGCATGGGCCTTGGTTTCACCTGCTCCATCACGCTTCTCAGCTGTATCCGTGAGCTCTTTGGCTCTGGCTCCATCTTCGGTGTAGCCATCATGCCCGAGAGCTATCAGCCCATGGCGATCATGAACCAGGTGCCCGGCGGCTTTATCACCCTCGGCATCATGCTGGTAGTGGTCAACTTCATCAAGGAAGGGCTGAAGAATCGCAGGATTCGAAAGGAGGCAGAGGCATGAACGTGTATCTTCAGATGCTGATCGGCCTTCTGCTGGTCAACAACTACGTCATGTGCCAGTTCTTTGGCATTTGCCCCTTCCTGGGCGTCAGCAAAAAGTTTGACACAGCCCTTGGCATGGGCCTGGCCGTGACGTTCGTGATTACCATCGCTTCCTTTTTTACCTGGCTTGTACAGAAATATCTCCTGGTGCCATTTGAACTGGAGTATCTGCAGACCATCGCCTTCATTCTGGTGATTGCTGTGCTGGTTCAGGTGGTGGAAAATGCCCTGAAGAAGCTTTCCTATTCTCTGTATCAGGCTCTGGGTGTCTATCTCCCGCTGATCACCACAAACTGCGTGGTGCTGGCAGTGGCTATCAACAATATCACCGATGGATGGAATCTTCTGGAAGCTACGTTCAGCGGTTTCTGCTCTGCCCTGGGCTTCACCCTGTCCCTCCTGCTGCTTGCCGGCATCCGCGAGAGAATGGAGCTGACAAATCTGCCCAAATGGATGCAGGGTTTCCCCGGAGCTCTTGTGACTGCTGGTCTGATGGCTGTCTCCTTCATGGGCTTTTCTGGACTGGTATAAGGAGGAGAAGACACGATGAATATTGTATGGGCTGTTGTCGTGCTGGGCGGCATGGGTGCCCTTCTGGGCCTGCTGCTGACACTGACCGCCAAGATATTTGCAGTCCCTTCCAATCCCGTCAGGGATGCCGTCCGTGAGGTGCTCCCCGGTGCAAACTGCGGAGGCTGCGGATTCCCCGGATGCGATGGCTGCGCAGATGCGATTGCCGCTGGTAAGGCACCTGTCAATGCGTGTCCTGTCGGTGGAAGTGACGTAGCGAAAAAGGTCGGTGCCATTCTCGGCGTAGAGGCTGAAGAGTCCGAGAAGAGGGTGGCAAGAGTTGTGTGCCAGGGCGGCACAGACAACTGCAGACCTGTCTTTGATTATCATGGGATTCAGGACTGCACTGTGGCCTGCGCCATCAATGATGGCTACAAGGGCTGCAAGTATGCATGTCTTGGCCTCGGCACCTGCGAGCGTGTATGCCCCTTCGGTGCCATTCATGTGGACACGGCCCGAAGAATTGCCGTGGTGGACGAAGAAAAATGCCAGTCCTGCGGAAAATGCGTGGCTGCATGCCCCAAGCAGGTGCTGGAACTGAAGCCGCTGCGCCAGAAGGTGGATATTACCTGCAGGAACCCCGGCATGGGCAAAGCCGTGACAGTGCACTGCCAGACAGGCTGTATTGCGTGCCAGAGGTGTGTGAAGGCATGTAAGTTTGAAGCCATTCACATGGAAAACAACCTCCCTGTGATTGACTACAGCAAGTGCCGCCAGTGCATGATGTGCGCAGAGGTTTGTCCGACCGCAGCCATGAAGGCAGATTTCGATCTGAGAAACGTGGCCGTCATTGACCGTGACACTTGTATTGGTTGCGGCATGTGCAAGCGCACCTGCCAGTTCGGTGCCATCGTTGGTGAGCCCAGACAGAAGCATCTGGTCAACGATGCTTGCACAGGCTGCGGCGAGTGTGCCAAGAAGTGCCCGAAGAAGTGCATCACCATCAAGAACCGGACTCGTCCCCGGGATCCGCAGGCAGCTGTGGAACTACCAAAGGCAGCACCTGCAGCCAAGCCCCAGCTGACGCCTGAACAGCAGGCAAAGGTGCAGGCTGCACTGGCCGCCAAGGCTGCCCGGGAGAATGCTGCGAAAGCAGAAAAAGCGGAGTAATACAGTCATACGCAGCATAGAAGATAATAACTATGCTGCGTTTTTCTCGTTTTTTCTTCAATTTTCTGTAAAATCGTGAGCATTGCGTCAAGGCTCGCCATAAAGTGAACAGCGCATTGATTTTTCTCAGAATTTTGATAATATATCCTTAACCAATTTTCAGAGGTGAGTAGACATGAAAAAAGTGTGCCTGGTTCTTTTGTGCCTTATGATCTGTTTTTCTGGCCAAGCTCTGGCAGCGGAATGGCCTGAGGGAACAGGACCGGATCAGCCGTCCCTTCAGCAGCCCAAGGTACAGGACATGTCCAAGAACATCGGATATGTATTCATGTATCCACGAAATAACCTTCCAGCGGAATATTTCTGTGACACCCTGAGAGTTTACTACCCTCGTATGGATCTGACACGCGGCACCGGCTCCCTGCAGCTGTACAGGGACGACGGCACCCAGGTCTTTGAGGTGAATTTCCAGGATGAGGACCTTGTGTCCTATCGGGATATGACAGAAAACGAAATGCAGGGACTTCGGTGGGGATCCGGCATGGTGTTTGAGATTCATCTGCCAGTGTCTCTTGAACTGGGCGAGAATTATCATGTGGCCATGGACCAGGGCTGCATCGTCGGTGTGGAAAGCAATGTGCCAAACCCCCATATTTCCAACAGAGGCGATGACGTGCAAAAGTGGACACCCTGGGTGCAAGGCGACTTTGGCGTTTCTGGTCTCCGGTATCTGACTGATCAGGAAGACAGAGGTATCAGCGAGGACGAAGAGACCGGCCTTCGGGTCGTGGTGTCACCTGAAAAGGATGATGTCGTTCAGTTTGATCTTGTGCTCGGTGGCGCGGCTGACACGGCCATCATCTACTGCCCCGATAACTCTGTGCTGTTTGAACAGACACACTTCACCTATTCCACCACGGTGAGTGCAAAGGTGATTGCAGACGAGGTAACCAGCCTTGGCGTCATGTTCATGGATGAAGATGGGAATCTTGTGCAGTGGGTAGATATCACTCCGATTACCTTGAACTGATTTTAGCAGGATAAAATAAGGCCCCCGGCATCATGCCGGGGGCCTTGCTTTACAGTCCGTTTGGGGTGATCAGTTCGACCAAGGGAGCGGATGCCTGTGTGGCATCCTGCTCAGGGGTGGCCAGATCCTGACCAGCAGAGGAGACATCAGCTGTCTGGAATACGTCCGGTACAATCTGCACGGCGGTTGTGTGATCGGGTATGCTGTCCTGCTGGACAGTATCTGCCTGGGACGTTGTGTCGCCTGAAACAGGCTGTTCAGCAGCAGTATCAGGTTCCTGTGAAGTCGGGATCAGGAGAGCGACTGTATCGTCATGATGATCCTCTGCAGCTTCAGGCTGCTGCTGGCTGCTTTCATCAGAGGAGAGAACCACTGGGGTAATGGATTCAGCGGAGGTGACAGGGGAGACAAGTGTGGCAGCCTCGGAGGGATCGGCCTGGGAGACCGAGGACTGCACGATGCAGTAATTGCTTCTGACGCTGCCGGTATACCCGCTGCCCGGAATGGCAGTCACAAGAAGGTTGATGTCATCGCCGATCATGGTGCTGTTCAGCGTGAGCGTGGTCCCAGTCCCGACCAACAGACCATTCTGGAACCATTGATAGGTTACCTGTGTGGAATTGAGACTGAGCGCGGGCTGAAGGATCGTGCCTACCACGGCGCCGGATGGCAGTGTGACGGTGCCGCTCAGCTTGATATCAGAGACCACCTGGGCCTGTACCTTGGCGGTATCTGCGCTCCTGGCGGTGCCTGTCCATGTGCTGTGGCCAACAGCTGTGCAGTAGAGGGAATAACCGAGGTCATAATTCTGCACGGTGTAGGTGGAACCCGTCGCGACCGGAGTGCCGCCTTCGCGGTACCAGATGAAGGAGACCAGGGCACCGTTTGGCGAAGCTGTCGCAGTCAGAATGTCACCCACGGTGGGACTGGTATTGGAAATTGTACATCCCTGCACCACGCCACTGGTAATGGCAGACGCGACAGGATCCGTGAAATTGCTGGTGGCGCTGCCGGACGATGTGCCCGTTGCGACAACCCGCACACGTATCTTCCGTCCGAGCTCTGTGGCGCTCACCGTATAGGTGGCGGAGGTGGACAGCTGGACGCCGTGATCATCCACCCAGGTATAGGTGGCACTGGCGCCGGCAGGATAAATGGAGGCGGTCAGCACATCACCGACTCTCGGCGAGGGATTGGAGATAGACACGCCGGTAATCGTGTAGCTGTTCTGGGTTGTGGTGAGATATTTGTGCATCATGTAGCCGGTCTGGTTGCCGACGGAGATATAATCCCAGGATCCCTCATTGCGGAGCACCCGCACCTGTGTGCCCACAGGATAGGTGGTGATAGCCACAGAAGCGGTAGATGGGCCTGCGCGCAGAATGACGTTCTGTCCGTTGGCTGAGGTCACCCAGGCAGTATATCCGGAGGTCACCACAGGTGTCACGGGACTCACAGGGGAGGAGACGGTGAGGTACATGCTCATCATGTAACCGGAGAGACTGCCGACCTGAATCGAGCTCCAGGTGGTTCCGCGGTTGGTGATGATGACCTGTGTGCCCACCTGGAAGGAACCGAGAATGCTGTAATTGGTGCCAGGACCGCTACGAAGCCGTACTGCTTTTCCATTGCTGGAGGTGACATAGGCCACGGTGTTCTGGGTTGGGACAGCGGGAGGCGGATTGGTGACGGTCGGGCTGGAAGGCTGCTTGGTGGTCAGATAGGCAGCCATCATGTAGCCTTTGGTCTGGCCGATCTGTACATAATCCCAGATGGATCCTTTCTGAAGAACGGTGACGGGTGTGCCCACCTGGTAGAGACCGATGGAGGCATAACCCTTGCCGGCGCCGGTGCGGAGGTTCACACCTTTTCCGTTCTGGGAGGTGACATAGGCGGTGTAGGATGTGGAAGAAGATGGCGGATTTGTCACGACAGGCTGAGATGCGGGTGGCGTGGTGGTCACATATTTAGCCATCATATAACCCGTTGTAGAACCGATTTTGACGCGGTCCCAGGTCGTGCCAAGCTCCAGAATGGTCAGTTTTGTACCGACGGCATAGTAGGCAATGGCGGTATACGCTTTTCCGGCACCGCTCCGAAGAGCCACGTTGCCTCCGTTGCCGGAGGTGACGTAACCGGTGATACTGGTACTCGTGCCGGATCCCGACGCAGGGGCCTGGGAGGAGAGATAGGCAGAATACATGTATCCATTCTGCCCGTCCGGGCCCTGCACATAGCTCCATGCGCCCGTCGTGCTGTACACGGTCACACGGGTCCCCGTGTAATAACTGGCAATGGTTTCTGCATCAAAGGAAGGGAGTGCACGAAGACGAAGCCATCCGCCAACGACATAGGCAGTGCTGTCTGCGGAAGCACCGAGGGGAATTGCTGCGACAAGCATGCATAGAACAATCAGAATAGCCAGCACCCGTTTCATAGGGTATCCTCCTTCATCATGGGACATCATCTTGGAACATCATTCACATTTAAGACTTTTCTGGATACAGTCAGCCGATGGCGTCTTGTTCGAACAGGATGGAATCGAACATGGCATCACACAGGGGATGCAGGATTTCATCCATGGAAGAGGACCAGCTCATCTGGCAGAAGACGGCGACGTCACCGGAAATCTCCACATACCATTCGTAGATATGATCCTCCGCCTGGAGAATGGCATGAACTGTATTTTCTTCCGGATATGCAGTGACCTGGGCGTCCGGTCCCATGACGGAGATCAGCTGGACAAAGTCTGACAAGGCTCTGTTATTGAGACGCTCTCCCTGAATAAACAGGGTGGCGCTGCCGTCCGGAAGCGTGGACTGTACTCCGGTTTCTGTAACAATCATGCTATCTGCCAAGAGGTCAGGAATCATGATGGAATAGTGGTACAGTTCGCTGTAATACGGCTGCATGGGCAGGGGAGCAGCGGACAGGTCAGTATCCTCAGAATAAGGATCTGTTTCAAAGATGACGTCCATGACATTCCAGGAACCATCCGTATTTTCCAGAAGACAGACGGCTGTGGCATCGATCCACTGCACAGAGGAGAACTCATCCTCCGTCAGGCGGTCCATGGACTGGCTTGCACGATACATGGTGCCTGTAACCGATATGTGTTTCTGCTCGCTGTCTGCCTGGCAGAGCAGAAGACATACACCGGTATAGAGATCGTCTGATTCAATAAGATGTGTCTCAAGTGCCTTTTCCTGTACGGCAAGATCCACAGTTTCCTGAATCTCTTCAAACAGGGCAGACTGAGCGGCGTCATCCAGATAGGTAAATTCGCTGGCCGGTTCCGCAGAAACGCTGAGCGGAGAACATAGCAGGCAAAGCATCAGGAGACAGAATAATGCAAAAGAGAGCTGTTTCAAATTCCTCACCCTTTCCGTTGGGGGTCAGTCAGCCCTGCGACATGTGGCCGGGCTGCTTTCAAGTATATAAACGTAGAATCTGTGCAAATTGATTCACTTGTAAGCATTTTTTCGTCAGGAAACGCGGGAATACTTTACACAATAAATCCGCCACTGACGCCCAGGACCTGGCCTGTAATGAAGGAAGCGCGGGGCGAGAGGAGATAGGAGACGGCGTCTGCCACTTCATCGGCTGTGCCGATTCTCCCAAGCGGGGTATCATCCGACAGCACCTGCATGTCCTCCGCTGTCAGATTTCGATTCATGTCCGTATCGATGACTCCGGGACTCACGCAGTTGACCCGGATGCCGGATGGTCCGACCTCCTTTGCGAGGGCACGTGTCAGCCCGATGAGGCCGGCCTTTGAGGCGGAATAAGCCACCTCACAGCTGGCTCCTACCTCGCCCCACATGCTGGAGACGGTGACGATGGAGCCGCACTTTCGGGAAATCATATCTGGCAGAGCGGCCCGTATACAGCGATAGGTTCCCGACAGATTGGTTTCCATGATCCTGTGCCATATGTCCTCAGTGGTATCATTCAAGAGGCCCACGTAGGAAATACCTGCGCAGGTGACCAGAGCGTCAATATGGTGATAGAGCTGAAAAATCTGCTGAAATGCAGTTTCTACCTGTGCAGGATCTGCGACATCGCAGGCAAATGGCCGGGTACCGGGGCATTCTGCGGAGAGCTGAGCCGCTTCTGCATGATGCGAAAGATACAGAAAGACAACGCTGTATCCATCCTCTGAAAGCCGCCTGACACAGGCACGGCCGATGCCGCGGGCACCACCTGTCACGACCGCAACTGGCTGCAAGAAAATCACCTCGGAACGAATCAAGCAGTTTGGAAATCCTGACACAATCCATGACATTGTGATTATAACGAATGGTAAAATAAAAGAAAACCCCTGTCCACAAAGGGAGAGGAGTTGTCATTGCTCATATGCGTTTCAGACTGCAGCCTTTGCCAGCTGTTTGGCAAGACGAGCCTTCTTGCGATTGGCAGCGTTCTTGTGAATCACGCCCTTCGCAGCAGCCTTATCAATCGCGGAGGTGGTCGCGCTCAGCTGTGCAGCAGCATTGGCGGGATCAGCATTGATCGCAACATTCAGCTTCTTCACAGAAGTACGCATACCGCTTTTGACCATACGATTACGCAGGTTCTTCGTGGCGCTGACCTTC
The DNA here is from genome assembly GCA_017460395.1 of Clostridia bacterium. GTDB lineage: Bacteria > Bacillota > Clostridia > Christensenellales > Aristaeellaceae > UBA2943. The sequence goes on along the minus strand of JAFUBA010000153.1, from coordinate 10,398 downwards.
ACACGCTTTTTAGCGGACTTGATATTCGGCAACTCCATTCACCTCCTGTTCAAAATCGCTGACATCGAGAGGGGGACTCGATTCAACGCGCAACATCATAACATGATGGCCATGAAAATGCAAGGCCCTGATACAAAATACAGGCATAAAAGAAGAAAAAGTTTTTCAGGAGTTTGATCAGGAAAAGTGCATGAACATGGCCATCCGGGATACCCCGGATGGCCGGAAAGATTATGCCTGGATACTGTTGCCGGTGTACAGCTGATAGTATTTGCCTTTCTGCTCAATCAGCTGATCATGTGTGCCGCGCTCAATGATGCGTCCCTGCTCAAGTACCATGATGCAGTCAGCATCACGTACGGTCGATAAGCGATGAGCGATCACGAAGGTGGTTCTTCCCTTCATCAGTGCATCCATGCCCCTCTGCACCAGTGCCTCGGTGCGGGTATCAATGGAGGATGTCGCTTCATCCAGAATCAGACAGGGCGGATCTGCGACGGCGGCTCTCGCGATGGCCAGAAGCTGCCGCTGGCCCTGGGAGAGATTGGTGCCATCGCCGGTGAGCATGGTCTGATAGCCCTCCGGGAGCCTGCGGATAAAGCCGTCGGCGTTTGCAAGGCGCGCTGCCTGCATGCAATCTTCATCGGAGGCATCGAGACGACCGTATCGGATGTTTTCCATGACGGTGCCGGTGAACAGATGGGTATCCTGCAGAACAATGGCAAGAGATCTGCGCAGGTCATCCTTGCGGATCTTGTCGATGTTGATGTCATCGTAGTGAATCTTGCCCTGCTGGATATCATAGAAGCGGTTGATCAGATTTGTGATGGTGGTTTTTCCGGCACCGGTTCCGCCGACAAAGGCGATCTTCTGCCCTGGCTCAGCAAACAGGGTGATATCATGGAGGACGGTCTTCTCTGGCACATACCCAAAGTCAACATGGTCAAAATTGACCTTGCCCTGAAGGAGACGGTAGGAGACGCTGCCATCTGCCCTGTGGGGATGCTTCCATGCCCAGGTGCCGGTTCGCTCCCCGGTTTCAGAAATGTTCCCTTCAGCATCTACATGGGCATTCACAAGCTCTACGTATCCATCGTCCTTTTCAGGCTGTTCATCCATCATGGAGAAGATGCGGCCGGCGCCTGCCATGGCCATAACGATGGAGTTCATCTGCTGGGAAATCTGAGAGATAGGACGGGAGAAGTTCCTGTTCAGTGTCAGGAATGTGACCAGACTGCCAAGGGTCATGGACGCAATGTTGGCGATGGCGAGGGATGCACCGACGACTGCGCATACCACATAGGAGAGATGGCCGAGATTGTTGTTGACAGGCCCGATGACATTCGTGAAGGCGTTGGCACGATTGGCCGAATCACGCAGGTCTTCGTTGAGCGTATCGAACGCCTCAATGGCCTTCTCCTCATGGCAGAAGACCTTGACCACCTTCTGGCCCTGCATCATCTCTTCGATATAACCGTTGACGGCACCGATATTTTTCTGCTGTGAGACAAAATACTTACCGGCACGTCCGGACAGCTTGGCCGAGGCCACCAGGGTAAAGGAAATGAGGAAGATGGACAGGAGCGTCATCTGCCAGGACAGTACGACCATGCTGACAAAGGTCATGATGACCGTCACAAGCGAGTCAATCAGGGCCGGGATGGACTGCCCGATCAACTGGCGGAGGGTGTCCACGTCGTTGGTGTATACCGACATGATATCGCCGTGGGAATGGGTGTCAAAGTAGGCAATAGGAAGCTGCTCCATGCCGGAAAACAGCTGGCTGCGTATCTTCAGCATGGATCCCTGGGATACATTGATCATGATTCTGTTGTAGGCCCAGGAGCAGATAACACCAACGGCGAGAATGGCGGCGAGGCGGATGAGTGCGCTGGCGAGACTCTGAAAACCGGAAGTGGTGTCCACCGCGCCTGAGAGCATGGGCAGAATGTACTGGTCGATCAGCTGCTGCATGAACAGCGTGCTCTGCAGCGTGCAGATGGTGGTGATGATGATACAGGCAACAACGACAAGAAAATGGATGCGATAGTTCTGAAACACCAGTTTCATGACACGCGTGAGCGTGCCTTTCTGACTTTTGAGGTCTTTCATGGCGTCAATACCGGACTTGCGGGGTCTTGGGCCTCGATTCATGCTGAAGCACCTCCGTTCTGACCGGGCTGATCGAAGTCGCCTCCGCCACGGGTCTGGGTCTCGTAGATCTCCTGATAGATATCACTGGTTTTCAGCAGCTCTTCATGTGGACCAAAGGCAGTAATCTGGCCATTGTCCATGACCAGGATCCTGTCTGCATCCTGTACAGAAGAAATTCTCTGGGAAATGATGAGCTTTGTCGTTCCTGGAATCGCCTCCCGGAAGGCCTGACGGATTTTTGCATCTGTTGCAGTGTCCACCGCACTGGTGGAGTCATCGAGAATCAGGACCTTCGGCGATTTCAAAAGAGCTCGTGCAATGCACAGACGCTGCTTCTGACCGCCTGACACATTGGTGCCGCCCTGCTCAATGTGCGTGTCATAACCTTCCGGCATGCGGTCGATGAACTCGTCGGCACAGGCCTGACGGCAGGCCTCCCTGCACTCTTCAAGGGTCGCATGTTCATTGCCCCAGCGGAGGTTGTCCAGAATGGACCCGGAGAACAAGACGTTTTTCTGAAGTACCACGGACACTGCGTTTCGCAGCACTTCCATATCATATTCCTTCACATTTGTGCCGCCCACCAGGACTTCTCCTTCTGTGGCGTCATACAGTCTGGAGACAAGGTTGACCAGTGAGGATTTTCCGCAGCCTGTGCCACCGATGATTCCGATGGTTTCACCACTGTCTATATGAAGATCGATATCCTTGAGCACATATTCCCCGGAGCCCTGTTTGTAGGAGAAGTTCATGTGACGAAAATCGATGGATCCGTCTTTCACGTCCATGACAGGCTGAGGCGGATTGGTGAGACTCGGCTCTTCGGTCAGCACTTCACTGATGCGGCGTCCAGATGCCATGGACATGGTCAGCATGACGAAAATCATGGAGAGCATCATCAGACTCATCAGCACACTCATGACATAGGAGAACATGCTGGTCAGTTCACCTGTGGTCAGCTGATTTGGCGGCAGAACGATCTGTTTTGCCCCAAGCCAGGAGAGCATGATAATACACACATAGATGGTGAACATCATGATCGGGCCGTTGAGGGCAACCACCTTCTCGGCATTGATAAACATCTTGTACACGTTACCGGCTGCTGTGTTGAATTTGCCGGTTTCATGGTCCTCACGCACAAATGCCTTCACCACACGGATGGCGCTGACGTTCTCCTGCACAGATGCGTTGAGATCATCGTACTTGTGAAAAACCTGATCGAACCGACCCATTGCGGTGCGAACGATCAGTGACAGACAAAGGGAGAGGAACACAACGGCGATGAGAAAAATCAGACTCAGCGGACGGCTGGTCAGAAAGCACATGACCATGGAACAGATGAGCGTCAGGGGTGCGCGCACGGCAATACGCAGAATCATCTGGAAGGCGTTCTGAACATTGTTGACATCCGTGGTCATGCGGGTGACAAGGCCGGCGGTAGAAAATTTGTCAATGTTTGCAAAGGAGAAGGTCTGTACCTTGCGGTACATGGCGGCACGCAGATTGGCAGCGAAGCCTGAGGAGGCTTCCGCCCCGTATTTTCCGCCAAGCACACCAAACAGGAGACTGAAACATGCAAGCACCAGCATGATCGCGCCGTTTTTGAAAATATCCGGCATGGATGACTGGTTGATGCCCTGATCAATCAGGGAAGCCATGACATATGGAATCAGGGTTTCCATCAGAACTTCGCCGATCATGAAGATCGGGGTCAGAATAGCTGCACGTTTGTATTTGCCAACATGCGACAGCAGTTCTTTCACCATTGGCCTGAAACTCCTTTCATTTATCCTTGATTCTGTGCCTGCTGCAGGGCAGCAAGGCAGAGGGAGAGTGAAACATCATCAGTCGCTTTGCGAGTCCAGGGCATGGAACATCTTTTGCAGAATCTTAAGGACAGATTTTTTCTCTCTGTCAGTCAGTTCGCTGAGCATCTTCTGTTCCGCCTGAAGAAGTGTATCATGCGACCGTGCGCACAGTGCCTTGCCGCTTTCGGTGATGCAGACCCACTTGACCCGCCTGTCACTGTCATCTATGTCATAGCGAATCAGTCTTTTTCTTTCGAGACGGAATGCAATTCCGGCGATGGTAGACTGGGCAGACTGGAAGGCCTCTTCCATATCCTTGAGCCTTGCTCTTCCGCCCATCTGAGTATCCAATATGATCAGGAACTGCCCCTGCACGGGTGTGAGATCCAGGTCGTTGAACGCTTTCTGTACCTCCTGCTTCAGGCAGGAGTTGAGTTTCTTGAGATACATACCATACTGAAGCTCGTCCTCAAATGGCAAAGAGGTTATCATGCAGGATACTTCCTTTCCCAATGAATCTTGCAAAGTTATCTTGCGACCGTGGCAGTATAGACCAAACATCTTTATATAGTCAATAGCATGCGATTATTTTTTTGGTTTACTTTGGGAAGAACCGTTGCTTGACTGTTTTTGGGCAAGAAAAAACGGGCCAGCGCTTGTGGCCCGCAATAAACACTATTGCGTATTCGTCATATCAGAAGCATCTGAGACAGGAGAGATGATCTCCTTGGATTCCGACAGAGAACTGTCTGTATACCTGTTTTCTCCATAGCAGAGCAGATCCAGGATGCCACTGTCATGCAGGATATTCATGATTCCGGTGACGGTGGATACGGGTGCCTTCACCAGGAGAGGAAAAAGCTTCTGCGTCTCATCTTTGTTAAGGACACTCCAAATGGCATCGGGAGAGATCAGAAGATTTGGAAGGGAGGACAAAGGCAGCCCGTCTGGTGCCGCATTCAAATAGTCCGGGAGATGATCCGGAAGGAGAGGACGCATATTGGTCCTGACTGTCATAAGACGGCCGGAACTGTCCGAAAGGACAAAAGAATCAGGATGCCCGTTGATAGTGACATGCAGCCGGTCCGTCAGGGTTGTGGAAATCAGATAACCATTTTCATTGCGGGTCGCCCAGGAAAAACCCTGCAGCAGGGGACCGGTGAGCGTCATCTGACAGGACCAGTCGCGCTCAGCAGGCCAGCTGTCCGGAAGATGACTTGCCAGGTAATTGATGCCAAACAGACTGTGTGTGCCGGATCCCAGCGTCAGCGAAATCTGAAGATCGTAGGTGTTCTCCTCCCGCATGGTCAGAAGGTACCGGAAGGTGGCATCGGTACCCTGAACAAATCCAGGAAGAAAGACGTAGATTTCTTTCATGCGATCATTGTCCTGAAAGTGATACAGCTCTCGGCCGTCATGAGACCATGTTTCCCCATCTGACGTAATCTGTACCTTGACATCTCCCTGCAGATTGTTTTCGATCCATGCGGGCAGATCGTCAAAGAGGCTGCGCAGCTGTGCGCCTGCAGGGTTCAGCGTGGACATGCCGTCAAACCACGTAGCGAGCTCCTGGCTGGACGAAAGATGATCTTCCAGGACTTTTCCCAGGATCTGCAGTTGTTCCTGGGGGACAGTGTGATTGCCCTCGGATGAATCCATGAATGCGTGAACGATATCCCAGCAGTCTTTCCATGCATGATAGGACGTCCACGGATAAAGCAGTGCAGCCCGGTGAAGTGGCAGTGCCACAAGCTGCTGCAGTTCGAGGGCAGATGAAAAGAAATCAGGGATGCTGAGGAGAATACCATCCGAGGGGAGAAAAGGTGCTTTCAGTTCAAACAGGCCTTCCAGACCCCCGATATGTGCATCCAGACCTGCATCATCTGACAAACTCACGTGTGTGGACAGGGAAAAACCGCGGTCTCCCGCTGCCACAAAATCTCCTTTCAGATTCAGCATTTCCAGAAACTCTGTCAGCCCGCACAGCGCACTGTCCGGGAGAGCTCTGCTGGGCTCGAAGGTGATATCGAAGTGAAAGGCGTCAATGGAAGCACGGGTTTCCTCTGGGAGGGATTCGCCGATGGCTGTGGATAGTAAAGGGTCCAGAAAAAGAAACCAAGACAGAAGAAACAGGAGAATCTTTCTTGACATGTCATCCGGCCTCCGGAAAAACAGTGCTGAATCCTGAAGAAAGGGAACGGTACATCATCGCAGATCATCATTGATGATTGACCCATTCTGGCGGAAGATCACCTTCGGCAATGCTGCCCGGGTCGAGGCGGAGATCAGTGAACTCATCCTCCTCATCAAGGGAGAGTTCATCTTCATGATCTGAGCCAACGGAAACTGTGGATCCAAAGTCATCGGATGGGAAATCTGAGAATGAGAAATCAGAGAAGGAAAAGTCGGAGAAACTGTCCTCATCCAGTGCATCCTCCACCTGCCAGGTGGTGGGATCCAGATTGAGGGCCTGTTCATAGGCTGCGTTTAAGGCCAGCTGCGTAGAAATGTTCGCAATGCCATGCGCTTTGAGACCGACAGTCTGCTGAAAGCGGGTGAGGGCGGATGCCGTCCCGGACCCGTAGCGTCCGTCATCGGCGCCATCCGGAAGATATCCGAGATAGATCAGCTTTTCCTGTAGCTGCCTGACTTTTTCTCCCTGATTGCCGCTGCGCATGGTCCAGTCGGCAGCATCGTGTACGGTGCCAAACCCGAGAATTCTGGTATAGGTGAGGGGATATGTGGTCCTTTTGACACTGGAGGGTGTGTTTCCCTCGATGACATGGATCGTGACCTCGCCTGTCTCAGTGTTCATCGTGCAGTATTCTACCATGGACACATGATCTGTATCCAGATCACTGGTCCATGTGAAAAAGATCCAGTCACCGGGCTGCGGGATATAGGATCCTGTGGTGAGAAAATGGTCCTCTCCCTTGAGCCACTGATACCCCCAGCCATCCAGGTTGCCCCAGCGGACAATGTATCGTCCCTTCTGGATAAAGAAAGCACGCCCGGTATTGGAGGAGGAATACATCGGATAGACATTCGTCAGAAGATTTGTACCCAGCTCCTGATCCACCTCATTGACACACCAGCAGAGAAATTCAGCGCACCACTGTGCATAAGGATCTCCGGCCCATTCGCCGTATTTGGTATAGCCGTGAGGCCCTTCTGTGTAACCGACTTCCTTTGAGGCAACGCTGATGAGACTTGTCACATAGTCCGGTACAGGGAAGGACGGGGGGATGCGCACATCCTCGGCGAATGCATGGGAGATGTTGGCAGAAAAAAGGAGCAGAATGAAGATGCATATCATCCTGGCTATATTTGCAGCCCGGCGCAAAGTAGAAGTGCTGCTTTGCATGCTTAGCATATGGTGTCCATCTCCTTCCGCTCTTGTATGCTCATTTTGTCTGCACGAGAATATAACAAATGCGGTTTGTATGGTCAAGAATGCGTCCTGGAATGACAGGTGGGTGCAGGACGAGAATGGATACAAAAAGGCAGGCACCACAGAGGTACCTGCCTTGCATTCTGTTGACGATTACTTGATTTCGCAAGTAGCGCCGGCAGCCTTGAACTTCTCGACGATCTTCTCGGCGTCTTCCTTGGACACGCCTTCCTTGATGGTCTTGGGAGCGGACTCCACCAGTTCCTTGGCTTCCTTCAGGCCCAGGCCGTCCACGACTTCGCGCACAACCTTGATGACCTTGATCTTCTCGGCGCCAGCTTCCTTCAGCACGACGTCGAACTCGGTCTTCTCCTCCTCAGCGGGAGCAGCACCAGCGGGGCCAGCAACCACAGCCACAGGAGCAGCAGCAGAAACACCGAACTTGTCTTCCATGGCCTTCACCAGGTCGGCCAGCTCAAGCACTGTCATCGATTCGACGGCAGCAATAATCTCTTCATGAGTCATGATGATAAGCCTCCTCAGCTATTCTTCTAAAAAATCATAGGCAAAAGCGTATCCCGGGAAAAATTATTCTTCCCCGGCCTGCTTTTTGCGGTACGCTTCGATGACGCGCACGAAGTTGCCCATAGTGGCACTCATGCTGCCAACCAGGCGAGCCAGCAACTGTTCGCGGCTGGGCATCTTGGCCAGCTTGTCCATGGTCGCAACATCTTCGACCTTGTTCTCGAGAATACCACCGGTGACGGTCAGAGCGGTGGTCTTGCTCTTCTCGATGAACTCAGACACGATCTTGGGCGCTGCAACGGCGTCTTTCATGCCGAAAACAAACGCATTGGGACCATTCAGAAGATCATCTGCACCTTCGATACCAACTTCCTGAAGAGCCAGCTTCACCAGACGGTTCTTCAGAACGCAGTACTGCACGTCGTTTTCACGGCACTGCTTGCGCAGATTTGTCACCTGCTCAACAGTCAGACCGGAATACTGCACGAATACGACAGATTCAGCAGCCTTGAACTTTTCTACGATCTCGGCTACGACCTGCTCCTTGAGTTCGCGATTCTTGCTCATGTTCTAACACACCTCCAATCAGGTTTCAGTGGTTAAAGAAAACCCTTGCGCAGGCGCAAGGGAGAGCATTTCAAATCGACAAGATCAGCGGATGTAATCCGGATCTGAAGCATCAAATGATCCTTTGCACCTCGGCAGGCGGGAAACTCCCTTTGAATCCAGGAAAGATTCCGAAGAATGAATATCCTGAATGCCGGCTGTCTTGGGCACAGGTTTCTTTCAAAACCGTGTCGCATCTTATCATCATGTCTTTACGGTGTCAAGGGAATTTCAGAAAAAAGTCAGAAAAATTCTAAAGCCTCATCGCGGGTAAGACAGACAGGGTAGCCATTGGCAGAACCATATGCAGCTTGAAAGTTGCAATATTTTTAACACAAATGAAATAAAGTTGTAACAAATATCGCACAAATTGAAATAATTCGGTTGACATTGAAACACTTTCGTAATATATTCCCTTGCGGGTGGCTCTTTTTGACGATCACTGCCCATTTTGAATCATCGCCCAGATGTCCATAGACAGACGATCGGGTGACAAATTTATATATCTTCGCTGGATCATCCTTTGTTCGGAATTCGAAAAATGAATCTGTATGTGCCCTGGGTAGAATGGCTGGCTTTAACTGATGGAAAACATTTGTTCCATCTATCTGCCGATATTCTTGATGCGAGTTATGCAGAAGTGTCTTACGGAACGTCTGACAGACATCTGCCAGGCATTTGCAGAGAGGAGATGGGTTACCATGCAATATGAACTGAAACAAAGTCGCTACTGCCTGCGCATGCTTCAGGCGGGCGTATGTCTTCTTATGATTCTGTGTGTTGTGCTGACAGCCTGTGTCCCGGAGAGAGCACTTGCGGCCAGCTACGGAACGGTCAACTGTTCTTCACTGAATCTTCGCAAGAAGGCTTCCAAGGACTCAAAGGCGCTGCAGACACTGGACCAGGGGACAACGGTGGAGATCCTTGGGGAGAGTGGCGAATGGTACAAAGTGACATACGGAAAATACACCGGCTATGTCATGAAAAAATACATTAATAAAGGAAAGAATTCTACTTCGGCATCCAAGTCTTCATCCTCAAGTTCCTCTGCTGCCTCTCTCAAGTCCATCGGAAAGCCGAGTCCATGCTCGGTGGGTGACGGGGGCAGCAATGTAAAGAAACTTCAGAAATGTCTGAAGGCTCTGGGATACTATACCGGAGCAATTGATGGAGACTATGGATCCGGAACCAAAAGTGCGGTCAAAAAACTGCAGAAGGCAAAGGGACTGAAGCAGACCGGGAACGCAGACAAAAATACGATTGCTGCCATGTTTGGCGAATCTGTGTCTTCTTCTTCCTCTTCCAGCACAGCGAAAACATATACCACGGAACGTCTGAACTGGTTCAAAAATGGGTCATCCAGAATTCCGAAGGGAAGCACGTTTACTGTGAAAGACTGCAAAACAGGAAAAACGTTCCAGTGCAAACGATGGAGCGGCGCCAACCATATGGACTCTGAGCCGCTGACCAAATCGGACACAGCCACGATGAAGTCCATCTATGGGGGTACCTGGTCATGGAAACGTCGTCCGATTCTTGTGAAGTATGACGGCAGAGTTTACGCTGCTTCCATGAACGGCATGCCGCACGGCACTACAACCATTGACAACAACAATTTCGACGGGCATTTCTGCATCCATTTCTATGGCAGCAAGACGCATGGCACAAAAAAGGTGGATTCTACGCACCAGAACTGCGTATCTCAGGCAATGAAGTACACCTGGTGATGGTCTCTTCATAACAAGTGATGATCAAGCGGGCAGCATGTGGGTTGGGTGTAGTTCAGTTTTTAGGGTAATATATTGGCCGTAATACTTGTTATGCGACCTGCCCCAAGGCATAAGTGCGTAGTACTTTATCAACTTTTGACCAAGTATGCGACTCGTGATGGGTTTTCAGGCAAAGCATCATCCG
>JAFUBA010000152.1 GCA_017460395.1 Clostridia bacterium | reverse complement strand
TCAGCCTTATGAAGAGTGTCCTCGTTACTACCAGGATCCTGAAGCTTCTTTTGGATGGGACAGCGACCTTGGCGTAAGCTACTTTGGATACACACTCTACAATCTTTGCGTGCACAACTCCGATCTCAAGGTGGATCTGCCAGTCCATATCCGTGTAACTTCCGCCGCCCGTCATGACTCTGTAAGTGGAATTATTGCTCTCCACGAATTTTTCGAGCTTAACCCCGATATCTCCGTCAAAAATGTCTGTCTGGATTCTGCTCATGACAACATGGCGACTCACAAGTGGCTTCTTGAGATGGGCATCAGGCCTTTTATCGACCTGAACGACAACCGCGGAAGAAAGCCGAAAGTCCCGAGTGAACCAGCCCCAGATGAGAACGGTGTCCCCAAGTGCTACGCGGGGCTCGAAATGGTTCGCTGCGGAAATGACTACAAACGGATGAGGACCAAATATCGGTGCCCACTGAAATGTGGCAAGATTAGTCAGTGCCCTCTTGAGGCCTCTTGTTCAGATTCTGATTATGGCCGCACGAAGTATGTCAACATGAAAGACAATCCTCGGTTGAATCCTCCTGTTGCCAGAGACTCTAAAGAGTACAAGGAAGTCTACAGCAATCGTACCTCATGCGAACGTTGTAACAATCGCTTCCTGAACGATTACAAACTGGCGCAGTGGAAAGGCCATACTCGTATGCGCACCTCCTTTATGGCTACCATGGACGCCATCTGTATGCATTTGCAGGCACAGGAAGCCGCGGATCCGTCCAAGGACTGATCCCCTGTAGCATTGTGCCCTGGATGCACTTGCCTTTGGTACTATATATTGTGGTTCAAGATTTTTGAAACACAAGATTCCAGAGGCTTGGTTCAGTGCGCCCTTTTTTTGTCTGTTTGGACGCATGGAACCCTCGATGATCTGGCACAGAACTCCTTGATTCTGCAATGGGATGAAATGCATGGGGTTTTGAGCCCTATAAACCCTGGAAAGACCTCAGATCCGAACATTCGCTCAAGGAATGGCGGCGATTTTTAGGGGAATGTTCGCCACTTTCCGAGAGTGCTCTTGTTGATATAGAAAAAGCCGCTTCCGTATTGGAAGCGGGCTGATCCCGAGAATGATATCCGTTCATGGTCATTCATGTTCCAATCGCGATCCAGTCAACAGCGCGGGCTGTGTTGAAGTTGCCGCCGACGATAATTGTCACGCCAGTGGTCGATTTGCTGTAAATCTTCAGAGCGCCGTTGTCGCCTGACTAGTTGCTGCCACTGTTGGAATAGCTGACTGCCACGCAGGGAATAGAGTTAAAACCAGCGCTGCTGTAATTGATTGTCAGAGCGCTGCTGAAACAGAGCCGGAACCATAAGCCACTTTGAACGGCCGTCTCGCTGCGGGAAGTATGCCTGTTGTCAGGTTGCTCGCGTTGTTTTCTCCCAGGTTGCTCCGGGCATTTGCCGCCGTGGTATCCCCTGTGCCGCCGTTTGCCACAAGGACGCCACTTTCCATACCTGCTTGGAACACACGGTAATTGCCCCAGGTGCCGTTGTCGCAGACACGCACCGTAACAGCGTTGTTCAGAGTGGATTCATAAGACTTCGTGCGAACTTCCAGCATACGGCGGTTGTTCCCGGTGATGTCCTCCCAGGACACAAAGGACGACGCGCCAATATAACTGCCCTCAAACACGGTACGGTTAGTGGTGCTATTGTAGGTCGGAAGCAGATACAGCGAGGGATAAAGGTAACCGGAGATCCGGACTAAAAGAATATACGCCCTTGCCGACATTGAAAAGTTCGCCCGCATCCACTTTCTGCTGATTCTTATAATCAGAGCCATACTGCTCCACGAATTCACCATGGGTCATCATAAGCAGTGCCACCTCCCGTTTTTGTTTTCCTCCGCAAATTTTAATATTTTGCGGAGGTTTTCTTTAAAACCGATCGAAATCGCTCTGTCCGGCTGTTCTAACCGCGGGCCCGTAGTCTTCGCTGTCGTTCCCCTTCTGCGTTCAGATGTCGAGAACTATCCCGATGGTCAGGAGGTCGAGGTCTGTGAAGGACATTCCCACCTCCAGGCACCGGAGAATAAATAGCGGCGTTATTATTTCGCGGTATCCATGTTTGTTTTTGAGTTATGTCTGAAATGTCGAATAAATGGCATTTTCAGAGGCTTTGACATGTTTGGGATAGCCTCACGCGCACCGTTTCCTTTTCCGTTTTCCCTTTCCAGGTTCCATGCGCACCTCACCCGCACAGAAGCGGTAGCAGCCCCATCGTCTGCTTATCCTCTCGCTGCTGTACAAAAAATCCTGTCGCTTTCAGGGAGATGGCATCAGGTCCACTGCGACAGCATGTCCTGCATCCAGGCGTACACGTCCATGTCGTAGACCTGCTGGAGGTGTTCACGCGTCATGACGTCCCGGATTCTTCCGCTGGAAACGCATTTTCCCTCGTGCATGAGGATGGCGTGGGTGCCATACTTTCTGGCCAGGCTCAGGTCGTGGACCACGGAGAGGACCGCGCGGCCGGGGACCCTGAGCCATTCCTGAATGAGCGAGAAGATCTCCTGCTGATACCTCAGATCCAGGTGGTTGGCCGGCTCATCCAGGATCAGGATGCGGGGATCCTGGGCAAAGACCTGGGCCAGGAAGGCCCGCTGCATCTCGCCGCCGCTGAGGGTCAGCATATTCTGATGGCGAAGCGACTTCATGCCCGTCATTTCCAGGGCCTTCTCCACCATCTCGGCGCCGCCGGCGTCACCCCCGGAAAGGATGTTCCCCCGGTGGGCATATCGCCCGAGGCTGACCACCTCGTCCACGGTGTAGGCGTAGGCGACGGCGTTTTTCTGGGAGAGAATCCCGATGCGCTGCGCGAGGGTGGTGCTCTTCCACTGCCTTACGTCCTTCCCTTCAAAGAGGAACTGCCCCTGATAGCTCACGCCCTGGGCAATGGCCTCGATGAGTGTCGACTTCCCGGCACCGTTGGGGCCGGCCAGCATGAGCCACTGGCCCTCCTGAAGCGAAAAGGAGATTCCGTCCACGATCCTCTTTTCACCGAAGCTGATCTGTATGTTTCTTGCCTCCAGCATGCGCTCACCTGCCCTTTCTCGTGCGGTAGAAGATGATCACGAAGGCGATTGCCCCGATGATGGACGTCACCACGCCGATGGGCAGCTCGATGGGGCTGAGGAGGGTGCGGGCCGTGAGGTCGCACAGGAGGAGAAAGATGGCCCCGGAAAAGAGCGATGCAGGCAGGAGCCGCTTATGATTGGGGCCCACAAGCATCCGGGCAATGTGCGGCATGACCAGTCCCACAAAGCTGACGGTCCCCGAGATCGAGACGCAGACGCCAATGAGCACCGACACCGTGATGAGCAGCACCAGCTTCGCCCTTTTCACATTCACCCCGATGTGCCGCGCGTTCTCCTCGGATATGGCAAAGGCATTGAGCTCCGGTGCGTAGCGCATGATGACGGCCGAGCAGACGATCAGGGTCAATAGCAGCAGCTTCACCTGATCGTACCCTGTTCCCGAGAAGGAACCCAGCGTCCAGAAGTTCAGGGACCTTGTGTGGTCGCTGGCAAAGGTGATGACCAGCGATATGATCGACGAGATGAACATGGTGTAGATGACGCCGATCAGGATAATGCTGCTGGTCTCCAGGGACCGGTCCAGGGTGTAGGCCAGGGTCAGGATCAGGAAGAGGGAGAAGAAGGCAGATAACATAGCGGCCATCATGATGCCGCCATACGGGAAGCCCGGCAGGGTCAGGCCGGTGGCCATCGCGATGACGGCGCCGAGAGCCGCACCGGAGGACACGCCCATGGTGGAACCGTCCGCCAGCGGGTTGCGGAGGAGTCCCTGCATGGCGGCACCGCACAGGGACAGGGAGGCCCCCGAGAGGGTCACGCACAGCACCCTGGGGAGGCGGACATTGAGGATGATGTTCTTTGCGATATTCTGGGGGATCTCAAGGCCAAAGACCGCACACCATATGGCGGTCGCGGTATCATGAAGGGAGATCCGGACACTCCCCACACAGATGCACAGGGCCATGGTGAAGATCAGGGCGACGAAGAGCAGGGTATATGTCATGGGTGCGAGTCTTTCACGGGCAGTTGTCTTCATGAAAGGAATTACCCCTTTATCTTAAAAATGGGGAGCCGTCCATGCCCGGCTCCCCCATTGTTTTCCTTCTCAGGCTGCAGGTGCTGCCTCTTCAGATTCTTCCACCTGGTGGATGAAGTTGTACAGCTCCACGGCTGCGTCCTTCAGTCTCGGCGCGGGACGGGAAAGGGTGTTGGAGTCGGAGGCGTTGAACACGTTCTGCTCCTTCACGGCCTTCATGTCCTGCCAGCCGTCGCGGCCCAGGATCTCCTCCACAGGCGTGGGGCCCTCACCATAGTACATGGTGATGGTCACGATGTAGTCGGGATCGGCGGCGATGACCTGCTCCTCGCTGATGGCTGCCCAGTCGTTCACGTCCTTGAAGGCGTTGGTGAGACCGCAGATGGTGGCCAGCTCATCCATGAAGGTGCCGCTGCCGGCGGTCCAGAGGCCCCACTGAAGCGGAGAAACCTCAAAGTAGACGGTCTTGCCTTCGTCTGCACTCTTTGCACGAATGTCCTCGAAGGTATTCTGCATGTCGGAGATGACGGCTTCTGCATTCTCGCTCTTTCCCATGAGCTGGCCGATCATCCGGATGGCATAGTAGACGCCATCAATGTCGGTGGCCTTGGAGACGACGACCTTCACGCCGTTATCCTCCAGCTGCTTTACCTGTTCCTCGCTCTGGGACATGTCGCTCATGAGCACGACCTGGGGATTGAGAGCCAGAATCTCCTCGATGTTGGTCTCGGCGCCCGACTGCACCACGGGCAGTGCGGTGATCGTGGGCGGATAATCGCAGTACTGGCCGATGCCGACCAGGGCGTCCTCGCATCCGATGGCGCACAGGATCTCGGCGTCGGAGGGCTGCAGGGCGACGATGCGGGTGGCGGGCTCAGTGAGCGTGATTTCGCGGTCATGCATGTCGATGACGGTGACGGGTGCACTCTCGGCCGCGGCCAGAGAAGCGCACAGGAGCAGCAGCGCTGCAAAAAGAAGCGCAAAAAGTTTCCTGGACATAGATTGTCCCTCCACGTTTTTTATTGATCAAATGAACGGCGAGAGAGAATTTCTTCCCTCCCTGAGGAACACTAGCCAGGCTCGTGGCATGACGCAAGCCCAGAATAGCTTCTCCCACCCCCAGAGGATTGATGATTCACGGTGTAAACAAGTCTCCCGGCTTGGCCTCATCCTACTTGCGCACCTTCCCGCCTTTTTAGACAGTGGTATCCAATCGCGCACTCGTCCGCTTCACGGTTACTGGGATAGCTCGGAACTCTCATCCGTATTCCTATGACGCCCCTTGGGGCGCCGCACATCGCTGTGCAGATACACCGGCTATTCATTTGTCAGAAAGGGATTATAGCCAATCCGTATATCCCCTGCAAGCGCACAAAAAATGCAGGGAGGCTATCCCTGCACTTTCATGTACATCAGTCATTCAGCGCCTTGATCGCGGCCTTCACATCGTGGCTGCAGATGAACTTTGTCGGTTTGTAGAATTCAAAGGGTTTCGCGTCCCCGTCCTTCGTCAGGACGACGGGATTGTAATCGCCGGGGCGCTTCCTCGTATTTCTGAATACGTAGGCGTCCTCGTACTCGTCGCACACATTGAAGTGTTTGTCGAAGGACCAGGCCTGGATCAGGGTATCCTCGCTCGGAAACATACGGTATCCTCCTTTGCTCAGTTGCTTTCAGAAAGGGACGCGTCTTCGCCTGCTGGCAGATCGGAGAAATGGAATACAAGCTCCCTCGTCATCCGCATCGCTCTTTCTCTCCCCGGGCCGAAGGCCCCCCGCACCGTGCCCGTTGTTTGGAATGCTACGCTGCTGAGCGTCATATCGTCAAGAAACTTCATGGTCATCGTCACGTCTCTGGTGTCAAGCGGTGTGAGGCTCTGGATATCCGAGGCGCCCTCGCTGTCCTCCATGAGCCTGGACAGAATGCTTTCTGCGTGAAGTCCCAGCTCCTGAGCCAGCTCATCGCTGAGTTTGACCGTAAAGGCATGCTCCGACAGGTCCGTCACGTGTTCAAACCATGCCTCCGGGATCGCCCCCGGATGGAGTGCCAGGCCTACGTCAAACACAGATGCCGGATCCCCGGCGTCATCCCGGGTGATCTCTGCATCGAAGGAGACCTTCTTTTCATACCGGGGATTGCGGGCATTCCCGAAGATCACCGTGTCCGAGACGCGCTCATACCAGGTGTCGCCTGAATTCAGGCGCGTCAGCGCATAGTCAAAGCGCTTCAGGGCCTCCAGCTCATCGATCTTCCTCTGGACACAGTCGGCATATCCCTGCGCGCCCCGGTCATTGGGGTGGATGGAATAGGCGCTGACAAGATCCACCAGTGGATTGCCGCTCTTCAGATCTTCCCTTCTCTTCAGCAGCACGAGCGGATTCAGGGCTGGAACCCGTGAATAGGCCTCGTGTCCCAGGAATGCCTCATCGCCTGCCACGTCGACAAAGCAGATATTGGGATATCCCCTGCCGTTCATGTCTTCCACGATGTCCCGGATGGCGCCGTTGAGCCTGTCCACTGCCCCGTTGACCGCTTTCGCTTCTTCCTTTGAGATAGTCGCGGCACCGAGGGCAAGATTTCCAAGACTCTCCCTGCCTGCCGTTCTTGAGAAAAGGTATGACCACGGGATGCTCCTTGCAGGGGTGCCCGGCTTTAGCTTGTTGAGTACGCTTTGAAACCATTGACCGCCGGCCCTGGTCAGCGCGGTCCCAATGGCGTCGTCCTGGATATTTTCGGAGAACAGATGTGGATATCCCGCAATAATGAGCACGGTGGCGGGATCTGCATACTCGTCCAGGATCTCTGAGTACAGCTGAGAAAGACGCCTCGAAACATCCTGAAGGCCCACCTCCACGGCTCTTGTGAGCGTCGCCTGGAGCCCGTTGTACCGCGTTTCGGGATCTGTGCTTGCGGCATCCTCCGTCATATCGGACAGGATGACCCTGGCCACGATGCCCGCATAATCCAGGTCATTGCCGCCCATGGTCATGAGGATATAGTCCACATGCGTGCCTTCGCCCCTGAGCTTTTCCAGGATGCTCAGCTGCGATTCAATCGCCGCGTCCGTCGAATAGGCTGTGACCAGGTCCTCGCCGAATACCTGCAAAAGCCATTTTGTGTCGATATGCTCATCATCCACCTGAATGTCTGGATCCAGAAGAAGATCGAGCTTCAACCGCGCTTTTTCAAGTGCAGATAAGGCGACCTGGCTGCCGACCTCCTTTGTCTGTCCGAAGCGCACACTGTCGATCGTCGCGCCGGATACTGCGACAAAAAACCAGTTTTCGTTCCTGTGGGAGGCCATCGTGCCGGAAATTCCGGGCAGCGTCAGCCTGCTCCCCCAGCTCCTCGTAGACCGGTGCGCGAGCCAGTCGGGATCGGAGAGCTTTTCCAGCAGGCTCCGTTCCAGGTTCATCTCGTTCTTCTGCCCAAGAAAGGGCGGAATGCCTTCGCCGGAGGAGAAGGAATCTCCCATCGAGACGATGATCCTGCTGGGCTGAAAGGCCGGATCGTCCTCTTTCCCGGAGGCAAACGCAGGCATGGACAGGACGGTTACAAGCACCGCCAAAGCGAAAGATATACAAAAGATGCTGCAGAGCCTTTTCATCACGTCCGTCATGCATTCCTCCCCATGATCCATCTTCATGAAAGCATGGACTGAATCACCTGGGGGATCAGCCTCGCTGCCATCTCGATCTGCTGCGGCATGGAGGAGATGTCCGCCGTCTCCTGCACGGTATGCATCCCGGTCCCCAGCATGCCGAGGCCATCCAGCACGCCGATGCCAGCCTGGCCGGCAATGGAGATGTCCCCGGCACCGCCGGTGCGCTCATGGACGAAGCTTCGTCCCTGAGACGCTGTGATCGCAAGCGCCATGTCCAGGAGCTTCTGGCTCTTTTCGTTCAGGTCGATGGCCGGATGCGAGGCACCGAAGGTCAGCGTGGTTCTGACGCCCGGCACCGGCTCTTCCGCGCAAATTTCACGGATCCGCTCCATGAGCTGTGGCTTCAGCGCCTCGTCAAAATAGCGGAACTCGCAGGCGCACTCGGCAGAGGGCGCCACCACATTCTCTGCGGTGCCGCCAGAAATCTTCCCTGCGTTGAAGGAGATCTCACGCGTGTCGTCCCGGAGCTCATAGAGCTTCGTGATCTGCGCACACAGGCCCTGGATGGCGCTGAAGCACTTCGTGTACTCGGCACCCGCGTGCCCGGGCTTGCCCTCGCAGGAGACGCGCACCGAGGTGACGCCCTTCCTCGCGCAGGTAAAGCGGCCAGTGGCGCTGGATGGCTCGAAGCTCAGGGCCGCAAAAGACTCCTTTGCGGTTCCAAGGATCACGTCGTGGCTCTCGGGGGATCCGACCTCCTCATCCGGGTTGATGACCGCGCACAGGGATACCCGGCTCAGATCCAGCTTGGGCAGAATCTCCTTCAGGGCATAGAGCATGATCACCACGCCGCCCTTCATGTCGATGACGCCGCTGCCCATGGCCTTCCCGTTCCCGAGGTCCTTATACGGCACGTAGACGTTTCTCGGAAACACCGTGTCCATGTGGCCCATGAGCATGAGCTGCGGGCCCTGCCCGATGCGGGCGCGGAGCACGGGACCGTGCACCTTTCCCTCGATGAGCTCCGTTGTAAAGCCCAGGGATTCAAAGTCTGCCCGAATGATTTCCGCCATCTGCCGGACATCCTCCCGGTCAAAGGAACCGCTCGGCTGGTCGATATAGGTTTTCAGGGTTTCCAGGGGCGTGGTAAGCATGAAACTGCCTTCTTTCAATTGATACGTAGAAATCAGAGAACCTTGTTCAGGAAGTCCTGGGTTCTGGCCTGCTGGGGATGATCGAAGATCTGTTCGGGCGTTCCCGCCTCCATGATGATACCGTCATCCAGGAACAGAACGTAGTCCGCCACCTGACGCGCAAAGCGCATCTCGTGGGTCACGACCATCATGGTCATGCCGTCGGCAGCCAGGCGCTTCATGACGTCCAGCACCTCCCCGACCATCTCCGGGTCCAGGGCGCTGGTGGGCTCATCAAAGAGCATCACGTCCGGGTGCATGGCAAGCGCACGCACGATGGCCACGCGCTGCTTCTGTCCGCCGGAGAGCCTGGAGGGAAACTCGTCCCACTTGTCCTGAAGGCCGACCCGGGTCAGCAGTTCCATGGCCTGCTTCTCTGCCTCCTCGGGCGGCGTCTTGAGCACCTTTCTCGGGCTCACGGTGATGTTGTCCTTTACCCTGAGGTGGGGAAACAGATTGAACTGCTGGAAGACCATGCCCATGCGCTGACGGAGGGCATACAGCTCCTTCTTGCCCGCCTGCGTGACATCCTCGTTTTCGAAGATGACCTTACCCCTGGTCGGCTTTTCCAGAAGATTCACGGACCTGAGGAGCGTCGATTTGCCGGAGCCGCTCGGGCCGATGAGCACCAGCACGTCACCCTTGTGGACGTTGAGGTTGATGCCCTTCAGGACCTCCAGGTTCCCAAAGCTCTTGTGAAGATCACGGATCTGAATCAGGAGCTCCCCGCTGGAGCCGGAATCGATGATGTTTTCAGCCTGCTGCGTTGTCACTGCGACGCATCCTCCTCTCCAGAAGTCCCAGAAGCTTTGTCGCAACATACGTCAGGACAAAGTAAATCAGGGCTGCCACGAGCAGCGTTTCGATATAGCGGTAATTGACCGAGGCCAGCTTGTAGGCCTGATAGGTGAGCTCATACACACCGACGGCATAGAGCACCGAGGATTCCTTGATGATCGCCACAAACTCGTTGCCCACGGCCGGCAGTGTCACCTTGATGGCCTGGGGCAGGACGACATTGAACATCTTCTGCGTGCTGCTCATGCCGAGGGAGTCCGCAGCCTCAATCTGGCCCTGATCGACGGACTGGAGACCGGCACGGATGAGCTCTGCCATGTAGGCACCGGAGTTGATGACCAGGGCGATCACACACAGCGTCATTCTCGGCAGACGGAAGCCCAGCTGCGGGAGACCGTAGACGATGATCAACACCTGCACCAGAAGCGGCGTACCTCTGATGAAGGCCACATAGATGTTCATGATAATCCGAAGGGGCCAGAACTTCGTGCGGCGGAAGATGGCGACGAACAGGCCCAGGACTGAGCCCAGCAGCACCGTAAAGAAGGCCAGCTCCAGCGTGGATCCCACGCCCTCCATGAAGACAGAAAACTTGGTGATAAAGATTTCCCATACCTTGGCAAGATCAATCATACTGATTCCTCCAGGGAATTTCAGGTCGAATGGATTCAGGCGAAAAACAGGCCCCCGCCGGGTGAACCTGAACGGGAGCCTGAAGCGCAATCGGGTTTATTCGGCTGTCTCCAGCAGGGAGGCTGCCTGTGCGGCTGCCGTATCCACCCAGCTGTCGAAGGTGCCGTCTTCCTTTACGCGGGTGATGTAGGCGTTGATGATCTCCAGCAGAGAAGCATTGTCGCCCTTGGCCACAGCCACAGCGATACCGGCAGTGTTGTCATACACCACGGGCACATCACAGATCACCAGCTCCACCTTGTCGGCGTAGGCGGCGATGTACTGCTTGGCCACCAGATCGGTGATCAGCCAGCCGTCAATGTTGCCCTGCACAAGATCCAGAGCCAGGATGGAGGGCTCACCAATGAGGAAGCCTTCGCTGTCCGGGAACTGCTCTTCCAGGATCTGAGCCTGGAGGGAACCCATCTGGGCACCCACGCGCTTGCCCTTCATGTCTTCTACGGTCTTGAGCTTGTCGGCATTTTCACGGGTCATGAGCATGATCTGCTCGCCGGCAAAGTAGGGAATGGAGAAGTCTACGACTTCCTGACGCTCGGGCTTCACAGCGAGGCCGGAGATCAGCATGTCAACGTCACCGGCATTGAGTGCGGTGATGAGGCCAGCAAAGGCCTGGTCCACGATCTCGATCTCGAGGCCCAGCTCTTCCCCGATGCCACGGGCCAGAGCCATATCAAAACCTGCAATTTCTTCTACGCCGGTTTCGGGGTCGGCGTAATAGAATTCATAGGGCGGGAACTCAATGTTGGCACCGATCCGGATCTTTCCCTTTGCCTGAAGATCACTCAGGGCATCCGCCTGGGCAAAAGCACAGACGCTCAGGAGCATGACGGCGGTGAGCAGAAGAGCAAGCAGTTTCTTCATTACAGATTACCTCTTTGTCACTTTATCGTGCTAAAGCACGAAAGAGATTATACTTCCCTTCCCTTCTGTGTCAAGCCGGGTTCTGTTTTTTCTCTGTGTTTTCTTGCTGATACGAAGGTGCTGGTGGATAGAAGACGGTATGTTGCCAAAGCGTCTTCACTGCTCGCAGTCTGCCAGGAAACAATTCCCCTCTGTGGTGATTCTTTGCGTCCGCACTATGGCACGAAGAATCAGTGATCGATTGGTCGGGCACTTTCATAGCTTAGGAAAAATGTCGTTCACAGTACTCTTGCCACATGATCACCCGGCAAAACCTTCAAAGCGCGGAAGATTGCGTTCCGCAGAAATCATGCGAGGCAGTTACACTGAGAGAGATCCATCGTCGGCGAGGAGGTCAGTATCAATGATGAGTGTTCATCCATTCCTCCATGGCTATAGGCCATAATTCCAATTCTTTGCATCTGCGCCAGGCATAGCTGTTTTCCTCACAGCATGGGATGAGATTATTGCCAAAGGCTTTATCCGCAATATAAGTCACAGTGCTTGGAATAAAGATGACCAGATCCTTCAGTCCAACAAAAGCTTCCTCCCCGATTTCCTGCAGAGAATCAGGC